>NZ_PDCM01000002.1:2864375-3223750 GCF_008634025.1 Streptomyces albofaciens JCM 4342 | reverse complement strand
CACCGGCAGCCAGAAGGTCACCAGACGGAACAGCAGTACCGCGGGGAAGGCGATGTCCCCGGTCAGTCCGGCCAGCGTCAGGCCGACGGTCAGTGAGCCCTCGATGGCGGCCACGCCGCCGGGGGTGGGTGCCGCGGAGCCCACCGCGTTGCCCGCGAGGAAGACCACCGCGATGGTCGCGTAGCTCAGCTCCCCGCCCCCGCCGAACGCGCGGATCGAGGCGTCCAGGCACATCACGTTCGCCGCTGTGAGCAGCAGCGCTCCGCTGATGCCGACCGCCAGCTTCTTCGGCCGCTGGAGGACGTCGAGCATCCGCGGCACCACGCCCGCGAACAGCGACCGCACGCGCGTCACGATGAACTTGCGCAGCACCGGCACGGCGGTGACCACCAGGACCAGCACGGCGGCGGTCAGCAGGCCCGCGATGACCGCGCGGGACGGCGAGAGCGACGGCGTGCGCTCGGTGCCGGTCAGATAGCCGAAGGTCAGCAGCAGCACGATGTGACAGCCCAGCCCGAACAGCTGGGACGCGCCCACACTCGCCACCGCCAGGCCGGGCCGGATGCCGGAGCGCTGGAGGAAGCGGGCGTTGAGCGCCACACCGCCCACCGCGGCCGGCGCGACCAGCTTGACGAAGTTGCCCGCCACTTGCGCGGTCACCGTCCGCAGGAAGGACACCTTCTCCGGGACGAAGCCGAGCAGGCTCATCGCCGCCGCCGGGTAGGTCAGCGCCGAGAAGACCAGCGCCGCCACCACCCACAGCCACTGCGCCTCGCCGACCACCTGGCCCAGGTTGGCGTGGGTGATCTGCGAGAGCAGGAAGTACGCGGCGAAGACGCCGGCGATCCAGCTGACGAGGGTGCGTGGCCGGATCCGCTCCAGACGGGCCGGCTCGACCGGCGCGGTCGGCCGGATCAGCAGCACCTGCTGGCGGATCTGCGAGAGCAGGTCCTCCTCGCGGGCCTCCTCCAGCGCCTCGTCGACGGCCCGCCGCTCGGCGTTCTTCTCGGCGCGCGCTGCCTTGCGGTTGGTCGGCTGCTCCTGTGTGTGTGCGCCGCCCCGTCGGGCGGCCTCGGCAGCCTTGCGTTCCTTGGCGGCGCGCGACGCCTCCAGGACCGCTTCGCGCTCCCGCGCGGAGCGCTCGCGGGCCAGCTGGCGCAGCGTGGACCGGGTGGTGCGGCTGAGCGCGATCGGCTGGAGCAGCGGCAGGCTGTCGGCGACCGCGTCCGGACCGAGTACGTCGACGGCGGCGGCCACCGCCCGCTCGGCGCCCGTCCGCAGCGCGAACGTGGTCAGCAACTGAGCGATGTCCATCCGCAGGACGAGATCGCCGGCGGCGATCTCGCCGCCGCGCAGGTCGGTCAGGATGATGCTGCCGGAACGATCCACCAGGAGGGCGTCGCCCACCAGGCGCCGGTGGGCGATGCGCCGCGACTGGAGCGCCGCCACCTGCCGCCAGGCGTTGCGCATCAGCTCGTCGGTGATCTCCTCGTCCGGCAGCGCGTCCAGCGGCCGGCCGTCGATGTGCTCGTACACGAGCATCACGGCGTCCGGGCCCAGCTCGGAAGTCGCGATCAGCTTGGGGGCGCTGGCGCCGGCCGCGATGGCCGCGTACGCCAGCAGCGCCTCCTGCTCCAGCGCCTGGCGCAGCGACTGGAGGCTGCGGCGCTGGTTGATGCCGCGCAGCGACAGCCGGCGCCAGACCCGGTAGAAGAACCCCTGGGCCTGCCGCTCGCGGTCCACGACGGTCACGTCGATGGGCGGGCCGTCCTCCAGGGTGACGATGTAGCGGCGGCCCCGGTCGGCGTGCTCCGGGTGCTCGGGGTTGCCGATGTCCTCCGCGCGCACCGCGCTGACCGGGTGGAAGCCGACCCGGCGCAGGCCGGCCAGGAGGTTCTGGCCGGTGGGGCGCACATTGGGCGAGCCGACCGCGTACAGCGTCCCGAAGGCCACCGTCCAGCCGATGAGGATGGTGGTGACGATGGCGAACGGTGTCGTGTAGCGGCCGACGAGCACGGCGAAGGCGTCCAGCAGCAGGACGCACCACATCGCCACCCGCCAGCGGGGGCGCCGTGACATGCCCACCGCTGTCATGTACGCGATGACGGGCGCGAGATAGCTGTGCACCGGCGCGGTCAGCCCGCCGTTGGCCAGCGGCTGGGTCAGCGCGACCCGGATGGACTCCGGGGCCGCCTCGGCCACCCACAGATCGGTGGCCAGCGAGACGCCGTGCGCGAGGACCGCCGCCAGCACGCCGTCCGCGATCCGCAGCCCGTCGCGTTTGATCAGCCGCTCCACGGCGAAGGCCACCGGCACGATCAGCACGGCCACGCTCGATGCCAGCCCGGCGAAGTTGATCAGCAGGCGCGGCGCCAGCCCGGCGCCCTCGCCGATGTCGCGCTGGAGGCCCTGGGTCGTGCCGTGCGCAAAGGTGGCCAGCAGCAGCACCAGCGCGATGCCGACGATGCCCAGCAGCAGGCGCATCAGGTCGGAGGGCCGGTGCACCCGGGCGGGGAGCAGCGGCTCGTCACCGGAGACCTGGTCCACGTGGAACTCGCTGCCCACGTGGTCGAAGGGCGGGGCGGTGCGGTCGGCCTTCTCCGCCTTCGACGCGCCGCCCGACCTCGGCTTTTCCGTCTTCGGCCGGTCGGGCTTGGATTTCTTCGGCTGTGACTTGCCGGGGCTCGGCCGGTCCGCCTTCGACTGGCCGAGCTTGGGCCGGTCGGGCCTGGACGTGTCGGGCATGTGCCTGTCGGGCTCGGGCCGGTCCGCCTTCGGCCCGTCCATCTTCGGCCGGTCCGGTCCGGACTTTCCGTGCGTGGATGTGCCGGTCGTCCCCGACGGTGCGGGCGGTCCGGCCCCCGCGGTCCCGTCGGCCGTGGATTCCTCTTCTGCCGCGCCCCCCGCTCCGCTGGAAGCGGTCGCCGTGTCGGCCCGGCGGGGCTGGTCCGGCCCCTCCGGGCTCCCGGACTCGTCGGCTCTTCCGGCCTTCTCGATCGTGCTCGCCTTTTCGGTCTCGGAAGCCTGTGACGGCTTCCCCCGTTGCTTCCCGTCCCCCCGGGCGGGGGTGGCGGTGGACAGCGCCTCAGGGGTGCCGGCCTCCCACGGAGGCACCGCACCCTGCTGTTCGGCCGTCTCTTCTTGATCTCGTATCACCAGTCACCGCCCGGAAGATGGTGGCATGGCCGTGGGGAGGCGGGGGGCATCAGGGTGCATTTCGAAGGGCCGGAAAACGGAACATACGCCGCCGCGCCCGCCCGCGCACGCCGTCGGCGCGCAACCGCGCAGGCCACGGGGGACTGTCGGTGGCATGGTGCAGGATGGGCCGAATGAGTGGGAAAACGGGAGGGCTTTCCGGGGACGGTGAGCCCGGTGGGCACGGCGGTGACGGGCGCCGGAAGGGCGGCGGGGGCCCGTCGGATTCCGGCGGAGAGCGGATCCCCGTGTACGCGGAACGCGTACTGGCAGTCGCGGAGCTGATCCCGCCCGGCCGCGTGATGACGTACGGCGACGTCGCCGAGTGGCTCGCGGGGGAGGACCCGCCCGAAGGCTGCCGCGAGGACGACCCCGGGTGGCGCGTGGGCGGGCCGCGCCAGGTGGGCCGGGTGATGGCCCTGTACGGAGGCGCCGTGCCGTGGTGGCGCGTCGTGCGCGCCGACGGCCGCCTGCTGCCCGGCGCCGAGCTGCGCGCGATGGAGCACTACAGGCGGGAGGGCACCCCGCTGCGGGAGGCCGCCCGGTCGGCCGAGGGGCACATACCCCGCCTCGACCTGCGGCGGGCCCGCTGGGACGGCAGCGATCCGGTGCGAGGGGACTGACGCGGGGAGGGGGACGGTGATCGGGGCAGCGGGAGCCGGGGCGATGGGGGGCTGAGCCGGACAGCGCTTTCCGGCGGGTCCGGCCCGCAGCCTGCCCGCCGTCACGGCCGAGCGTGTACTGGCCGAGTGCGTACCGGACGAGCGCCTACCGGACGAGCGCGTACCGGACGAGCGCGTACCGGCCGAGTGCGTACCGGACGAGCGCGTACCGGCCGCTGCGCAGGGCGCGGCGGTCCCGGCCTGCCCGTACGACACCTCCGGCGCTCCCTTCCGGCCGGGCACGTCCGGCACGGGCCTCCGCATCCGCACCCCGGCCCCGGGTACCGTCGTGGGACGCGCTGCGGCTCGTGCGCCGCCTGGCGTAGCGTCGGGCACGGCCCGCACCACCGCCCCGCCGCCCGGCGTCCGGCGCGGTGGCCGCACCGGCCCGCGCCGCACCGCGGTGCGCACCACGACCAGCACCTCCTCCCAGGACCGGCGATCCACGTGAGTTCCTCCTTCTCGGCCTCGGCCGTGCCGTCCGCGCAGCCGCGCCGACGAGCGGCGCGGCGGGATGCCTCCGGCGCGTACCGACTGGTGCGTACCCGGCCGGGACCGGCGGACCCTCCTGCTTTGGACGCACGCCAGCGCGCCGTGGTTGACCACCGCGCCGGGCCGCTGCTGGTCCTCGCGGGGCCCGGTACGGGCAAGACCACGACCCTCGTGGAGGCGGTGGCCCGGCGGGTACGGGACGGCGCCGACCCCGAGCGGCTGCTGGTGCTGACCTTCAGCCGCAAGGCCGCCGTCGAACTGCGGGACCGGATCGCCGCGCGCCTGGGCAGCGCCGCCGCCCCGCAGGCCACCACCTTCCACTCGTACTGCTACGCGCTCGTTCGGGCCCACCAGGACGCCGACCTCTTCGCCGACCCGCTGCGCCTGCTGTCCGGACCCGAGCAGGACCTCGTCGTGCGCGAGCTGCTCGAAGGACAGGCCGGACTGGCGGCCGCCGGGCGGGCCCGGGTGCGCTGGCCGGACGAACTGCGGGCCTGCCTGACGACGCGCGGCTTCGCCGACGAGGTGCGCGCGGTGCTCGCGCGCAGCCGCGAACTGGGGCTGGGCCCGGAAGCGCTTGCCGACTTCGCGCGGCGCACCGGGCGGCCCGACTGGGGGGCGGCGGCCGCCTTCCTCGCGGAGTACCTGGACGTGCTGGACGCGCAGGGCGTGCTCGACTACGCCGAACTGGTGCACCGGGCGGTGCTGCTCGCAGAGCGCGACGAGGTCGCCGCGGAGCTGGCGGCGCGCTACGACGCGGTGTTCGTGGACGAGTACCAGGACACGGACGCCTCGCAGATACGGCTGCTGCGCGCGCTGGCCGGCGGTGGCCGTACGCTCGTGGCCTTCGGCGACCCGGACCAGTCGATCTACGCGTTCCGCGGCGCCGACGTCAACGGCATCCTCGATTTCCCGCTGATGTTCCCTCGTACGGGTGGCGATCCGGCGCCGGTGGAGGTACTCGGCACCTCCCGCCGTTCGAGTGCGGCCCTCCTGGCGGCCACCCGGCGCCTCACTTCCCGTATGCCGCTGACCCGGCTGCCCGCGCGGAAGGTACGGGAGCACCGCGACCTCGCGGCGGTACGGGACGGGGGCCGCGTCGAGGTCTATACGTATCCGACGCCGGGCGCCGAGCTGGACAACATCGCCGACATCCTGCGCCGCGCGCACCTGGAGGACGGCGTGCCGTGGCGTGACATGGCCGTCCTCGTACGCGCCGGCGCCCGCTCCATCCCCGGCGTGCGCCGGGCGCTGACCTCGGCCGGCGTCCCCCTGGAGATCGACGGCGACGACCTGCCGCTGCGCCGGGAACCGGCGGTGGCACCGCTGCTCACGGCGCTGCGGGTGGCGGCTTCGGCGGTGACCGGAGAGCCTTCGGCGGTGACGGCGTTCGCGTCCGCCGAAGACGGGCTCGCGGAAGAGGCGCTCACGGAAGACGGGCTCACGGAAGACGGGCCTGCCGGAGACGGGCCCACGGAAGACGGGCCTGCCGGAGACGGGCCCACCCAAGACGGGCCTGCCGGAGACGCGCTCGCCGAAGACGGGCCCGCCGATGACGCGCTCACCGAAGACGCGCCCGTACCCGCCGATGACGCCCCCGCACCCGCCGGTGAGCCCACCGAGGCGGTGCACGGGCTCTCCGCCGAGACGGCCATCGAACTGCTCACCTCCCCTCTCGGCGGCATGGACGCCGCCGACCTGCGCCGGCTGGGCCGGGCGCTGCGCGAGGAGGAGCGGGCGGCCGGGCACGACGTACCGGCACCCTCCGACCAGCTGATCGCGCGGGCGCTCGCCGAGCCGGAGCGCCTGGTCGCGCACGATCCGGCGTACGCGCAGGGCGCCCGGCACCTCGGTGAGCTGCTGCGCACCACCCGCGACCTGCTGGCCCGCGGCGGCACCGCCGAAGAAGCCCTGTGGACGCTGTGGGACGGCACGCCCACCTGGTCGCAGCGGCTGGAGCGGACCGCCCGGCGCGGTGGCGCGGCGGCCCGCAACGCCGACCGTGATCTGGACGCCGTGGTGGCGCTGTTCGAGACCGCCGCCCGTGCGGAAGCCCGTACCGGCGGCCGGGGCGCGCTCAACTTCCTGGAGGAGCTGGACGCCCAGGACATCGCCGCCGACACCCTGACCCGCCGGACCGTGCGCCCCGACGCCGTGCGCCTGATGACCGCGCACCGCTCCAAGGGCCTGGAGTGGCGGCTCGTGATCGTCGCGGGCGTACAGGAAGGGCTCTGGCCGGACCTGCGCCGCCGTGGCTCGCTCCTGGAGGCGGACCGGATCGGCCGGGACGGGCTGGCCGAGCCGCTGCCCCCGGGCGCGCTGCTCACCGAGGAGCGCCGGCTGTTCTACGTGGCGGCGACCCGCGCCCGCGAGCGCCTGGTGGTCACCGCCGTCAAGGCCGCGTCCGACGACGGCGACCAGCCGTCCCGCTTCCTGACCGAGCTGGGCGTGGAGCCGCGGGACGTCACCGGGCGCCCCCGCCGCCCGCTGTCGGTCGCCGCGCTGGTGGCCGAGCTGCGGGCCACCACCGTGGACCCGCAGGCCACTCCGGCGCTGCGCGAGGCCGCCGCGCAGCGGCTGGCGAAGCTGGCCGCGCTGCGCGACGACGACGGCCAGCCGCTGGTGCCGGCCGCCCACCCCGACCAGTGGTGGGGCCTGTACGAGCCGACGCACAGCGCCGTACCGCTGCGCGACCGCGACCGCCCCGTGACGCTCTCCGGCAGCGCGCTGGACCAGCTCGCCAACACCTGCGCGCTCCAGTGGTTCCTCGGGCGCGAGGTGAAGGCGGACACCCCCGCGACCGCTGCCCAGGGCTTCGGCAACGTCGTCCACGTACTCGCCGACGAGGTCGCCTCCGGCCGTACGCCCGCCGACCTGTCCGTCCTGATGGAGCGCCTGGACTCGGTCTGGGACGCGCTCGCCTTCGACGCGCCCTGGAAGTCGCGGCAGGAGAAGGACAACGCGCGCGCCGCCCTGGAACGCTTCCTGCGCTGGCACGTGATGGAGCGCGGCACGCTGGGCCGCGAGACCGTCGCGACCGAGCACGGCTTCGACGTCACCCTCGAAGCGGGCGAGTACGCGGTCCGTATCCGGGGGAGCATGGACCGCGTCGAGCGGGACGCGGAGGGCCGGGCGTACGTCGTCGACTTCAAGACCGGCAAACAGAAGCCGACCGGCCCGGAGGTCGCCCGCCACCCGCAGCTCGCGGTGTACCAGCTCGCGGTACGGGAGGGCGCGGTGGACGCCGTCTTCGAGGGGCGGCGGCCGGAGCCGGGCGGCGCGGAACTCGTCCACCTGAGGCTGGGCGCGCCCCAGAAGGAGGGCGGGGACGCGCTCCCCGCCGTCCAGGCGCAGGGGCCGCTGACCGGGGACTGGGTGGGCGAACTGCTCGCCACCGCCGCCGGCCGGGTCCTGGAGGAGCGCTTCACCCCCACCACCGGCCGGCACTGCACCCACTGCACGTTCCGCAACTCCTGCTCGGCACTGCCGGAGGGACAGCACGTGGTGGAGTGACACGGGACTCCCCTCGCCCCACCGGCCCGCTCAGCTGGGTTTTGCCGCGATTGTCAGTGGGGGCCGATACGGTCTCGGATGTGTCAGCGCGTATCACCGACCCCGAGCAGCTCAAGGAGCTCCTCGGCATCCCGTTCACCCCGGAGCAGACGGCCTGCATCACCGCACCGCCCGCCCCGCAGGTCATCGTGGCCGGCGCCGGTTCCGGCAAGACCACGGTCATGGCCGCGCGCGTGGTGTGGCTGGTCGGCACGGGCCAGGTCGCCCCGGAGCAGGTGCTCGGGCTGACGTTCACGAACAAGGCGGCGGGCGAGCTGGCCGAGCGGGTCCGCAAGGCCCTGGCCGCGGCGGGGGTGACGGAGCCGGCCGATCCGTTCGGCGTTCCCGCCCAGGGGGCCGCCGCCCCGGCCGGCGCCGAGGGCGACCCCGGTGAGCCCCGCATCTCGACGTACCACTCCTTCGCGGGCCAGCTCCTCAAGGACCACGGCCTGCGCATCGGCCTGGAGCCCAGCGCCCGCCTGCTCGCGGACGCGACGCGCTTCCAGCTGGCCGCCCGGGTGCTGCGCACCGCGCCGGGCCCGTATCCGGCGCTGACGAAGTCGCTGCCCACCCTGGTCGAGGACCTGCTCGCGCTCGACGGCGAGCTGGCCGAGCACCTGGTGGAGCCGGACCGGCTGCGGGCGTACGACACCGAGCTGCTGGCCGCCCTCGACCAGGTCAAGCTCTCCAACGCCGATCTGCGCAAGGTGCCCGAGACGGCCCGCGGCCGCCTGGAGCTGCTGGAGCTGGTCGAGTCGTACCGTGAACAGAAGCGGCGGCGCGAGCTGCTGGACTTCGGCGACCAGATCGCCCTGTCGGCGACGCTCGCGACGACCCGTCCCGAGGTGGGCGAGCTGCTGCGCGAGGAGTTCCGGGTCGTCCTCCTGGACGAGTACCAGGACACCTCCGTAGCCCAGCGGATCATGCTGTCCGGCCTGTTCGGGGGTGGCACGGGCCATGCCGTGACCGCCGTCGGCGACCCCTGCCAGGCCATCTACGGATGGCGCGGCGCCTCCGTCGCCAACCTGGACGACTTCCCCGCGCACTTCCCCTTCGAGGACGGCACCCCGGCCCGCCGCGCCGCCCTCAGCCAGAACCGCCGCAGCGGCGGCCGCCTCCTCGACCTGGCCAACGGCCTCGCCGAGCCGCTGCGCGGCATGCACGAGGGCGTCGAGGCGCTGCGCCCGGCGCCGGGCGCCGAGCGCGACGGCGTGGTGCGCTGCGCGCTGCTGCCCACCCACGCGGAGGAGATGACCTGGCTCGCCGACCGCATCGCCCACCTGGTGCGCACGGGCACCCCGCCCGGCGAGATCGCCGTCCTGTGCCGTACGGCTGGCGACTTCGCCCGCATCCAGGGCGAGCTGGTCGCGCGGGAGGTCCCGGTGGAGGTCGTCGGCCTGTCCGGGCTGCTGCACCTGCCGGAGATCGCCGACCTGGTGGCGGTGTGCGAGGTCCTCCAGGACCCCACGGCCAACGCCGCCCTGGTACGGCTCCTGATCGGCCCGCGCTGGCGCATCGGCCCCCGTGACCTGGCCCTCCTGGGCCGCCGCGCACGGCTGCTCGTCCACCGGGACGGCCAGTCCGAGGACCCCGAACGGCGCCTGGCCGAGGCCGTGGAGGGCGTGGACCCGGCCGAGACGATCTCGCTCGCCGACGCGCTCGACACGTTCCTGGAGTCGGACGGCCACGACGACGGCCTGCCGTTCTCCCCCGAGGCACGCGTCCGGTTCGCCTACCTGGCGCGCGAGCTGCGCGAGCTGCGGCGCTCCTTGGGCGACCCGCTGATGGACGTACTGCACCGGGTGCTGACCGTCACCGGCCTGGAGGTCGAGCTGTCCGCGTCCCCGCGCGCGCTGGCGGCCCGCCGCCGGGAGACCCTGAGCACATTCCTGGACATCGCCGCCGGCTTCGCCGCCAAGCAGGGCGGCGCGGCCCTGGACGGCGACGCGACGCTGCTGGCCTTCCTGGGCTTCCTGCGCACGGCCGTCCAGCACGAGAAGGGCCTGGACAGCTCCCTGCCGGGCGGCGAGAACACCGTCAAGGTGCTGACCGCCCACAAGTCCAAGGGCCTGGAGTGGGACGTGGTCGCGGTCCCCGGCCTGGTCGGCAAGCAGTTCCCCAGCGAGCAGTCCCGCGACTCCTGGCTCACCCAGTCCAAGGTCCTCCCGCACGCCCTGCGTGGCGACGCCGCGACGCTGCCGGACGTGGACGACTGGAGCAGCCGCGGTGTGAAGTCCTTCAAGGAGGCGATGAAGGAACACCAGTCGGTCGAGGAACTGCGCCTCGGCTACGTGACCTTCACCCGCCCGCGCTCCCTGCTGCTCGGCTCCGGCCACTGGTGGGGCCCCGACCAGAAGCAGCCACGCGGCCCGTCCGCCTTCCTGGAGGCGCTGCGGGCGCACTGCGAGGCGGGCCACGGCGAGATCGAGGAGTGGGCCGACCCCCCCGAGGAGGGCGCGGAGAACCCGTCGCTCAAGGAGGCCGAAGCGGAGCTGGAGTGGCCGCTGCCACTCGACGCCGTGGCGACGGAGCGCCGGCGCGCGGCTGCCGCGACGGTACGGGCGTATCTGGACGGCATGACGGCCGACGCCGCGGGCGCCGCGCCGCCGCATGCGACCGCGCCCGATGGGGCGGAGGCGGCCGCCGCGCACGATGCTCCGCATCCGGCGGTGGGGCCGGGGGGTGGCTCGGTGCCGGGGCAGGGGGTGCCCGCGCAGGGGTCGCCCGCGCAGGTCTTGCCCGGTTGGACGGCTGGGGCCGCCGCCGGGCCCGGCCGCCTGTCGCCCGCCGAGGACCCGGAGTGGCCCGCGCATCCCGTGGACGATCCGTATGCCGATGCCGATGCCGACACCGGTACAGATACCGACACCGGTACCGATGCCAACACCGGTACCGATGCCAACACCGACGCGTACGCCTTCGAGGGCGATTCCGCGGACACCTCCGCGAACGCCTTCCAGGACGCCATCGATATCCACGACCTCCACGAGCCCGGCACGGAACACGACCTGGCCGACTGGGACGCCTGGAGTTCCGAGCGCCCCGGGCGTGAGCGTGCTCACGTACCGGCCCAGGCCCCCGCCCGGGAGGCCCCCGCCCCGGAGACCCCCGCCCGGGAGACCCCGGCCCGTGAAGCACCGCCGCGGCCCGCCTCCCAGCCGACCCCCGGCCCCCAGCCGGCCCCCGGCCCCCAGCCGGCCCCCGGCCCCCACGCGGCCCCGGCCCACCACCCCGGAACCCCCGCCCCGCCCCCCGCCCTCCTCCCCGAGGAGCAGCGCACCGTCGCCTCCTGGGACCGCGATCTCGACGCGCTCGCCGACGAACTGCGCCGGGCCCGCGCCACCGTCCGCGACGTGCCCCTGCCGTCCTCGCTCAGCGCCTCCCAGCTCCTGTGGCTGGCCGCCGACCCGGACGGCTTCACCCGGGAGCTGGCGCGGCCCATGCCGCACCCGCCCCGCCCCGCCGCCCGCCGCGGTACGCGCTTCCACGCCTGGGTGGAGTCCCGCTTCGAGGAGCTGACGCTGCCCGTGCTCGGCCCGGACGAGCTGCCGGGCGGCGCGTACGGCCATGAGGCCCGCGCCCAGGACGCCGCCGGGGAGGCGGAGCCGATCGCGGACGAGGACGACCTCGAAGCCCTCAAGGAGGCGTTCGCCCGCACCCCGTACGCCCGGCGCACCCCGTACCGCATCGAGGTCCCCGTCCAGCTCACCCTCGCGGGCCGGGTGGTACGCGGCCGTATCGACGCCGTCTACCGCACCCGCGGCCCGGAGGGCGACCGGTACGAGATCATCGACTGGAAGACCCACCACGCGCAGACCGCCGACCCGCTGCAACTCGCTCTCTACCGGGTGGCCTGGGCCGAGCAGCACGGCCTGCCCCTGTCCGCCGTGGACGCCGCGTTCCTTTACGTACGCAGCGGTGAGACCGTCCGCCCCCAGGGGCTGCCCGACCGCGCCGGGCTGGAGCGCATCCTGCTGGGCGAGGACGACCCGACCGCCGCCGCCGAGAAGGACGGAGCGGGAGGAGGGCAGAGGTGACAAGATCGTCGAGACCGGCGGCGGACCGCGCCCGCGAGCCGGATAGGCTCGGACTCATGAGCACCACCTCGGACAGCGCCGTCCGCGCGTACATCAACGTCCACCGCGAAGAGTTCCTCGGCGACCTCGCCGCCTGGCTGCGCATCCCCTCCGTGTCCGCGGACCCGGAGCGCGCCGCCGACGTGCGCCGCAGCGCCGAGTGGCTGGCCGGCCGGCTCACCGCGACCGGCTTCCCGACCGCCGAGATCTGGGAGACGGACGGTGCGCCCGCGGTCTTCGCCGAGTGGTCCTCCGGGGACCCGACGGCCCCCACGGTTCTCGTGTACGGCCACCACGACGTGCAGCCCGCCACCCGCGAGGACGGCTGGCACACCGACCCGTTCGAGCCGCAGACCATCGACGGCAAGCTGTACGCCCGCGGCGCGGCCGACGACAAGGGCCAGGTGTTCTTCCACACCCTCGGCGTGCGCGCCCACCTGGCCGCGACCGGCCGCACCGCGCCCGCCGTCAACCTCAAGCTCCTCATCGAGGGCGAGGAGGAGTCCGGCTCCCCGAACTTCCCCGCCCTGATCACCAAGCACGCGGACCGCCTGGCCTGCGACGCGGTGATCGTCTCCGACACGGGCATGTGGTCCAAGGACACCCCGACCGTCTGCACCGGCATGCGCGGCCTCACGGACTGCCAGATCGACCTGTACGGCCCCGACCAGGACATCCACTCCGGTTCCTTCGGCGGCGCGGTGCCCAACCCGGCCACCGAGGCCGCCCGCCTGGCCGCCGCGCTGCACGACGACGACCGCCGGGTGGCGATCCCCGGCTTCTACGACGGCGTCGTCGAGCTGACCGACCGCGAGCGCGAGCTCTTCGCCGAGCTGCCCTTCGACGAGGCCGGCTGGCTGCGCACGGCCCACTCCCACGCCGCGCTCGGCGAGGCCGACCACAGCACCCTGGAGCGCATCTGGGCCCGCCCCACCGCCGAGGTCAACGGCATCGGCGGCGGCTACCAGGGCCCCGGCGGCAAGACCATCGTGCCGTCCGCCGCGCAGCTGAAGCTGTCTTTCCGCCTGGTGGCGGGCCAGGACGCGGCCGCCGTCCAGCAGTCCGTACGGGACTGGGTCGCCGCCCGCCTGCCCGACGGCATCCGCCACGAGATCACCTTCTGGGGCGCCACCCGCCCCTGCCTGACCCCGCTCGACCACCCCGCCCTCCAGTCCGTCGTACGGGCCATGGGCCGTGCCTTCAACCAGAAGATCCGCTTCACCCGCGAGGGCGGCTCGGGACCGGCCGCCGACCTCCAGGACGTCCTCGGCGTCCCGGTCCTCTTCCTCGGCATATCCATCCCCTCGGACGGCTGGCACGCCCCGAACGAGAAGGTCGAACTGGACCTGCTGATGAAGGGCGTCGAAACCGCCGCGCACCTGTGGGGCGACCTGGCGGAGAACTGGCGCGTGGCTTGACCGGTGACCGCGCCGCGACGGCGCCCGTGCCCGTGCCCCGGACGGCGCGACGCGTGACCGGCACGGGGGCCGCGTGCGAGGCCGCACCCGTACCACCGCGCCGCCCGTACGGCAGGATCGGCCGTCCGTACGGTGCGCCTGGCCACCCGTGCGACTGGCCCGGCGTCTGCCCGTACGGCTCGCGCGTCTGCCCGTACGGCCGGCCCGGCCGCCCGTACGGTCGTACCGCCATCCGTACGGCTCGAACCGCCGCCCGCCCGGCGCCCGCACCCGTACGCGGCGGCCACGGCGGCCACGGCGTTCGCGACAAGCAGGGCAACCACGGCAATCACCCACGCCATAGGGGGAGTTGGAAACCGCAGTGACCACCTGGACCGACCACAGCGCCGACCGGCCGATCACCTTCAGCGCGCCGAGCGGCATCGACCGCGCCGCCCACCACCGCCTCGACGAGGCCTGGCTCGCGGCGGCCTGGAGCCACCCGACGACGCGCGTCTTCGTGGTCTCCGGCGGCCAGGCACTGGTCGACGACACCCCGGACGGGCGTACGGAACTGGTCATGACGCCCTCCTTCGAGGCGCCGCTCACCGAGACCCACCGCTACTTCCTCGGTACCGACGAGGACGGCGTGCGCTACTTCGCGCTCCAGAAGGACGCGCTGCCGGGCCGCATGGACCAGTCCGCGCGCCCCGCCGGCCTGCGCGAGGCGGGCCTGCTGCTCTCACCGCGCGACGCCGGCCTGCTCGTCCACGCCGTCGCCCTGGAGAACTGGCAGCGCCTGCACCGCTTCTGCTCGCGCTGCGGCGAACGCACCGTGATCGCCGCGGCCGGCCACATCCGCCGCTGCCCCGCCTGCGGCGCCGAGCACTACCCGCGCACCGACCCGGCCGTGATCATGCTCGTCACGGACGAGGAGGACCGCGCCCTGCTCGGCCGCCAGGTCCACTGGCCCGAAGGCCGCTTCTCCACCCTGGCCGGCTTCGTGGAGCCCGGCGAGTCCATCGAGCAGTCGGTGGCCCGCGAGGTCTACGAGGAGGCGGGCGTGGTCGTCGGCGACGTCGAATACGTCGCGAGCCAGCCCTGGCCCTTCCCCTCCAGCCTGATGCTCGGCTTCATGGCCCGCGCCACGTCCTCCGAGATCCAGGTCGACGGCGAGGAGATCGAGGAGGCCCGCTGGTTCTCCCGCGAGGACCTGAAGGCCGCCTTCGAATCCGGCGAGGTCCTGCCCCCGTACGGCATCTCCATCGCGGCCCGCCTGATCGAGCTGTGGTACGGAAAGCCGCTGCCCAAGCCGTGACGACGCCGGGGCCGGGGCCTGGCGAGGCCCCGGCCTGCCCCTCGGAGGCGGCGTCCCCCGTCACTGCCTGCCCTTGGCCACACACAGCGCGCAGGCGAACGGACACGGCGGAACAACATCCCCGCCCCTCACGACGGCAACGGAACCTCCCGCCGATGCGCCTCCCGCACATGCCGCCGATACCGCACCCGAGCGTCCACCTCCATCGACGGGTCCCGGCACACCCGCCCCTCCGCTTCGAGGGCCTTCAGCGCTTCGCACGTTTGGCATTGCTCGCACCTGTCCGTGGACCTCACGGTGGACGGCAACGTCGTCACGGGCACCTGGGTGGAACAGACCGCGACGGACGGCTACTACGCCGGCGCCCGCTACCACGGCGCCGTCCAACTGCTCGCCGAGCCGACCGGCCGGCGCATGGCCGGGAAGTGGGTCGGCTTCGGCAAGGACTTCGACGTGAACACCGGCCCCTGGGAGCTGACCTTCAAGGACGCGTCCACGTCGAAGGAAGCGCTGGAGCGGTACAGCCGCGTGCCGGACTGACCAGGAGGCGGCCCGGACACGACGGAACCCCCGGCCGAAACGACCGGGGGTCCGCCCGCGTGAACCGGGATCCGCCCGTGTGAACCGGGGGCTCGCCCGGTGCCCTGGTGGGGCTCAGACGCCGAGTGCCTGCTTGACCTGCGCCAGCGACGGGTTCGTCAGGGTGGAGCCGTCGGGGAAGAGGACCGTCGGGACGGTCTGGTTGCCGCCGTTGGCCTTTTCGACGAAGGCGGCGGACTCGGGGTCCTGCTCGATGTTGACCTCGGTGTACGCGATTCCCTCGCGGTCCATCTGGCTCTTCAGCCGACGGCAGTAGCCGCACCACGTGGTGCTGTACATCGTCACAGTGCCCGCCATGGGTCCTCGCGCTCCTTCAAGCTCGGCGTGTTTGCAGTAGGAGAACGTCCGCCCGTCCGGGACCATTCCCGTCCGTATCGGGCCGCTTCCGCATGCGTACGGTTGCACAACGGTATGCGTACGGCTTCGCATCCGTAGGCGCGCGTATTCGTATGACCACGCAGCGGCAGCTGTGGACAACTTTCCCGGCCGCCTCGGCCGACCTGGCAGCATTGCGGTGTGACAGCAGCATCGGACTCCACTCTCTTCCCGCAGGCAGCGGCCGCGACCCAGTTCCCGGCCACGCCCGAGGGTGCCGACGCGGTGCTCGACGGCCTCGACCCCGAGCAGCGCGAGGTCGCCACGGCCCTGCACGGCCCCGTGTGCGTCCTGGCGGGTGCCGGGACGGGCAAGACCCGCGCGATCACCCACCGGATCGCGTACGGCGTCCGTGCGGGCATCCTGCAGCCGGGCACGGTGCTCGCCGTCACGTTCACCGCCCGCGCGGCGGGGGAGATGCGCGGGCGGCTGCGCCAGCTCGGCGCGGGCGGCGTCCAGGCCCGTACGTTCCACTCCGCCGCCCTGCGCCAGCTCCAGTACTTCTGGCCCAAGGCGGTCGGCGGCGAGCTGCCCCGGCTCGTGGAGCGCAAGGCCCAGCTGGTCGCCGAGGCCGCCGCCCGCTGCCGCATCCGCCTGGACCGCAACGAGCTGCGCGACGTCACGGGCGAGATCGAGTGGTCCAAGGTCACCCAGACCGTGCCCGCCGACTACCCGGCCGCCGTCCACAAGGCGGGCCGCGAGGCCCCCCGCGACCCGGCCGAGATCGGACAGATCTACGGGACGTACGAGCAGCTCAAGCGCGACCGGGGAACCATCGATTTCGAGGACGTCCTGCTGCTGACCGTCGGCGTCCTCCAGGACCGGCACGACATCGCCGAGCAGGTCCGCGCCCAGTACCAGCACTTCGTCGTGGACGAGTACCAGGACGTCAGCCCGCTCCAGCAGCGGCTGCTCGACCTGTGGCTCGGCGACCGCGACAACCTCTGCGTCGTCGGCGACGCCAGCCAGACGATCTACAGCTTCACCGGCGCCACCCCCGACCACCTGCTGAACTTCCGCACCCGCCACCCGAACGCGACGGTCGTCAAGCTGGTCCGCGACTACCGCTCCACCCCCCAGGTCGTGCACCTCGCCAACGGCCTGCTGTCGCAGGCGCGCGGCCGCGCCGCCGAGCACCGCCTGGAGCTGATCTCGCAGCGGGACCCGGGCCCCGAGCCGACCTACGTCGAGTACGGCGACGAGCCCGCCGAGGCCGAGGGCACCGCCCGCCGCATCCGCGACCTGATCGCCTCCGGCGTCCCGGCGAGCGAGATAGCGGTCCTCTTCCGCATCAACGCCCAGTCCGAGGTGTACGAGCAGGCCCTCGCCGACCTCGGCGTGCCGTACCAGCTCCGTGGTGCCGAGCGGTTCTTCGAGCGGCCCGAGGTCCGCGAGGCAGGCGTCAAGCTGCGCGGCGCCGCCCGCTTCGGCGCCAACGACGCGCTCCTCGACGACGCCGTGGACCTCCCGTCCGAGGTGCGCGCGGTGCTCAGCGACATGGGCTGGACGAGCACGCCCCCGGCCGGCTCCGGCGCCGTACGGGACCGCTGGGAGTCGCTGGCCGCCCTGGTCCGCCTCGCGGAGGACTTCGCCAAGGCCCGGCCGACGGCCACCCTCGCCGACCTGGTCGCCGAGCTGGACGAGCGGGCCAACGCCCAGCACGCGCCGACGGTCGACGGTGTGACGCTCGCCTCGTTCCACGCGGCCAAGGGCCTGGAGTGGGACGCCGTCTTCCTGGTCGGCCTGACCGAGGGCATGATGCCGATCACCTACGCCAGGACGGACGAGCAGGTGGAGGAGGAGCGCCGCCTGCTGTACGTCGGCGTGACCCGGGCCCGGCGGCACCTGGGCCTGTCGTGGTCCCTGTCCCGCTCTCCCGGTGGCCGCGCGGTCCGCCGGCCCAGCCGCTTCCTGGACGGTCTGCGGCCCGGCTCGGGCACCGCCGGGCGCCGTACCGCCGCGGCCGTCACGGGCGGCATCGAGCGGGGCGGCGGCAGCGTCCGGGGCGCGAGCAGGCGCCGCGAGCGTTCCCCGGCGCGCTGCCGGGTCTGCGGCAAGACGCTGACCGACGCGGGCGAGATGAAGCTCATGCGCTGCGACGACTGCCCCAGCGAGCTCGACGAGGCGCTGTACGAGCGGCTGCGCGACTGGCGGGCCGAGCAGGCGCGGCAGCTGGGCCAGCCCGCGTACTGCGTCTTCACCGACAAGACCCTGATGGCGATTGCCGAGGCCGTACCGGGAACCGAAGGGGAGCTCGCGGTCATCCCTGGTGTGGGGGGACGGAAGCTCGGCAGGTTCGGGGCCGACGTCCTCGCACTGTGCGCAGGTGAGGAGCTGGTTCCGGCAGTGGACGGGCCCTCGCCGGACGATCTTCCGGAGGGCGGTGCAAGAAGCTCCGGAAAGTCGTCAGAAAAATAGTTTGCGCGCGCGGAGCGCATCCCCATAGCCTTCACAGGCACGAAGACAACGGGCCTTTCGGGATCCGCTGCATTCGTGTTGTACTGAACAAGCTCGGGCCGGATTCTCCGGTCCGCCGAGACGCCGAGAGGAGGCGAGACCAGTGATCAGCTTCATGAAGACCCAGAAAGTGACCGATCGTCCGGTCGTCGCCACCTGCACCCTTGGCGCCTCGCTGCTGGGCACCGGTCTGTCCGGCTTCGGCCGGCTGTCCGGTTTCGAGGTCTCCCGTGCCGCTTCCTCGGCGTTCCTGCCCGAGGCCAAGCGTGACGAGCGACCGACCCAGGTACCCGCAGTAGCGGCAGTGGCACCGGCAGCGAATGCGCATGCCTTTGCCGGCGCGGCGACCAACGGTGCCGAATCCCGGAAGCAGTACCAGACGCAGCAGGACACGTGGGCCCACCGCGGGCACGAACCCTGGAGAGATCCAGCCTGATCGGCATGATCAGGTCGGCACCTTCCAGGGCCGCGGAACCCACACCGGGATCCGCGGCCCTTTTGTTTTACCCATGCGCCCGGCCACCAGCCGGGCCGAACAGACGAGGAACACACCACCGTGCAACTCCAGACGCACACCCCGTCCGTCGCCACCGACCTGATCCCTCCGCCCGACTCCCAGGAGAACCCTTTGCTGCCCCTCACCGAGCTCGACGACGAGATCGACCGACTCGGCGCCGCAGTGCCGTGCCGTACCTACGACCCGGAGGTCTTCTTCGCCGAGACCCCGGCCGACGTGGAGTACGCCAAGTCCCTGTGCCAGACCTGTCCGGTGCGCGAGGCGTGTCTCGCCGGCGCCAAGGACCGTCGTGAGCCGTGGGGCGTCTGGGGCGGCGAACTCTTCGTCCAGGGCGTCGTGGTGCCCCGCAAGCGTCCGCGTGGCCGTCCGCGCAAGAACCCGGTCGCGGCATGAACATCCGCGGCGCGTACACCAGCGGCACCGGAACGATCGACCGTCCCGCCAAGCGGGACCCCCAGAAGCAGGACCCGATGAACCCCATCCTCACCGACACCACCGCACCCGTGAACTCCGGCGCGATCGAGTCGCGTCAGAACAGGACCCTCGAAATGCAACTCATCCCAGAAGCCCTGGCTCGCGCGCAAATGCAAGCGCGCTTGCAGGAGGCCGAGTCCGAACGCAGGGCCCAGCGCCTCGCCGCGGCACGGCGCATGCAGCGTCGTGCCGAGCGGGCGTCGCTGCGCGCCCGGCGCGCCTTGGCCATGGCCGTCATGCAGTGAGCCACCGGCGGCCCGGCACGCGCACCGTGCCGGCGCCGCACGGCGGTGTCACCGCCGCATCACGCGGCCACGCAACACCACACACCTCGGGGGCTGTCCAACTGGGCGGCCCCTGAGGGCGTTGTGCCCCCTTTCCCGGCGGTGGCGGGGATATTGTCGGCTGATGAACCAGAAGACGTATGAACAGGCGGAGTTGGCGACCGGCAACGCGGTGTGCGCCCAGTGCGGTGCCGTGGCCGAGGGCGCCGCGCCGACCTGGACCTGCACCATCGTCAACGGCGTCCGCCACCACCTCTGCGACCCCTGCACCCGCGCCTGCCTCCGCACCATCGAGTCCCATCTGGACCCGGTCGCCGTGAGGTGAGACCCGCGGGACCGCGGAAGGCGGGACCCGCAGGCGACATCACGAGGTGAGACGAGGCGCCGCGCGGTGCGGAGGCGTGGCGCGGACCGGTCAGGCCGTGGTCTCCTCCGCCGCGGGCCGGTTCTGTTCGGGTACGGACGGCGCGGAGTCGCCCGGCGTGAAGCCCGGGAGCCAGGCCTCCAGCTCGTCACGCAGGCGGACGGTGGCGCCGAGCTGGCACAGTACGCCGATCGTGCTCAGCGTCACACGGTGTATGAGGAGGTAGGACGGGGGCAGGTTGAGCTGGCGGCCGAGCTGGTAGGCGGGCGACCGGGGATCGGCGATGCGCGCGGCCTGGGTGCGCATCCAGGAGCGGGTGAAGGTGAAGGCGTCCACCTGGGCCGGTTCGATGATCGGGAGCAGATAGTCCAGCACCGCGTCGGGGTCCAGCTCGATGGACTCCTTGACGAAGCCCTCCTCGCACAGCAGCCCGTAGACCGCTTCGGCCTCGCCGTCGAGCGTCATGCGCAGTGAGGTGCCGATCGTGGGCGGCAGGCCGTCCGGCAGGCGGTCGACCGTGCCGAAGTCCAGGACGCCCAGCCGCCACTTCTCCGCCGGGCCGTCGGGGGCGTCACCGGTCAGCAGACGGAAGTTGCCCGGATGGGGGTCGGCGTGCAGCAGGCCCGTACGCGCGGTGCCCGCGAAGAGGAAGCGGGCCAGGAGCTGCCCGGCCCGGTCGCGCTCCTCCTCGGTGCCGTCGGCGATGACCTCCGACAGGGGGATGCCGTCCATCCACTCGGTCACCAGCACCTGGTCGCCCTGGTGGATCACCGCGGGCACCAGGACGTCCGGGTCGTCGGCGAACTCCTCGGCGTGCGCCTGCTGGGCCTCGGCCTCCAGGGCGTAGTCCAGCTCCTCGGAGACCCGGTCGCGCAGCTCGGAGATCAGTGGCTTGATGTCCATGCCGGGGATCAGCGGGCCGAGCAGCCGGGCGAACCGGCCGAGTTGGGACAGGTCGGAGAGCAGGGCCGCGCCCGCCCCCGGATACTGGACCTTGACGGCCACCTCGCGGCCGTCGTGCCAGACCGCCCGGTGCACCTGCCCGATGGAGGCGGCGGCCGACGGCTTGTCGTCGAACTCCGTGAACAGCTCGCGCCAGTCCTCGCCGAGCCGCTCCGCCAGCACCTTGTGCACCGTGTCCGTCGGCATCGGCGGCGCGGCTTCCTGGAGTTTGGTGAGCGCGGCGCGGTACGGGCCGGCGATCTCCTCCGGCAGCGCCGACTCGAAGACGGAGAGCGCCTGTCCGAACTTCATGGCGCCGCCCTTCAGCTCGCCGAGCACCCGGAAGAGCTGTTCGGCGGTCCGCTGCTGGAGCTCACGGCCGACGAGGTCCGCCGACCTGCCGCCGATCCGCTTGCCCAGCCCCCAGGTGGCACGGCCGGCGAATCCCAGTGGCAGCGCGGCCAGCTTGGCGGTGCGGGTGACCGCCTTGCGGGGTAGATCTGACATTCGCCCCTCCAACTCACACTGTCCCCAACCGGGGTTACTCCGCCATTGTTACGTGTTGCCGGCGCGGTTCCGAGGCACCCGTGGTGCCGGCCGGCCCCGCAGCGCCGCAGCCGCACTCCGGATGCGGCGCGATCCGGGTCGTCCGCCAGTCCGCGCACGGCAGGGCGACCTCCATCCGGGCCCCTGTGCAGGGTGGCAGCCGTCCGTCCAGGAACGTCAGTGCCTGCACGGCCACCAGGCCCGCCACCGTCGTCGCCAGCGCGGCGTCGCACGCCGGCACGGCCGGTGAACCGCGCCCCGAGCGCCACTGGGCGAGCAGCCGCGGCCAGGCCGGTTCCGCGTCCGTGCGCCGCAGCTCCAGGCAGCCCGCGCAGGAGGAGCCGCCCGGCAGGACCAGTGGGCCCACCACGCCCGTCCCTTCGACCACTCCGGCGAACAGGTGCGGAATGCCGGCGGACAGGAAGGGCTCGGCCAGGACCGGGTCGGGAGCGTAG
The DNA here is from genome assembly GCF_008634025.1 of Streptomyces albofaciens JCM 4342. Classification (NCBI taxonomy): domain Bacteria; kingdom Bacillati; phylum Actinomycetota; class Actinomycetes; order Kitasatosporales; family Streptomycetaceae; genus Streptomyces; species Streptomyces albofaciens. Next base: position 3,202,044 of record NZ_PDCM01000002.1, on the reverse strand, counting down.
GCGGCGAGGCCGTCGCGCGGGGTGATCACGACGAGCGCGAGACCTGGCTCGCCCGCCTCCGACGGCGCCGCCCCGGCGCGGTTTCCGCGCGACCAGGGCGAGGCGCGGTGCACCAGGCCGCGGGCGGCGGTGTCGCGCCGTATGCCGATGTGTTCGGCCCGCGTGCCGCCCGGCAGCACGTCCCACGGCTCGACCTTCCCGCCGTCCTGCACTTCCACTCGTCCGATGCCCGCCGCCGAGAGAAGGGCCGCGACCGAGGCACCCACCCGTCCCGCGCCGCGCACACGCGCCCGCATGGCGCGGCGCGCTCCCATGCACTCCAGTCCGCCCGCGGGCTCGGCATGCCGCACCGAGAGCGATGCGAGATCCGCCCGCAGCCGCCCGAAGGCCGCGGCGTCCGACCGCACCGCCTCGGCCGCCGGGCCGCCCGCCGACGGCGTGTCCAGCAGCCCCGCCCGCCCCAGCCGGTCCACCACCCGCCGCGCGCGCTCGGCGGGCAGCCCCAGCGACTCGGCCGCTTGCGCCAGCTGATCGAGGCTGCGCGTGCCGTCGATCAAGGCCAGAAAGCTGCCTGTCGCGGTGTCCACCGGCCCCAGCTCCACCGCGTGCGCCGGGGCCACCCCGAAGCGCACCGTTTCCCGGTCCCGCCAGCCGCGCCGCAGCGCGGGCTTCACCATCGGATGCATGAATCCGTCCCCCGTCGATCGGATCTCGTCCAGCGCTGTCAGCATGCCCCGGCCGCCGGGCGGGCATCGGAAGTTGTCCACAGCCGACAGGCAATAGTCGTACAAGCCATGACCACCTCTGAGTGTTTCGGTCGCACGGCAGAACCGGGGGAGGGGACTTCCCGCGCGGGCAGCGGGTAACGTCGGGGCGTGCCCGCCGACCCTTTGCGCCGAGCCGCAGACCCGCAACGCAGGACCACCGCGCGCCCCGCGGCCGGTGGCTCCGCGACGAGCGCGGTCGAGGTGCGCAGAAGCTCGCGGCGCCGCCGTACCGTCTCCGCGTACCGCGAGGGCGACCGCACCATCGTGCTGATCCCGGCCCGGATGTCCGAGGCGGAGGAACGGCGCTGGGTGACGGTGATGCTGGACAAGCTGGCCGCGCAGGAGAGCAGGCGGATGCTCGGCGACGGCGAGCTGGCCGAGCGCGCGGAGCGCCTGTCGCTCCAGTACCTGGACGGCCGCGCCCGGCCCGCCACGGTGCGCTGGGTGACCAACCAGAACACCCGCTGGGGCTCCTGCACGCCCGCCGAGGGCAGCATCCGCCTCTCGCACCGGCTCCAGGGCATGCCCGAGTACGTCATCGACTATGTGCTCCTCCACGAGCTGGCGCATCTTCTCGTCCCCGGTCACGGGCAGCGCTTCTGGCAGCTCCTGGAGTCATACCCGCGTACGGAGCGGGCGCGCGGCTATCTCGAAGGAGTGGTGGCGGCGGAGCGGCTGCCGCATCTTCCCGCGGCCCGTACGGAATAAGGCCGGTTTCGCACCATTCGCGCAGCGCCCCGGCATCGCCCGCCGTCAGCGGCAGCGGTTAGCCTGGCGCGACGTGATTCAGAGCGCGGAGCGGGAGCGGGGGACGGTCGTTACGTATGGCCAGGGAATTCCAGCGGGGCCACAAGGCCAGGATCAGTGATCTGACGGCCGGGACGGATCTGTACGTGGGTGTGCGGATCGCGGGTTCCGGCCTGACCTTCGACATCAGCTGCTTCGGACTCGACGCGGACGAGCGGCTCTCCGACGACCGGTACTTCGTCTTCTTCAACCAGCCCGCGTCGCCCGAGGGCGCCATCCAGCAGCTCGGTCCGCAGGCGGGCGACACCGAGTCCTTCCGGGTCACGCTCGACCGGATCCCGCAGCACATCCAGAAGCTCTCCTTCACCGCCACCCTGGACGGCGCGGGCCAGATGTCCCAGGTGGGGCCCGGCTACCTGCGCATCGTCGCCGGCGGCGAGGAGGTCGCCCGTTACGCGTTCGACGGCGGCGAGTTCACCACCGAGCGCGCCGTCATGCTCGGCGACTTCTACCTGAAGGGCGAGTGGCGCTTCGCCGCGGTCGGGCAGGGCTTCGACGGTGGCCTGGAGGCGCTGCTGAAGAACTTCGGCGGTGAGGTCGCCGAGGAGGAGCCCGCGGCCGCGCCCGAGCCCGCGCCGCAGGGCGGTGTGCCGGGCTTCGCGCCGCCCGCCGCGCCCGAGCCCGCGCCGGGCTTCGCGGTCCCGGCGGCGCAGGGGCAGTCCGCCCCGGCACCCGCCGCACCGCAGCCGCCCGCCCCGGCCTTCGGCGCGCCCCCGAGCGCGCCCCAGGGCGCCCCGCAGGGACAGCAGCCTTACGGAGCACCGCAGCCCCCGGCCCCGCCCCAGCCGGAGCCGCAGGCCCAGCCGCCCCAGCCCCCGGCCCCGCCGGTGCACGGCGCCCCGACCATCGCGGCCCCCATGGCGCCGCCCGGCGCACCGACCGGCCACCCGGGCCAGTTCCCGGGCCGGCAGCCGCAGTTCGGCCAGGAGCCGTACCAGCAGGCCCCGCCCGCCCCGTACGGCCAGCCGCCTCAGGCTGCCCCGCAAGCGCCGCCCCAGGCCCCGTACGGCCAGCCGGGCGGCCAGTTCCCCGGCCAGCAGGCCCCGGCCCCGTACGGCGCTCAGCAGGGGCAGCCGTCCCCGTACGGCCAGCCGTCCGCCCAGGGGCCCGGCCTGCGCGTCGTCCTCGACAAGTACCGCGAGGCCCCGACCGGGCAGCGGTGGACCCCGCAGAACGAGAAGCTGATCCGCGCCGACCTCGGCATCGACGGGCAGCCGGTGCTCGCCCGCCAGGGCAGCATGGTCCTCTACCAGGGCAAGGTCGACTTCAGCTACAAGGGCGCCGGCATCCGGGGCCGCATCGTGGGCAACGCCACCGGCCAGGAGATGCAGCTGATGCGCTGCACGGGCCAGGGCCAGGTGTTCTTCGCGGACAACAGCGCCCATGTGCACCCGATCGAGCTCCAGGGCGACGCGATCTGTGTGTCGTCCGAGAGCGTGCTCGCCTTCGACGAGTCGCTCCAGCACGAGGTCCGCCGCATCGAGGGGCACGGCATACCGGGCGGCGCGCTGTTCACCATGCAGTTCCAGGGCACCGGCACGGTCGTGGTCAAGACCCAGGGCACCCCGGTCGTCCTCCCGGTCACCCCGACGACCTTCGCGGACGCCAACGCCATCGTCGCCTGGTCGGCCGCCTCGCAGGTGATCGTCTCCAGCCAGGTGAGCCTGCGCCGCCACGCGTATCCGGGCCACTCCGGCGAGACCGTGAACCTCCAGTTCCGCGGCGCGCCCGGCAATTTCATCGTCGTCCAGCCCTACGAGGTCTGAGGGAGCCCGCCATGTACGAACAGCAAGTCCCGGGCCACGCCCAGGCCGCGCCCGTGGCCCGTATGGAGAACCACGGCAGCGCGATGGTCAAGATCGCCATGCAGAGCGGCCAGGACGTCTTCGCCCGCACCGGCTCGATGGTCGCCTACGAGGGCTTCGTCCAGTACGAGCCGAACCCGCCCGCGGTCCGCCAGATGGCCTCCCAGTGGCTGACCGGCGAGGGCGCGCCCCTGATGAAGTGCTCCGGTGACGGCCTGCTCTACCTCGCCGACTACGGGGCGGACGTGGTCTGCATCAACCTCGACGGGGACGCGCTCTCCGTCAACGGCACCAACCTCCTGGCCTTCGACGCGCATCTCCAGTGGGGCGTGCAGCGCGTCAAGGGCATGGCGAAGTTCGCCGGCCAGGGGCTCTTCAACGTCGGCATCTCGGGCACCGGCTGGGTCGCGCTGACCTCCCGCGGCACCCCGATCGTGGTCGACTGCGGCCGTGGCGAGGACGAGACGTACGTCGACCCCGACGCGCTCGTCGCCTGGTCGGCCAACCTGAAGATGAAGGGCAAGCGCAGCTTCAAGGCGTCCTCGATGATCGGGCGCGGCAGCGGCGAGGCGTACCAGCTCGGCTTCTCCGGCCAGGGCTTCGTCGTCGTACAGCCCAGTGAGGACAGCACCGACCGGCTCCGGGCCCGGGGCTGAGGGGGAGGACGTCAAGCCATCATGCAGAGTCCGCTTTTCGCCTGTACCGAGGCGCAGACCCAGGACCGCTTCGCCCTCCAGAACCCGCAGCTGCTGCGGGTCTCCCTCCAGGGCCACGAGGACCTGCTCGCCCGTAAGGGCACCATGGTCGCCTACCAGGGGTTGCTGGAATTCGACGGGAACCACCAGACGCCGGGCCAGCAGCACGCCCGCGCGATGTCGGGCGAGGGCCTGGACCTGATGCGCGTCTCCGGACAGGGCACGGTCTACCTGGCCAACCTCGCCCAGTACGTCCACATCATGGACGTGGACCACGACGGCCTGACCGTGGACAGCAACTACGTGCTGGCGCTGGACTCCGGCCTTCACTGGGAGGTCATCTCGGTGGACAGCCAGTACGGGATCTCCGGCACCGGCAAGTACCAGCTCAACATCTCCGGCCGCGGCAAGGTCGTCCTGATGACCTCGGGCCAGCCGCTGATGATGCAGGTCACCCCGGACAAGTACGTCAACGCCGACGCCGACGCGGTGGTCGCCTGGTCGGCCTCGCTCCGCGTACAGATGCAGGCGCAGACGCACTCCTCGGGCGTGTGGCGGCGTCGCGGCAACACGGGCGAGGGCTGGGAGCTGAGCTTCCTGGGGCAGGGCTACGCGCTCGTCCAGCCCAGCGAGCTGCTGCCGCCGCAGAACGCCGTCATCGGGTCCGGACTGGCCGCCCAGTTCGGCATGGGCCAGCAGGGCGCCCACGGGCAGAACCAGGGCAACATCTTCACCAACTGAGGCCCACCCCGGCCGCGTGGCCGTAGGCCGGCTGCCGCGTGGTGCCCGCAGGTCGGCTGCCGCGTGCCCCTCGCCCGGGGCGCGCGGCAGCCGAAGCGCTCTACAGCAGCGCGCGCGTACGCTCCACGAGGCGTACGACCGAGTCGTCCGCCACCTCCGCGACCTCGTCGTACGGGAACCAGCGCAGATCCAGCGACTCGTCGCTGATCGCCGCCTCGGCCCCCTCGGGCGCCAGGGCCGCGTACTGCACGTCCAGGTGCCACGCGCACGGCGTCAGATGCCGGTCCAGGCGCACCGGCCCGCCCAGCAGCGTCAGCCCGGACGTGATGCCGGACTCCTCGCGCGCCTCGCGCAGCGCCGCGTCCGCGAGCGTGGCGTCCTCCGGCTCGCAGTGCCCGCCCATCTGGAGCCACATCTTGAGCTTGCGGTGCAGCGTCAGCAGCACCCGCCCGCGCGCCGGGTCGATCACCAGGGCGCTGGCGGTGATGTGCCCGGCCTTGCACGGCTTGCCCATGCCGTCCGGGTGGGCGGCCAGGTGGTCCAGGTAGGCCAGCCGCAGCCGGTCCTGCTCAGGGGACGGCGCGGGCCACTCCTTGAGGACCCGCGCCGCGTCGTCGTGAAGACTCACTTCTCGCCGTCGCCCCCGGGCCTGCCGCCCTCGCCGGAACCGTCCTGACCGGTGCCCTCGTCGGTCTCCTTGGTCAGGTCCGGCTTCGCCGTGCCGCTGCCCGCCGCCTCGCCGAGCATCTTGTCCAGCTCGGAGAAGTCCAGCTGCTCGTGGTGGACGAAGCCGTCCGGGTCGTCCAGGTCGGCGGCCGTCGGGAGCATGTCCGGGTGCTCCCACAGGGCGTCCCGGCCGTCCAGGCCGCGCGCGTCCGTCAGCAGGGCCCACAGCCGCGAGGCGTCCCGCAGGCGCCGCGGACGCAGCTCCAGGCCGATCAGGGTGGCGAAGGTCTGCTCGGCCGGGCCGCCGGTCGCCCGGCGCCGCCGCAGCGTCTCGCGCAGCGCGTCCGCCGAGGGCAGGTGCGGGGAGGCGGCGGCGTGCACCACCGCGTCCACCCAGCCCTCGACGAGGGCCAGCGCGGTCTCCAGGCGGGCCAGCGCCGCCTTCTGCTCCGGGGTGTCCTCGGGCTGGAACATGCCCTGCTGGAGGGCGTTCTGCAGCTCCTCCGGATGCTGCGGGTCGAGCTGGCCGACTACGTCCTCCAGCTTGGTCGTGTCGACCTTGATCCCGCGGGCATAGCCCTCGACCGCGCCGAACAGGTGCGAGCGCAGCCACGGCACATGGGCGAAGAGGCGCTGGTGGGCGGCCTCGCGCAGGGCCAGGTAGAGCCGCACCTCCTCCTCGGGCACGCCGAGGCCGGAGCCGAAGTTGGCGATGTTGCCCGGCAGCAGCGCGGCCTTGCCGGCCGGCCCCAGCGGCAGCCCGACGTCCGTCGAGCCGACGACCTCGCCGGCCAGGACGCCCAGCGCCTGCCCGATCTGCGTACCGAACATCGCGCCGCCCATGGAGCGCATCATGCCGAGCAGCGGGCCCGCCATGGCCTGCATCTCCTCGGGCAGGACGTCGCCCATGGCCGCGCCGACGCGCTCCGCGACCGGGTCCACCAGGTCCTTCCACACCGGCAGGGTCTCCTCGACCCACTCGGCGCGGCTCCAGGACAGCACCGTGCTCGCGCCCGAGGGCAGCGACGTCACGCCGTCCAGCCACAGGTCGGCCAGGCGCACGGCCTCCTCGACGGCCGCCCGCTCACCGGGGGAGACGCTCGCGTCCTTGGTGCCGTCCTCGGCGCCCTGCGCGACCGTCTGGCGCGCGATGTCCTTGGCCATGTCCCAGTTCACCGGACCGCCCTCGTAGGAGAGCATCTGGCCCAGCTTCTGGAAGGCGGCACCGAGGTCGCCAGGGTTCATCTCGCCGCCAGGTCCGCCCATGCCGCCGAAGAGCGCCGCGAACGGATTGTCCGCGCCGCCGCTCCCGCCGCCGAATCCGAACGGGTTCGCGGGGCCCTGGCTACCTCCCTGGCCGCCCTTCTTCTTGCCGTTGTCGCCGTCCTCCGGCTCCTCCGGCGGAAGGCCGAATCCAAATGGGGTGTCACTCACGGGTTTCCTCGGCTCGTAGGGCCGCCGGCCCGGGCCGGCGGCGGCTGCCCGACATTCTCTTCCAGCCTAGACACCCGCCCCGCTTCGGGGCTCGGTGCTCCGCCGTCCCGGCGCCTGCGGCAGGATGGACGCCACCTGGTACGTACGCGTCAGCACGCCTACGCACTGAAGACAACCGCTGGAGACGCCCGGTGAGTTCCCCAGATCCGACCGTTCGCGCAGCGCGAAACGCCGCTGCCGAGACCGAGAGCGCAGGCAGGCAGGCGGACGACGCGCCCGCCCGGCCGCTGCGCCGCCCCGTCGTCGCGGTCACCGGCGCCGCCTCCGGCGTGGGCGCCCTGCTGACCCAGGCGCTGACCGAGTCCGACGAGGTCAAGCGGGTGGTGGCCATCGACGAGCGGCGCGGCGAGGCCGCCGAGGCGCACTGGCACGTCCTGGACGTCCGGGACCCGGCCATCGCCGACAAGCTGCGCGGCGCGGACGTCGTCGTGCACCTGGCCGTCGACCTCGACCTGGAGACCGACGCCGCGGCCCGTACGGCGTACAACGTCCGCGGTACGCAGACGGTCCTCACCGCCGCCGCGGCCGCCGGCGTGCACCGGGTCGTGCTGTGCACCTCCGCCATGGTCTACGGCGCGCTCCCGGACAACGACGTACCGCTGGCCGAGGACGCCGAGCTGCGGGCCACCGCCGACGCCACCGGGGTCGGCGACCTCCTGGAGATCGAGCGCCTGGCGCACCGCGCGCCCCGCGCGCACCCCGGCCTGAACGTCACCGTCCTGCGCCCCACCGTCCTGGTGGGCGGTACGGACACCGCGCTGACCCGCTACTTCGAGTCACCGCGCCTGCTGGTCGTCGCCGGATCCCGCCCCGCCTGGCAGTTCTGCCATGTAGAGGACCTGGTCAGCGCCCTGGTGTACGCCGCGCTGGAGAAGGTCGAGGGCGAGCTGGCGGTGGGCTGCGACGGCTGGCTGGAGCAGGAGGAGGTCGAGGAGCTGTCCGGGATCCGGCGCATGGAGCTGCCCTCCTCCGTGGCGCTCGGCGCCGCCGCCCGGCTGCACCGCATCGGCCTCACGCCGTCACCCGCCGGGGACCTGGCGTACACGATGCACCCGTGGGTCGTCAGCGGCAGCCGGCTGCACGAGGCGGGCTGGCGTCCCCGGTGGACGAATGAGGAGGTGCTGGCCGAGCTGCTGGAGGAGGTCGCGGGCCGGCACACGGTCGCGGGCCGCCGGCTGGGCCGCAAGGACGCCACGGCGGCCGGTGCGGCGGGGGCGACCGTCGCTCTCCTGGGCACCGCCGCCCTGGTCCGCCGCGCCCGCAAGGCCCGCCGCCGCATCTGAGGTCCCGGTCACGGCCGTGGCGCGCCTTCGTGGCCGGCGGTGGCGACGCCCTCGTACGGCCGCGGGAAGGCGCTCGTACGCCCGCGAGGCGGCCGTCGTACGGGGCGGCGGGCGCGGCCTCCGTACGGTCGCGAGGCGGCTTCCCAGGACGTGGGGAACGCGTCCGGCCGCTCGCCTGTAGGAGCCTCCATACCCTCTTCCGCAGGACCGGTGGAACGGCCATGTCCCGCGAGCCCTCCCGGTACGGCACGATGGGGGCATGCCAGGCACGTATGACCACCCCGGTGAGCAGAGCGCGGCGGACCCGATCCGCCTGCTCGCCGTCCGTGACACCCCGCTCTCCCTGGACGAGGTCTTCGCGGCCGTCGGCGACCCGGCGGCCGGCGGGACGGCCCTGTTCGTCGGCACGGTCCGAAACCACGACGGCGGCGCGGACGTGGACGCCCTCGGTTACTCGGCGCATCCGAGCGCCGAGGCCGAACTGCGTCGCGTCGCCGAGAAGGTGGCCGCCGACCATCCGGTGCGCGCCTTGGCCGCGGTGCACCGGGTGGGCGAGCTGGCCGTCGGCGACCTGGCCGTCGTCGTCGCGGTCTCGTGCCCGCACCGCGCGGAGGCGTTCGCGGCCTGCCGGCGGCTGATCGACGACCTCAAGCACGAGGTGCCGATCTGGAAGCACCAGCGCTTTTCGGACGGCACGGAGGAATGGGTGGGTGCCTGCTGACGGCCGGTTCCTGGCGGTGGCTCCCGTTCCGGGCGGTTTTCGGTAAAGCCTTTACGTGCGCTCCAGTTGCGTAACCCGCCCCCTGGCGTAAGCGTTGACCTGGCAGATGGTTAATCTGCTTATTCGTCGTTGCGGTTGTTACAAGGGGTCGGGAGGCCGCTATGGGAGCGCTCCTCTGGTTGCTGATTCCGGTTCTCGCCGCCATCGCCGCCGTCGTGTGGAGCAGTTGGGCATCACGCAACCGCAGGACCGGGGATGTCGCGGAACTGGCAGGGTATGCGCGCTTCCGGGAAGCGATGGAAAAGCCCGAGAAGGCGCATTCCGGTTCCGACGCGGCATGAGCATGACGGAATGACCCGGGGCCCTGGCGGGCGTACGCGGCCGCAAGCGGCCGCCGTGGCTCCGGTTGTCCGCCGCCCCCGCGCGGCCCGGCCCACCCCCGGACGGACGGCCCCGGGGACCGGGTGTCAGAGGCGTCCCGTACTGTCGTTCCATGCCACGCCGCACCGCGACGCTGCTCGCCTCCCTCGTGATGCTGATTGCGCTGATCTGCGCCGGGTTGGTGATCCCCGTCCCGTATTCGGAGATGTATCCGGGGCCCACGACCAACACGCTGGGTGAGGACAAGGGCGAGCCGGTGCTGCAGATCTCCGGCCACAAGACGTATCCCACGACCGGCAACCTGAACATGGTCACGGTCCGCGTCACCGGCGCCGAGTTCCGTATGAACCTCCTCGAAGCGGTCTACGGCTGGCTCAAGCACGACAGCATCGTGGTGCCCCACAAGATCCTCTACCCGGAGGGCCAGACGGCCGAGGAGTCCGACCAGCAGAACGCCGAGGAGTTCACCCAGTCCCTGGAGAGCGCCAAGGTCGCGGCGTTCAGGCAGCTGAAGATCCCGGTCGGTTCCCAGACGGTCGTGGCGTCCGTCGTCAAGAACGCCCCCGCGGACGGCAAGCTGCACGCCGGTGACGTGATCAAGGCCGTGGACGGTACGGAGATCAAGGCCAACGCGGACGTCGCCAAGCTGGTGACCCGGCACAAGCCGGGCGAGCGGGCCGTCTTCACGGTCATTCCGGCCAAGGAGGCGGCCGCGGCCCAGAAGAAGGGCAAGAAGCCCGAGGGCCCCACCAAGGACATCGCCGTCACCACCACGAAGGCGAAGGACGGCCGGTCCATAGTCGGGATCCAGGCCGGCATCGACTACACGTTCCCGTTCAACGTGGACATCAAGCTGGCCGACGTCAGCGGGCCCAGCGCCGGGCTGATGTTCGCCCTCGGGATCATCGACAAGCTCACGCCCGAGGACCTCACGGGCGGAAAGTTCGTGGCGGGTACGGGCACGATCGACGCCGACGGCAAGGTCGGCCCGATCGGCGGCATCGCGATGAAGGTCGTCGGCGCGCGCAACAAGGGCGCCGAGTACTTCCTCACCCCCAAGGACAACTGCTCGGCCGTGGTCGACGACCACCCGGACGGCCTCCGCCTGGTCAAGGTGGACACCATCCGCGACGCGCTGTCGTCCCTGGAGAAGATCCGCAAGGGCGACACGGCGAGCCTGCCGAGCTGCCCCGCGAACAAGTAGCCGGCCCGGTCGCACGGCCGGCCCGGTCACGGCACGGCCGCGGGCCGGGGCCGGGCGGCGGGCCCGGCCCCGGACGGCCCCGTGTCAGCTCTCGAAGGTCGCGGCCAGCGCGTCCGCCAGGCCGGGCACCAACTGCGAGCCGGTCAGCACCTCGGACGTGGAGTCCTTCTCGCGCAGCCGCAGTGCCGACTCGCGCTCGCCGTCGCGCAGCACCGCCACCGTCATCCGCACCTCCTGGCGGTCCGGGTGGTCGGCGACCCACTTCGCGAGCTGGGCCTCGTCCATGCCCGCCGGCACGGAGTCCTCGGCGGACGGCGGCAGCATCAGCCGCTCCACCGTCATCGCGCAGCCGGCCACCGCCTCCGGCCAGCCGATGGTGGCCAGGAACTCGTCCAGCGGCACACCGGCCGGGATCTCGTCCTGCTCGACCGGGGTCAGCGAGGCGGTGGTGGTGGCGTCGATGCCGAGCTGTTCGGCGAGCGAGGGTTCCTGGTCGCGGAGCCGGGCGGTGTCCACGAGGGCGAAGAGACGGGCGGGCTGGTCCCAGCCGAGCCCGGCGGCGTACTCGTCGATTTCGAGTACGGCACGGGTCAGCGGGCTGGCGGCGAGGGGGGTGCCGTCGACGGGAAGGTTGTCCATGCCCAATATCGTGCCTTGCGGACCCCGGAAATCGGGAACCGAGTAAAGCCTTAGTAAGTTGCAACAGTGGGTCCTACTATCGCCGGGCCTGCTCAACACGACAGCGAACTTCGAGGTGCGCACCTTGGCTTTCCAGATGCCGGACCGCGGCGGAGGCCCGACAGGGCCACGGATCAGAGTCGGCCGACCGTCCCGGCGGGTCCGGACCCTGTTCATGACACTGGGCGTGCTGGCCGTGCTGGCCATGCTCTTCGTCATGTTCTCCGGGTTCTGGACCGACTGGCTCTGGTACCGGTCGGTCGATTACTCCTCGGTCTTCACCACCACCCTGTGGACGAAGATCGGACTGTTCTTCGCCTTCGGCTTCCTGATGGCCGCCGCGGTCGGCGTCAACATCTGGCTGGCGCACCGCCTGCGGCCGCCGCTCAGCGCGATGTCCATGGAGCAGCAGAGCCTGGACCGCTACCGCATGGGCATCGCGCCCTACAAGAAGTGGGCGCTGGTCGCGGTCACCGCCGTGGTGGGCCTGATCGCCGGCGCGTCGGCCTCAGGCCAGTGGCGTACGTGGCTCCAGTGGGTGAACGGCGTGCCGTTCGGCCAGAAGGACCCCCAGTTCGGCCAGGACGTCTCGTTCTACGCCTTCGACCTGCCCTGGTACCGCTTCCTGCTCAGCTTCGGCTTCGCCTGCGCGGTGCTATGCCTGATCGCCGCGGCGCTGACCCACTATCTGTACGGCGGGCTGCGCCTGACGAGCCCCGGCTCGCGCGCGACGGGCGCCGCCACCGGTCACCTGTCCGTGGTGCTCGGCATCTTCGTCTCGCTGAAGGCCGTCGCGTACTGGCTCGACCGGTACGGCCTGGCGGTCAAGTCCAGCGGCCTGAAGTCCGCCGACGGCTGGACCGGCCTGCGCTATGTGGACGCCAACGCCTACCTCCCGGCGAAGACGATCCTGTTCTTCATCGCGGCGATCTGCGCGGTGCTCTTCTTCGCGACGCTGTGGCGGCGCACCTGGCAGCTGCCGGTCATCGGCTTCGGCCTGATGGTGCTCTCCGCGGTCCTCATCGGCGGTCTGTATCCGGCCATCGTGCAGAAGTTCCAGGTCCAGCCGAACGAGCAGGCCAAGGAAGCGCCGTACATCAAGCAGAACATCAAGGCGACCCGCGACGCGTATGACATCAACGGTGTCGACGTACAGGGCTACGACGGCAACTACAAGCCGAAGGACGACGCGGACCGCCAGAAGCTGCGGGACGCCGCCGACACCACGGCGAGCGTGCGCCTGCTGGACCCGAACGTGGTCTCCCCGTCCTTCCAGCAGCGCCAGCAGGTCCGCAGCTACTACCAGTTCCCGTCCACCCTCGACGTCGACCGCTACAAGGACAAGGACGGCAAGGACCAGGACACCGTCATCGGTCTGCGCGAGCTGAACCTGAACGGCGTCTCCGAGCGGAACTGGATCAACGACCACTTCAAGTACACCCACGGGTTCGGCGCGGTGGCGGCCAAGGGCACCACGTTCGCCGAGGGCGGCGAGCCGGCCTACACCGAGAGCGAGCTTCCCTCGAAGGGCCAGTTCGGGCCCTACGAGCAGCGCGTCTACTACGGCGAGAAGACCACCCAGTACTCGATCGTGGGCGGGCCGCAGAAGGAGCTGGACTACTCCTCCGACAAGAGCGGCGAGAAGAGCTACAGCTACACGGGCAAGAGCGGGGTGAACCTCGCCAACCCGGTCAACCGCGCCGCCTACGCGGTCGCGTTCGGCGAGCCGCAGATCCTCTACTCGGGCGCCATCGGCGAGGGCTCGCGGATCCTGTACAACCGTACGCCCAAGGAGCGCGTGGAGGCGGTCGCCCCCTGGCTGACCATCGACGGCGACGCCTACCCGGCGGTCATCGACGGCCGGATCAAGTGGATCGTGGACGCCTACACGACGAGCAACGGCTATCCGTACGCCTCGCGCACCACGCTCGGCGACACCACCGCCGACTCGCTCACCGACGGTCAGCGGGCGGTCGTGGCCCAGCAGAACCAGGTCAACTACATCCGCAACTCGGTCAAGGCAACGGTCGACGCCTACGACGGTTCGGTCAAGCTCTACCAGTGGGACACCAAGGACCCGGTCCTGAAGACCTGGATGAAGTCCTTCCCCGGGACGGTCGAGAAGAAGAGCGCCATCAGCAAGTCCCTGATGGAGCACATGCGCTACCCGCAGGACCTCTTCAAGGTGCAGCGCCAGCTGCTGACGACGTACCACGTCACCGACCCGAACACCTTCTACACGGGCAGCGAGCGCTGGCAGGTCCCGAACGACCCGACGAACAAGTCGGGCAACTCGGTGCCGCCGTACTACCAGAGCCTGAAGATGCCCGACCAGAAGGCCCAGACCTTCGCGCTGACCACGACGTTCACGCCCAACAAGCGGGACAATCTGGGCGCGTTCATGGCCGTCGACGCCAACGCCACCAGCGCCGACTACGGCAAGATCAGAGTGCTGAAACTGCCGTCGCAGACGCCGGTGCCGGGACCGCAGCAGGTCCAGTCGAAGTTCAACTCCGATCCGAAGATCGCCAATGAGCTGAACATCCTGAAGAAGCTCGGCGACTCCGAGATCGAGTACGGCAACCTGCTCACGGTCCCGATGAACGGCGGCCTGCTGTACGTCGAACCGGTCTATCTGCGCGGCGCGGGCACCAACTACCCGCTGCTGAAGAAGGTGCTGGTCAGCTACGGCGAGAACGACCCCGTGCTGGGCAACAACCTGGCCGAGGCGCTGGACGTCGTCTTCGGCAAGAAGCCGCCGGGCTCCGGCAACCAGAACCCGCCGGGCGGCGGTGACACGGGTCAGCGGCCGCCGGCCGACCAGACGGTCCAACAGGCCCTCGACGACGCCGTGAAGGCGTACGAGGAAGGCGAGAAGGCCCGCAGGGACGGCGACTGGGGCGGCTACGGCGAGGCCCAGAAGAAGCTGAAGGCGGCCCTGGACCGGGCGGCCGAGGCGGAGAAGAAGGCGCAGAAGGGCGGCGCCGGCAAGAACGGCGACGCCAACGGCGGCTGACGCACCGGCCCGGCCCCTCGTGGGCCGGGCACCACCTCCGTGCCGTGGTACCGTGGAGGCACAACGGCGCGGGGTGGAGCAGCTCGGTAGCTCGCTGGGCTCATAACCCAGAGGTCGCAGGTTCAAATCCTGTCCCCGCTACTGGAAACGAAGGCCCGGATCCTTGGGATCCGGGCCTTCGTCGTGTGTGGGGCGGCACCCGGCGGGCGCTCCGGGTGACACCCCGGGCGACACGCCCGGAGGGTCGCGCCGTCTTCAGGTGTGAACGGAACTGGAGGGAACGGAGTTTGGCATGTCTCTGTGTCGGGAAGTCGACAAAACGCTGTAGTGACCTCACTGGGTGCGGTATACCAGGTGTACGCGGGTTGCGGGTGGTGCGACGATGGCCCTCATGGGGGACAAGGCAAGGTTGTTGGAGACAGGCCGGTTTGTGCACGCGCCCGACGACGGGCGCGAATCCGGGACGCCGGACGGACGGGAGACCGTGCTTCCGGACCAGCGTGACGACCAGTTGCCGCTCGACGCCATCGAGGCCGACGCCCCGGCCGAGGCGTCCGAAGCCGTGATCGAAGCGAACCACCGCCGGGCCGCCGACGCCGGCGACACCGGAGCCATGAGCGTGCTGGGCGCGCTGCTGCTGCGCCGCGGCGACCTGGACGGCGCCGAACCGTACCTGCGCTCCGCCACCGCGGCGGGCGACCGCGCCGCCGCCAACAACCTGGGCGTACTCCTGCACCAGCGGGGCTACGCGGACGAGGCGGCGGGCTGGTGGCGCATCGCGGCCGTCGCCGGGTCCGCCGCGGCGGCGCACGCGCTGGGCCGCTACTACCGCGAGCGCGGCGACGAGCCCGCCGCCGAGTACTGGCTGCGCCAGTCCGCCGAGTCGGGCCACTGCCTGGGCGCGTACGCCCTCGCCGACCTCCTGGAGCACCGCGGCGACGTGGGCGCCGAGCGCTGGTTCCGGGCCGCCGCCGAGCGCGGCCACCGCGAGGCCGCGTACCGCCTGGCGCGCCTCCTGGAGGGCCGCGCGCAGGCCGTGGGCGGGCGCGACGCCGCCGTAGAGGCCGAGGCCGAGCAGTGGTTCCGCCAGGCCGCGGCCCGCGGGCACCGCCGCGCCGCCCTGCACTTGGGCACGCTCCTGGAGGAGCGCGGGGACACCCAGGAGGCCGGCCGCTGGTACCTGACCGCCGCCAAGGGCGGGGAGGCGCGGGCCGCCTGCGCGCTGGGCTTCCTGCTGCGCGACGCGGGCGACGAGGAGAGCGCCGCCGAGTGGTGGCGCCGCGCCGCCCAGGACGGCGACGGCAACGCCGCCAACGCGCTGGGCGCGCTGCACGCCGACCGCGGCGAGACCCAGACCGCCGAGCGCTGGTACCGCGCCGCGCTCGACGCCGGCGATGTGAACGGCGCGTACAACATCGGTCTGCTCTGCGCCGAGCAGGGCCGGGACGGCCGCGGCGAGCAGTGGTACCGCCGCGCCGCCTACGCCGGGCACCGCGAGGCCGCCAACGCGCTCGCCATCATGCTGCTCCAGCGCGGCGACTCGGCCGGCGCCGAGCCGTGGTTCTCCAAGGCCGCCGAGGCGGGCAGCGTGGACGCCGCCTTCAACCTCGGCATCCTGTACGCGGAGCGCGGCGCGGAGCGGATGGCGCACGAGTGGTACGAGCGCGCCGCGGCGGCCGGCCACACCGAGGCCGCCCTCCAGGTCGCCATCGTCCAACTGCGCGAAGGCGACACGGAGGCCGCCGAGCGGAACCTGCGCTGCGCGGCGGAGGGCGGCAGCGCCGAGGCCGCGTTCCGCCTCGCCGACCTGCTGGACCGCCGGGACGGCGGCGCGGTCGAGCGGCGGCGGAACGACGAGTGCACCCGGTGGTACGAACACGCCGCGCACCAGGGGCACCGGCGCGCCCAGGTCCGGGTCGGCATGTTCGCGGCGGCGCGGGGCGACGTGGTCGAGGCCGCCCGCTGGTACCGCGCGGCGGCCGAGGCGGGCAGCCGCAACGGCGCCTTCAACCTCGGCCTGCTCCTCGCGCGCGAGGGCAGCCTGCCCGAGGCCAAGCTGTGGTGGACCCGCGCGGCCGAGGACGGCCACGGGCGCGCCGCCCTGCGCCTGGCCCTGCTCGCCGCCCGGCGCGGCGCGCTCGCCGAGGGGCACCAGTGGTGCCGGCGGGCGGTGGAGCTGGGACCGCCGGAGGTGGCGGAGCGCGCGGCACGGCTGCGCGAGGCGCTTCAGGAGGAGCTGACCGCGTAGGGCCGGACGTACGGGGGCGCACGCCGGGCGCCCCCGTACGGCGCGATCCGTCCGGCCGCCCCTGCCGACACCTTCGGCCCTGGCGCGACGGACAGTGATTTGCGCTGGTCGGTGCGGTGTGGGTACAGTAGACACACAACGGCGCGGGGTGGAGCAGCTCGGTAGCTCGCTGGGCTCATAACCCAGAGGTCGCAGGTTCAAATCCTGTCCCCGCTACTGAAGACGAAGGCCCGGATCCTCAGGATCCGGGCCTTCGTCATGGTGCGGCGCGGTGCCCGGGCGTTGTCACTCGCCGCGGCGTTCGCCCTTCGGGCCCCGGCCACGCTCGGTGCGCGGACCCCTGCTGCGCAGGCCCTCGTCGTCCTGGAGGGTCTCATTGGCCTCCTGGTTGGCCTGCTGATCGTTGATTCCGCTGTTCTCGGCGTCCTTGCGGAGCCGGGCGCGGCGCTTGTCGTAGTCCTTGCTGCCGGGCTCGGGCACGGTGACCACCTCCTGGACGCTGGGTGCCCTGGCAATCCTGGCGAAAACGCCAACAAGGGGACGCGCTGCGTCACTGCCCCCGCGGTTTGACCTCGTAGCGCTGCCCCAGATCCGGGTCCTCGACCCCTTGCAGCTCGCTGGCCACCCGGAACTTGTCGACCAGGTCGTGCACCAGGAGGCGGGTCTCCTCGGGCTCTCTCCCGGAGCGCCGCGCGATGTCCTGGAGGTACACGCCGTCGCCGCCGTGTTCCGCCTGTGCCTCGGTGAGTGCCCGGAGGGTCTCCTCGTGGGCCGAGGTGTAGCGCCCGCCGTCCCCGTGCGAGGGCAGCGGCGCGGCGCGCTCGGGAGGCGGGAGCGTCGGCTCGTGCGGCTCGTCCTGCTTGCCGCGGTGCCGCGTGGCGATCCGCTCTTCGTGCGCCGCCTTCTCCGGCTCGCGCGTGCGCTGCTTGGAGGCGCCGGTGGTCGCCTGCCGGGCGCTGGGGGCCTCGCCGGCCGCGCGGGCCTCACGGGCCGCCGCACGGCGCTGGTCCTCGTCGCCTTCGACCTTCTTGCGCACCATCAGTACGGTCCCTTCCTGGTCGGGATACGGCTCCGGGCCGGGTACCCGAGGTGCGGGACGTAATCCCCGGTGCCGGTGGTACGGAAGGCACGCACGCCGAAGAGCCCGCGCCGTCCCGGGCGGGCTCTTCTGCGGTCGGCGCGGCGGCGCGGGGCGCGGCCGTCGCCGGGGCTCAGCTGTGCGAGTGGCAGTTCGGGCAGATGCCGCGGTAGGTCACCGACACCTCGGAGACCTGGAAGCCGAAGCGTTCCGGCACCGGGAGCGCGGCGAGCGGGTCGCTGTCCAGGTGCACGTCCCTTATCGTCCCGCACCGCGAGCACACCAGGTGCTGGTGGTCGTGGTGGGCGTTGGGGTCGTACCGCTTGGCGCGGCCGTCCGTGCTGACCTCCAGCACCTCGCCGAGCGAGACCAGCTCGCCCAGCGTGTTGTAGACGGTCGCGCGCGAGATCTCCGGCAGGCGCTCGGTCGCCTTCGCGTGCACCTCGTCGGCGGTGTAGTGGACGTGGTCCCCGTCGAGGACCTCGGCGACGACGCGTCGCTGCGCGGTCAGCCGCCAGCCGCGTTCCCGGAGCCGTTCCAGCAGGTCACTCATGCCAATCACCTATCAGTCAGATAAGGCCAAGGGTAGCAGTGGTCCGTCCATCACCGGATTCGGTACGAGTTTCGGGATCATCTTGACTTAGACAATGTCCAATGTAGGATTCGTTACGGCGCAAGCCAAGGGCAGGTTCATGACTCAGGAGGCGCACGTGTCGGTACAGAGCAGCACCGGACCGCTGACCACGGAGGCCGGGGCACCGGTCGCGGACAACCAGAACAGCGAGACGGCCGGCGTCGGCGGCCCCGGACTCATCCAGGACCAGCTCCTGATCGAGAAGCTCGCGCACTTCAACCGTGAGCGCATCCCGGAGCGCGTGGTGCACGCCCGCGGCGCCGGCGCGTACGGCACCTTCACGGCCACCGCCGACATGTCGCGCTACACCCGCGCCAAGTTCCTCTCCGAGGCCGGCAAGCAGACCGAGACCTTCCTGCGGTTCTCCACGGTCGCCGGCAACCTCGGCTCCGCCGACGCGGTGCGCGACCCGCGCGGTTTCGCGCTGAAGTTCTACACCGAAGAGGGCAACTACGACCTCGTCGGCAACAACACCCCGGTGTTCTTCATCAAGGACGCCATCAAGTTCCCCGACTTCATCCACACCCAGAAGCGCGACCCCTACACCGGCTCCCAGGAGGCGGACAACGTCTGGGACTTCTGGGGCCTGTCGCCCGAGTCCACCCACCAGGTGACCTGGCTGTTCGGCGACCGCGGCATCCCGGCCTCGTACCGCCACATGGACGGCTTCGGCTCGCACACCTACCAGTGGAACAACGAGGCCGGCGAGGTCTTCTGGGTCAAGTACCACTTCAAGACCGACCAGGGCATCAAGAACCTCACCGCGGCCGAGGCCGCCAAGCTCGCCGGTGAGGACCCGGACAGCCACCAGCGCGACCTGCGCGAGGCGATCGAGCGCGGCGAGTTCCCGAGCTGGACCGTCCAGGTGCAGATCATGCCGGCCGCCGAGGCGGCGACGTACCGCTTCAACCCGTTCGACCTGACCAAGGTCTGGCCGCACGCGGACTACCCGCCGATCGAGATCGGCAAGCTGGAGCTCAACCGCAACCCGGAGAACATCTTCGCCGAGGTCGAGCAGTCGATCTTCTCCCCGCACCACTTCGTGCCGGGCATCGGCCCCTCGCCCGACAAGATGCTCCAGGGCCGGCTGTTCGCGTACGCCGACGCCCACCGGTACCGCGTCGGCATCAACGCCGACCACCTGCCGGTCAACCGCCCGCACGCCACCGAGGCCCGCTCGCACAGCCGCGACGGCTACCTCTACGACGGCCGCCACGGCCGCGCGAAGAACTACGAGCCGAACAGCTTCGGCGGCCCGGTGCAGACCGACCGCCCGCTGTGGCAGCCGATCGCGGTGTCCGGGACGACCGGCGAGGAGCCCGCGCCCTCGCACGCCGAGGACAACGACTTCGTGCAGGCCGGCAACCTGTACCGCCTGATGACGGAAGAGGAGAAGGAGCGCCTGATCGACAATCTGGCGGGCTTCATCTCGAAGGTCTCGCGCGACGACATCGCCCAGCGCGCGATCGAGAACTTCCGCAAGGCGGACCCCGACTACGGCAAGCGGCTGGAGGCCGCGGTCCAGGCCCTGCGCGGCTGACCCATCCCTTGCCGTAACACCGAAGAGGCCGGACGCCAATGGGCTCCGGCCTCTTCGCGTACGCGTGGCGCGGGTGCGCTCACGCCGGTACGGCGTCGGCCCGCCCCGCGCGCCGTTCCGGGCCCACGCGCTGCTCCGGGACCGTGGTGCGGCACCGGATGATGTCGCGGACCGACACGATCCCCACCGGCTCCGGCTCCGGGCCGTCGAGCACGATGAGGTGGCGGAAGCCGCCGTGCACCATGGCGCAGGCGGCCTCGTCGAGCGTCCACCCGGGCGCGGCGAAGACCACGTCCGAGGTCGTATGGGCCTGCGCGGTCTCCCGGTCCGGGTCCTCGCCCGCGCCCAGGGAGTTGAGGATGTCGCGCTCGGTGAGGATGCCGAGCCCGCTGGTGTCGGTGTCGAGGACGACGGCCGCGCCGACACGGCGGGCCGACATCAGACGGGCCGCCTGGCGCAGTGTGTGGGCGGGCCCGATGGTGAGGACCACCGTGCTCATGGCGTTGCGCACGTACATGGGCATGGGATGGAGCCACCTCCTTGAGGCTTGCGAGGGCACCTTGCGAAGGATTTCACAAGTTCACAAGCTTCGGTGTTCTCATGTTCACATGCGCCCGGGAAGGCAACAAGGGGCGCGGAACGGACGATCACCGTTTCCACGCCCCCGGGTGCGGGCTCGTACGCGCGTACGGCCCGGACGGTGCCTCAGCGGCGCCCGTCACCGATGTAGTTGAGCAGCTCCTCGTGCAGCAGGCCGTTCGAGGCCGCGGCGTTGCCGCTGTGGGGGCCCGGCACGCCGTCCAGCCCGGTGAACCGGCCGCCCGCCTCCTGCACCACGACGGCGCAGGCCGCCATGTCCCACAGCGACAGCTCCGGCTCCGCGCACATGTCCACCGAGCCCTCGGCGACCATCATGTACGGCCAGAAGTCGCCGTAGCCGCGGGTGCGCCAGCAGTCCCGGGACAGCTCCAGGAAGCCCGGGAGGCGGCCCTGCTCCTCCCAGCCGGTGAGCGAGGAGTACGCGAACGACGCGTCCTGGACGCGGCCCACCTGCGACACCTGGAGGCGGCTCGCGGAGGTCAGGCTGCGGCCCGTGTACGCGCCCAGGCCCTCCGCCGCCCACCAGCGGCGGTTGAGCGCGGGCGCGGAGACGACGCCGACCACCGGCCGGTCGCCGCCCTCGCCGCGCTCCATCAGGGCGATGAGCGTGGCCCAGACCGGTACCCCGCGCACATAGTTCTTCGTACCGTCGATGGGGTCGACGATCCAGCGGCGCGGGCCGGAGCCCTCGCTGCCGAACTCCTCGCCCAGAACGGCGTCCCGCGGGCGGGCGCGCTGCAGATGACCACGGATCAGTTCCTCGGCCGCCTTGTCGGCCTCGCTCACCGGAGTCATGTCCGGTTTGGTCTCGACCTTGAGGTCGAGTGCCTTGAACCGCTCCATGGTCGCGGCGTCGGCGGCGTCCGCCAGGACGTGGCCGAGGCGGAGGTCATCGTGATAGTCGGGCATGTGCGAACAGTATCGATTGGTATACGGGACGAGCCACATGACCACGGTTCCCCGGCGCGTACGGACCCTTGACAGCCCCTGGTGGTGAGTCAATCCTGTGCGCACACCGGCCATCTGGGCCGGGCGGCCTGGGAGGCGACGATGCCTACAGCGCGTGAGTCCCTGCTGGACGCCGCCTACGCGGCGCTCGCGGCCAGGCCGTGGGCAGGCGTCCGGATGGTCGATGTCGCGGCCGAGGCCGGGGTGTCCCGGCAGACCCTCTACAACGAGTTCGGCAGCAAGGAAGGGCTGGCGCGGGCCCTGGTGCGCCGGGAGACGGAGGGCTATCTCGCCGGGGTGACCCGGGCCCTGGAGGAACCGGGGCCGGCGGCGGGCGGCGGCGTGGAAGGACGGGTCGTGGCGGCGGCCGCGTGGACCGTACGGGCCGCGCGGACCAATCCGCTGATACGGGCCGCGCTGACGGGCTGCTGGAGCGAGCGCCTGCCCACGCCGGCGGGTGGGGTGCCGGACCGGCGCGGGGTGCGCTCCGGGGGCGCGGGGGCGCACATGGACGGGCCGCCACCGGGCCCGACGGAGCTGGTGGGCCGCTTCTGCGACCGCGCGATGGCCGCGCTGGAGGCCGACTGGCCCAAGGAGGACCTCCCCGAACTGGGCACCGCCTGCGCGACGGCGGCCCGCCTCACCCTGTCGTACGTCGTGGCCCCCGCCGAACCGGAAGACCTGACCCGCCAGCTCCACACCGCGTTCGCGCACGCCGCGCACCGCCCGTGAGCCGTGCGGACGCGGTCGCGCCTAGCGCTAGTGCGCCGACCCCGACAACTGCAGCCCGATGACCCCTATGATCACCAGCGAGATCGAGACGATCTTGAGGACCGAGGTGATGTCGCCGAGGAAGACCATGCCGTAGACGGCGGTGCCGGCGGCGCCGATGCCGGTCCACACCGCGTAGGCCGGACCGACGTCGAGCTTCTTCAGCGAGAGGGTCAGCAGGCCGAAGCTGCCGAGCGCGAAGCAGGCGAAGGCGATGGTGGGCCAGAGCCGGGTGAAACCGTGGGAGAGCTTCAGGCAGACCGCAAACCCCGTCTCCAGGAGCCCTGCCACCACGACGAGCAGCCACGCCATGTCCATTGCCTCCGTTACGGTCCGTGACCGCTTCGCCAGCCTTGGTGTGATTATGCATTTAACCTCGGCGCTGGGGCAGCAAACTTGAGCGATCAGTCCCCTTCGCGTCGCTCGCGGGTGGCCAGCAGCCGGCGCAGCGAGTACAGGCGCGCCGGGTCCGCGTGGCCGTCGGCGACCCACTGGTCCAGGGCGCAGTCGGGCTCGTCGTGGCTGCACGCGCGCGGGCAGTCGGCGGTGCCGGGCACCAGGTCGGGGAAGGCGAGGACGACCCGGGACGGGTCCACGTGGTGCAGGCCGAAGGAGCGCACGCCCGGGGTGTCGATGACCCAGCCCGAGTCGTCGGGCAGGGGGAGCGCGAGGGCGGAGGTCGTGGTGTGCCGGCCGCGTCCGGTCACCGCGTTGACGTGCCCGGTGGCCCGCTTGCGGTCCGGCACCAGCGCGTTGACGAGGGTGGTCTTCCCGACGCCGGAGTGCCCCACGAAGGCGGTCATGTGCCCGCGCAGCCGCTCGCGCACCCGCTCGGCGGCGGTGCCGTCGGTCAGTTCGACGCGGTTGGTGACGACGTACGGGACGCCGATCGTGCCGTACGACTCCAGGAGCGAGTCGGGGGAGGCCAGGTCGGACTTGGTGAGGACCAGCAGCGGGTCGAGCCCGGCGTCGTACGCGGCGACCAGGCAGCGGTCGATCAGCCGCGGCCGCGGCTCCGGGTCGGCCAGCGCGGTGACGATCGCGAGTTGGTCGGCGTTGGCGACGACCACCCGCTCGAACGGGTCGTCGTCGTCCGCCGTGCGCCGCAGGGTGGAACTGCGCGGCTCGACCCGGACGATCCGCGCGAGGGTGTCCTTGGCGCCGGACAGGTCGCCGACGACCGCGACCCGGTCGCCGACCACGACGGACTTGCGGCCCAGTTCGCGGGCCTTCATCGCGATGACCGTGCGGTCCTCGATCAGGCAGGTGATCCGGCCGCGGTCGACGGTCAGGACCAGGCCCTCGCTGGCGTCCTCGTGCTTGGGGCGGATGTTCGTACGGGGGCGGTTGCCCTTGCGGTTGGGACGGACGCGGACGTCGTCCTCGTCGGGGTTCTTGCCGTAGCGGCGCATGGTCGTACGGGCCTCAGCCTCTCCGGGCGGGGGCCGCCGCCTCGCCGAGCATCCCGGTCCACAGGGCGGGGAAGTCGGGGAGCGTCTTGGCGGTGGTCGCCACGTTCTCGACCTGTACGCCCGGCACGGCCAGCCCGATGACCGCGGCGGCGGTGGCCAGCCGGTGGTCCTCGTACGTGTGGAAGATGCCGCCGTGCAGCGCGCGCGGCCGGATGTGCAGGCCGTCCTCGGTCTCCGTGACGTCGCCGCCCAGCTCGTTGATCTCCTTGGTGAGCGCCGCCAGCCGGTCGGTCTCGTGGAGCCGCAGGTGGGCGACGCCGCGCAGGGTGGACGGGGAGTCGGCGAGGGCGGCCACCGCGGCGATGCCCGGGGTCAGCTCGCCGACCTCGCCCAGGTCGACGTCGATGCCGTGGATGCGGCCGCTGCCGGTGAAGGTCAGCCCCTGCTCGGTCAGCTCGCAGGAACCGCCCATGTCGGTGAAGATCTCGCGCAGCGCGTCACCGGGCTGGGTGGTGCGCTCGGGCCAGTCGGGGATGGTCACCCGGCCGCCGGTGACCAGCGCCGCCGCGAGGAACGGCTGGGCGTTGGACAGGTCCGGCTCGACGATCAGGTCGCGGCCCAGCAGGGCGCCGGGGGTGACCCGCCAGACGTTCGGCTCACCGCCCGACTCGGGGGTGTCCACCTGCGCGCCGACGCTGCGCAGCATGTCGACGGTCATCCGGATGTGCGGCATCGAAGGCAGCGCCGCGCCGACGTGCCGTACCTCGACGCCCTGGTTGAAGCGCGGCGCCGACAGCAGCAGCGCGCTGACGAACTGCGACGAGGAGGAGGCGTCGATCTCCACGGCGCCGCCCTCCAGCGCGCCGCCGCCGAACACGGTCATCGGCAGCGCGCCGCGGCCGTCGTCGTCGATCCGGGCGCCGAGCGAGCGCAGCGCGTTGATCACGCCGTCGAGCGGGCGCTCGTAGGAGCGCGGGTCGCCGTCGAAGCGGATGGGGCCGTCGGCGAGGGCCGCGACCGGGGGGAGGAAGCGCATGACCGTGCCGGCGTTGCCGACGTCGACGGTGGCCGGGCCGTGCAGTCCGGCGGGGATCACCCGCCAGGCCTCGCCGCCACCGCCGTCCGCGCCGGCCGCCGAGGCGGCGCTGGAGGGGGCGGTCTCCTCGATGCCGACGCCCATCGTGCGCAGCGCCTCGGCCATCAGCAGGGTGTCCCGGGAGCGCAGCGGACGGCGCAGCCAGCCGGGTTCGGAGGACAGGGCGGCGAGGACGAGGCCACGGTTGGTGACCGATTTGGAGCCGGGCACGGTGACGGTCGCGTCGACCGCCCCGGCAGCTACGGGGGCGGGCCAGAGGGCGGATTGCACGGGGCTCTCGGTCATGCCCTTCACTTTAATGGCTCGACCGGTGTGCAGATCTTGATCAAAAGCGGCGCAACCTGCGGGAAACACGGCACTGATAGTGCGGGCGGGGTCACTGTGCGGAGCCGCGCTCCCGGCGGTGCGCTCCGGAGCGCGCCCGGCGGACGCCGGTGCGCGGGCCGTGCCGGCGCGGACGTGCGACCGTACGGGCTCAGACGTCCAGCAGCCAGCGCCCGCCGCCCGCCAGCGAGCACAGCGTCACCACGTGGAAGAGGCCCAGCCAGACGGCCGCCGGTACACGGGTGAGCCGGGCCAGCTGGTCGGGGTCGGAGTCCCCGGCCCGGCCGCGGCGCCGCTTGCCCTGGAGCTCGAAGGGCGGCCGTACGCCGCCCAGCAGCAGGAACCAGACGACCGCGTACGCGAACGCCGCCTGCACCTCCGGAGCGGTCAGCCAGGAGACGAGGAAGAAGGCGGCGCCGGCCAGCACGACGGTCAGCACGCCGTACGCGTTGCGGATCATCAGCAGCATCGCGGCGAGCAGCGCGGTGGCGCCCCACAGCAGCGCCGTGATGTGCCCGGAGGCCAGCAGCCAGGCGCCGAGGAGCCCGAGCAGCGACGGTGTGACGTAGCCCGCGGCGGCGGTGAGGATCATGCCGAGGCCGGTCGGCTTGCCGCGCGAGACCGTCAGCCCCGAGGTGTCGGAGTGCAGCCGGATGCCGGACAGCCGGCGCCCGCTGAGCAGCGCGACCAGGCCGTGCCCGCCCTCGTGGGCGATGGTGATGGCGTTGCGGGACAGCCGCCAGGCGCGGTACGGGGTGATCACGGCCAGCGCGACCACCGCCGTGACGACGACGAGCCAGGGCGGCGGGTCGGGCTGGATGCCGAAAACCCTGTCCCATACGTCGGTGATATGACCGGTGTCCATCTCTCCCCTTGGTCTGGCGTGGCACTGTGGCATGCATGTGCGGACGGTATGGAAGCCGCGCAGCTAACACGACTCCCCTGTGACACCAAACCCGCAGGTCACAGGCTTAGAGCCCCGGTTCGTTCCGGGGCTCTTTGCGTACCCGTGCTGACTCCGTGCTGGGTCTGGTGGAGTCCGTTTCGGAGTGGTTGGGGGCACTGCGATGGTGTCGTGCTGACCAAGACGCTCTGCCGGGGAGCGCGGTTTCCTGTTCTCTCAACTGGCACACCTTGACCCCCTGTCACGCGCTCGGGAGCATCGGACACACAACCTCACACCAGGGGGAAGACATGCCCGCTAGGCGACTCGTCGGCGAATGCGAGGGCGGCACCTGCGCCACCCTGTACGCCGTTGACGGCACCGGTGACTTACTCGTCCAGGGGTACAACACCAGCGAGGCGGAGACGGCCGGAATCGACGTTCCGGCGGGGGAATCCGTAGTCCGCATCCCCGCCCACATCATCGAGAGGTACGCCCGTGAATATCTCAACGGATGAGTTCGGAAAACTCTTCACCACCTTCGAGCGGGAAGCGTTCCGGCTGGAAACGCTGGACGATTACAGCGGTTCATCCAACCCGGAAATGATCCGTGCTTTCCTCGCCGGTGACCCTCAGCCTGCCGAGTACAATCAGCAGTGGGTTGACGACGTGCGCGCACACACTGAAGCGGGCAAGCGGATCTATCGCGTCCACGTGGTCTCGCGACCGCTCACGGATTATCTCCGCTTCGAACTCGGATGGGGTTACGTCAAAAATCAGACGGCAGGGGAAGAGTTCTTCATTCTCGACACCACCGACCAGGAGAACCCGGTTTCCGGCGTACCGGATTTCTGGATGTTCGACGAATCTCAGGTCGCCTCGATGAACTACGTTGAGAATGGGAAGTTCCTCGGGGCTGAACTACAGTCCGACGCATCCGAATGGCACGGAATTCGGGATGTCGCGATGCGACATTCCGTGCCGTTCTCCGACTGGTGGGCACAGCACGGCGAGTGAACAACGTTGACATCGGGCAGGCGCTGCGGGAACTACGAGAGGCCAGCGGGAAGCAGGCCAAAGTCGTGGCCCGTGGCGCTGCCATGTCACCAAGCAAACTCAGCAAGATTGAGAACGGGGCCCTTGCACCTAGCGTCATCGACGCAGAACGCATCCTGACGGCCTTGGACGTTTCCGGGGAGATGAAGGCCCGGCTCGTGGAGATTGCCCGGCAGGTAGCCACAGAAGCCACTGCGTGGCGTATCTACCGACGCTCGGGACTCCACAAGCACCAGGAAGAGATCAGGGCCATTGAGGCCAGCACCACGCTACTCAGGCTATTTCAGCCGTCTTGCGTTCCCGGGCTACTCCAGACCCCCGAATATGTGAGGGGAATCCTCAAAGACTGGGATCTTACCGAGGAAGCACTGGAGAAGATGGTCGGCGCTCGACTCAAGCGGCACGATGTGTTGCACGACGAGGGGCGAAGCTTCCATTTTCTGATTACCGAATCAGTGCTCCGCTGGGAGATCATCGGGGCGCGGCCGATGGCAATGCAGCTAGACAAGATCATCAGCATGTCGAGATTCCCTAACATCAACATCGGCGTGATCCCACAACGGGGAGCCAAGCCAGGATTGCCTACATCGGCATTCGTTCTTTTCGATACCCGGCTAGCCACCATCGAAGTCCCACACGCTGAGATCACCACCACCGAAATTCCAGATATCGAACTGTATTTGAACAAGTTCCGGAAATTCGAGCGAGTGGCTGTTACCGGCGACGGCATGCGGGACCTCGTGGCAGGCATTCGGAATGACTTCTTGAGGCAACAGGAAACGGACTAGAGGTTTCGCCTCTGCGGCCCGAGGATGTACCCATGCCGACCGAACCGAAGAACCACAGGCAGGGCATCCCACGGGGTTGGCGGATGGACCCGATCCCGAGCCGTAAGGCGTACCGGGATGATGAGGGGAACATTCGTGTCCCGATGTGGTTGACGAAGAACGGTCGGCACATGGCAGACACAGAAATGGTCCTGCTTCCGTCGGAGGCCGCTCTATTGGCCGAGAGTCTGACCAATGCCATGCGGGACGGTCCCAGGTCGATGCTGGACGAACTCTTTCGGGAGTCCGCGACGGCTCTTGCCCCTGGGGTTGTGTACGTGCAGAAGCCGGAGCAGTACCCGTTCTGAGCCTGCCCCTTCACTGATCTCCCCGCAGGAAGGCGCACCCATGTCCCGAACCGATCTCTACAGCCTGCCCATCGACGGAGCCACGTTCCTCAAGGCGTGCGGGGGTAACACGCACCCGGACGGCGAGTCCTGCGCGACCCTCGCGAAGATCGGCCCCGATGCGTGGGCGCTGGGCGACAGCAAGCGGCCCAGCGCGGAGCCGCTGAGGTTCACCACCGCCGAACTGGACGCGGCCGGTATCGACCCGGCCCGCTTCGGCCTCTCGGCCTGAACAGCCGCTCCCTGACCGGCGGCCTCCGTTCTCTGGGAAGGGCGGGGGCCGCCTTCAACTGCCCTGACGAGGACCACCAGTTGCACTACCACGGCTATCTGTGGACCGGCTCCAAAACACGGTTCGACGAGGAGGCTTTGCGGCGGCCTGCCCACCCTGACCCGCCCCCTGCTCCGGCCGGTGACGACGACACGGCAGGCAAGCGGCTCGTTGAACGCTATCGGCTGGTGAAGGCGGAGTTCCCCGTCGTGGACCTTCCTCCGCTGGAGACGGCCTATTGGCTCACCAAGCCCGGCAGGCTGGTACGGGGCACCTGGGACGAGCCGAAAGAGGCCGCACAATGGCTCGGGGACCAGCTCGCCGCGTACGCGCCCCGGTTCGCCTCCGAGACGGACCGCGACACGACGCGGCTGGCGGTACTGGTCAGCTCTGCTGCCGAACGGCTCTGCTGGGGCGGGGACGTGTCGCACGGCTTCTATCTCGAACGCCCCTCGTTCCTGTCTGTGGCTCTGGTGTGCTGTTCTCCGAACCAGGCCGAGCCGGAACTGATGTGTCCGCTGCGGTAGGCCCCTCAGCAAAGAGGCCAGGGCTCGTCACGGGCCGGGGCTATCGCTTCGCTACGGCCGCAGGCCCGGGGCCTGCCGAGCAGAATGACCGAGCGTCCACCCTCCCGACCATGGGGCTCAGCTTCCCTCACCCTCCGTGCTGGCCGGCGTGACGCTCGGTCCGCGCACGTGGGCCAGGTACTCGTCTGTCGTCATGCCGAGGTACCGCACGTACCGACGCATGGCAGCTTCTACGTGGTCGCGGTCGTCCTCGGGTTCTTCGACCCACTCCGCCACTATGCCGCCCCCAAGTCTCGACGCGAGGGCGTGTTCCTGACCCTCGGCGCCATCGTGGGCTTCTGCACCATTTTCAGCATTGCGTCAGCGAGTGCGCGCGATTGCCGCGCCTCGGCAATTCCCGGATGAAGAACAAACACGCCCCGACGGTTCCCGCCCTCGATCATGCGGCCCTGTTCCTTGACGAGTCGATCCATGCGTTCAGCCTGTGCCAAATGCTGCGCCGCTGATTCCACGTAGCGTTTCTCGAATCCGGATAGGCGAATTCCATCCGTCTCGTATTTGTCGAGTAGCTCAACCTCGATGCGCTGAGCGGGTGTCCTGCGGGCCATGCCGGCCGCCCTTCTGTGCGTTCTGAGTACGTTCCTGGAGTACGTCGCCAAAATGGGTTTTGCCGCTCTATAGAGCCTCCGACGCCACTCCCGAAGAGGGTTTCTGACCTGCGGCGTTTCGGAACCCCTATGACGCCTCGGTCAGGAAGAAAGTGTTCAGGGAGGCACCCCCACCCATCTCGCCTTGTTTTCTTTCAAATTTTTTCACGAAGCATTCAGTGAAACCGAAAAAGAATTACGCGAAATGAAACTCGATCAAAAGAAGCGAACGATTCAAACTCGACTGAATCTTTCACTCTGTGTCGATCAGTCCGTGTGCCTCACTCTGCCCGGTGCAACCTTGCCGCATATTCCATAGCGATCGATTCGCCTACTGCTCGGGCGGTGTATAGGTTGAACTCCTCTTCAATCGCTGGCGTGGTTGCGTCCGGCCCGAAGTACACATCCAAGATGGTTTTCTCCGGCTTCACTGCGCGACGGATAACGTCCTGCCTGTCAGGCCACATCGCTCACTCTTTCCTCTTGAATGAAGAAAGGGGGCCGCTCTCGGCGGCCCCCTTCTGTGCCTGGCTTAGGAAGCCTTCAGCTTCAAGCCGACCGAGCGCACGGAGTCAATCTCCGTGACGCCAATGAAGGTCTTGCAGACAGACCGCTCCTTGTCGGAGTCCGGGTTATAGGACATGTGCCACGTCATGGCGTAGCTCTGTCCGTGCTCGTCCTTCACGGACTTGCCGACCAGGCCCATAGGAACCGATGGGGCCTTAATGGCAACGGCATAGGCGTGACCGGTGTAGGCCAGTGCCCCCTTGATAAAGGGGGACATCACGACGTTGAAGCCGTACAGCTTCCCAATGGTGGCCTCTCGGAGTGCGTCGCCGGAATCACCGGCGTCCGCAACCTGGGAAAGGTTCGGGTCATCAAGAAGCACCTTCTTGATGTCCGGGTCCACCACAAGCCAACGAGCACCCCCGGTCGCACGGGCCTTGTCCAGAACGGCCCCGGCCGAAGTGATTGCGTTGCGCGGGGTGGCCGGATCGATGACGAGTGCCCCGTCAGTGGTGGTCGTGGTGTCGATCTTCTTCTGGAATTCGCTGGCAACCGTCTGCTCGATGTATTCGGCAAGGCCGACGGTCTGCGGCATCACCACCTGCGTGGTGAAGTCCTGGACATTTAGCGTCATGTCCTCTGCGGTGAGATCGACCGGGTTAGCCGCATAGGTGTCGAGCGTAAGGCTGACGGTCTGCTCGGTAATGCGCTGGGCAATCGCATCCATGGAGCCTTCGAACTTCTTCGGGGCTATGGACTTTGGCACACGGATACGCACGGTGGAACCGTGGCCGCCCTGAAAGTCGGCTTCGGCGTCACGGAACACGGTCTTACCGAGAACCAGTTCTGCCCCGAGCATGGCGACAGAAGCACCGGCCACCATGTTGGAAGTGGCAATGTCGTTGTTGTTGATGGCTTCACGCATGGAAGTCATTGGATTTCTCCTTTAGGGATTGGGGTGGTGCAGTGGGATACCTCCTGCTGCGGGGGTGGGTTAGGCGGCGCGACGCCGCATATCCACGAAGTGGCGTGCGTCAGCCTGTGAGGCGGACTTCAGCGTGCTGGAGCGCTCGGCCTCGGACCGCCGGTACTCGGCGGCCATTGCACGGCCCTCAACGGCGTTCTTCAGGTTCTCCACCACATCGGGAAAGGGAATGCGGAGAGCGTGAGCCAGCGCCACCACGTCGTACACGGACATCTGACTCTGGCCGGTGAGCCACCGGTAAACGGTGGACTCGGCACGGCCGCACCGGCTAGCCGTCTGCGCATAGGTCAGGTTCAGCTCATTGCGGCGCTTCTGGAAGGCGGACAGGTTGACCATGGAATAGGTCTCCTTTCGTGTCATCTTCTGGATGATCGAAGATGGTGGGCAAATAAAAAGCAGGACCCCCGCCGGGTCTGGATCGGATCGTCAGCAGCGGGAATCCTGCGAGTGCTCAGAGCGGGATTCGAACCCGCCGACCTCTACCGCCAACCACCACCGGTTTCGGTCTCGTCCTGACTGAGCTTGGCCCGGCGCTTCGCAGCGAGCGGGCAAAGGGAGAAGGACGGAGTAACTAACCCTCACTTCTATAGAGGTGTTACATCAGCGCTTTCGTAACACCCTCCACTTATATAGAGGTGCCGCAAGGTCACTTGTGCGGCACGAAGCCGGAAAAAAAATTTCTCTCCCACATAGATAGAGTGGGTTCAAACGCCATTCCGAACCACCGCCTCTGGAACTCGGGACTTTAGTCCCGAGGCCGGCGTGGACCAAGGTCCCTACCACTGTGGTGGTCACCAGGGGGGAGTATCCCGGTGTGGGCAACTAGGCCCGTGGGTGATTGTCCCGCAACACACCAGGTTGCGGGGAACCCTAGGTGAGGCAGGAATAGCAGTCTTGCCCGAGCCTGACGGCTCGGAGCGCAGCGCAGAGCTGGCAGGCGAGGCTATGGACATTGAGGGC
Source organism: Streptomyces albofaciens JCM 4342 (assembly GCF_008634025.1). Classification (NCBI taxonomy): domain Bacteria; kingdom Bacillati; phylum Actinomycetota; class Actinomycetes; order Kitasatosporales; family Streptomycetaceae; genus Streptomyces; species Streptomyces albofaciens. Next base: position 3,170,125 of record NZ_PDCM01000002.1, on the reverse strand, counting down.
CGGTTTTCACGGCCCTCAGCAGGATGAGAGTAGGTCTCATCTCCACCACGTTCACGACCTTCCGGGTCGTGAGTTACTGAGTCCTGAGATTTAGAGTCCCGGGTCTGGAGTCCCGGGATCTGAGTACCGGGTACTGAGTTGTGAGTTAGTTCCCCCATGGGGGAAGCTCCGGGGTGTGTCTGCACCTTCCTGGTACTCATCGACAGTTCCTCGTACTGCTCGTGGAGCCTTGCGGGCACGAGTAGCGACACCTCGAACGCTCGCCCCTTCTTGCCCCACACGTGAAGATATCCGGCGTCCTGCATCACCTCGCGTACGGCGCCGAACTTGTGGTTGTTTCCGGCGTAGCCTGCCTGCTTGGCAATCGTCGAGTCGGCAACGAAGGTCTTGCCGGTCGCATTGTTCAAATGGGCGAGAACGCCGAGCACGTATTCCATGCCGTTCCGACCAATGTCTAGGTCGCCCTCCGTGCGCTGGTCCCGGATCATCTCCAGGTACAGCCATTTGTTCCCCTTAGCGGGATTGAACACATGAAGCATGTTTCTCCTGTCACGAGAAAGGCCCCGGCTTCTTGGGCCGGGGCCTAGTGGTGGTTTCCTGTCAGTTGTTCATGCGTCTGCCTGTAGGTCAATCCATCGATCAAGGTCATTGGGGCGGCATCGGAGTTTCTGCCCGATCTTCTTGAACGGAATCTGCTCGCGCTTCCAGTTGTCGTACAACCAGTGCTTCGGCACGTTCAGGGCCTCGGCCACGTCGTCAATGGTCATCAGCTTCGTCAAATGCTTCTCCTCTGTGCTGACCGGCGGGGCCCTCGCCCCATCTCTCACACTACGCCGCGTCAACCCTGTCTGGCAAACCTAGGTGTGACAACCCCGTGTGGTAAGGTGTGGGTATGACGGATCACATCGAGATCACGCAGGACATCGGGCCGTGGCGCGTACTGCTGTGCTGGGCCGCTGACGCAGACCCGGCCAGCGGCCCCACCCGGGTGCTGATCACCCCGCGCCCAGACGCTGACCCTGCCGACACGCAAGGCGGCGTGGCTTCCACGGTGCTGCGACAGATCGACTTCAAGAAGGCAGGCGAGCAGTTCCGTTCCGTGAGGCCGACCAGCACGGAGCGTGAGATCGGGCAGGACCCTGAAGGAGAGGGCTTGCGCTGGCTGCTGAACTCCGAGGGGGTCTCAGACGCGTATCTGGCTTTCCTGGCCGAGTCCTACGTACGGGCTGTCTCTCAGGCCGTCCCCAACGTCACCGCACACCTTGCCGCACTGGCCCACAAGCGGCCCGAGACGATCCGGGGCCACCTGAAAGAGGCCCGGAAACGGGACCTGCTGACCACGGTGCCAGGCAAGGCCGGAGGGCGGCTCACACCCAAGGCGGCGGAGATCGTCACAGGCGACTATCTCGACAAAGTGACTGATTACCTCATGAACCAAGAAAGCAACTAACCTCACGTGGCAACGACCTTCCAGAAGTGCAAGACCGACAAGAAGCACAAGGAGTACCCCTGCACGCAGAGCCGCTGTAAGCACGCCTGGACGGTTCGGTATCGCGAGCCTGGTGGCCGTGCCGGTAGGCAGCGCGAGAAGTCGTTCCCGACCCAGAAGGCGGCCAACGACTACGGCGTGAAGATGGAGAATGACAAGCGGGAAGGGGTCTACCTCGACCCCAAGCGCGGGGCCGTTCCCGTCCGAACCTACGCAGAGAAGTGGATGGGGCGTCAGCACATGGCGCCCAACACAGAGGGCACTTACGACCGTGCGTTTCGGCTCCACATCTTCCCCGCTCTGGGGAACCGCCTGCTGTCGTCCCTGCGGGCCGCAGACATCGAAGAACTGGGCCGGTCTATGACCGTGGGCGGTCTGTCTGCCAATTCTGTGGACGCCTACATGACGCCCCTGCGGGCGGTCTGCAAAGCGGCTGTCATCAACGGCGACATTGCCCGGAGCCCGTTCATCGGGGCCAAGCTCCCCAAGCTCCCCAGTAAGGCCGTGGACGAGACGCTGTTGCCGTCCGGTCAGCAGGTGCAGGACATCGCGGATGAGTTCCGCCGTGACTGGGCCCTGTCCGTGTGGATCATGGCTGCTCTCGGTCTGCGTACCGGCGAAATGCTCGCGCTGCGGGAAGGTGACTTCCTGAGCGACCGCGTACGGGTCCGCAGGCAGGTGACGCGAGGAAAGAAGGGGCAAGGTCCCCTGATCGGCCCTCTCAAGCACCGGCAGGTAGGTGATTGGCGGGACATTCCCCTGCCGACCCACCTTCGGGAGGGCGTAGCGGCGCACGTCGCCGCTTACGGCACCGGACCGAACGGAGAGCTGTTCCAGACGCTCACAGGGACGCTGGTGGCCACCACGGACTACTCGACGGCGTTCCGGAAGGTCATCAAGACGCTCGGGTTCGACTGGTCGCCTCACGACCTCCGGCACTGGTTCGCCTCGACGGCGCTCAGCAGCGGTCTGCCATTGTTGGACGTGTCCAGGTGGCTCGGACACAAGTCCATCAACGAGACGGCCGACACGTACGGCCACCTCACGCCGGACTCGACCGGACGAGCCATCACGGTCATGGATGTGGCGATTACCCAGCACCGTGCTGACTTGGTGCTGACTACGGCGGCCTGACTCGGGGAATCCGCAGGTCAGAGGGGTGGATCTAGATGTGCGGACGGTATGCAGCGAGTCGCAGCCCCGAGGATCTGGTGGGGCTCTTCGAGGTCGAGAAGTGGGAACCGGAGGAGACCCTGGCGCCCGACTGGAACGTCGCCCCGACGAAGAACGTCCACGCGGTGCTCGAACGTCCCCTGAAAGACGCGGAAGACCGCCGTCCGGTTCGCCAGCTGCGGAGACTGACCTGGGGACTGGTCCCGTCCTGGGCGAAATCGCCCGATGTCGGGGTGAAGATGATCAACGCCCGGGCGGAGACGGTGCACGAGAAGCCGTCGTTCAAGCGGGCGTTCGCGGCCCGCCGCTGCCTGCTGCCCGGCGACGGCTACTACGAGTGGGTCACCGCGGCAGCCGAACGGCAGCTGGAGGAGCAGGGCAAGCGCAAGCGCCCGCGCAAGCAGCCGTACTTCGTCACACCGGCGGACGGGCAGGTGATGGCGCTGGCCGGGCTGTACGAGTTCTGGCGCGACCGTACGCTGCCCGACGACCACCCGCAGGCGTGGTGGGTGACCTGCACGGTCGTCACCACCGAGGCCGAGGCCACCCCGCTGGCGAACGCGGACGGCGGCGCGGGCCCGCAGGCGCTCGCCGACATCCACCCGCGGATGCCGCTGGTCCTGACGCCCGACAAGTGGGACGCCTGGCTCGACCCGGCCCGTACGGACGTGGACGACCTGCTGCCGCTGCTCGCGCCGCCGCCCGCCGGGCTGATGCGCGCCTACCCGGTGTCGTCCGACGTGAGCAACGTCCGCAACAACGGGCCCGAGCTGGTCAAGGAGCTGCCTGCGCCGGAGGAGGAGACGCTGTTCTGACGCGGGCCTTTTCTGACGCGGGCCTTTTCTGACGCGGGCCTTTTCTGACGCGGGCCTTTTCCGACGCGCCTTCTGACGCGTGCCCTTTGACGCGCGCCCTTTCCGACGCGCGCCCCGGAGCCGGTCCGCGGGGCCGGGGCGGCAGGATGAGGGTGTGAGCGAAACAGTGGAGACACCCGTGGGTGAGGCGCGCGTCACCTGGCACCCGGCGGAGGACGCGCGGGCCGTCCTCGCGGTCGGCCATGGCGCGGGCGGCGGCATCGAGGCCCGGGACCTGCGCGCGCTGGCCGCCGCGCTGCCCGCGCGCGGCTACACCGTCGCGCTGGTCGAGCAGCCGTGGCGGGTCGCCGGCAAGAAGCTCGCGCCGGCCCCCAGGACGCTGGACACCGCGTGGACCGCGCTGTGGCCCGCCCTGGAGAAGCCGGGGCTGCCGGTGGTCGCGGGCGGGCGCAGCGCGGGGGCGCGGGTGGCCTGCCGTACGGCGCGCGGTCTGGGCGCGCGCGCCGTACTGGCGCTGAGCTTCCCGCTGCACCCGCCGGGCAAGCCGGAGAAGTCGCGCGCGGACGAACTGACCGGGGCCGGGCTGCCGACGCTGGTGGTGCAGGGCGGCCGTGACCCGTTCGGGCGGCCGTCGGAGTTCCCGGCGGGCACCCGCGTGGTCGAGGTGCCGCACGGGGACCACGGGTTCGCCGTACCGAAGAAGGCGGACCTCGACGAGCCGGCGGCGATGGTCCTGCTCACGGACGCGGTGGGGGAGTGGCTGGACGGCCTCTTCGCCTGAACCGCGGCCGGCCCGTCGGACGTGCGCCGCTCAGTCGTCGTCCTGCCTGGAGCGCGGCTTGGCGCGTACATGCATCCGCTCGCCCTGCCGCCCGAAGAGGCTGAGGATCTCCACCGGCTTGTCGTCCGCCGGGCCGAACCAGTGCGGCAGCCGGGTGTCGAACTCCGCGGCCTCGCCGGAGCGCAGCACCACGTCCCGGTCCGAGAGCAGCAGCCGCAGTCGCCCGGAGAGCACGTACAGCCACTCGTAGCCCTCGTGGGTGCGCTGTTCGGGGGTGCCCGGCACCGGGTCGATGACCATCTTGTACGCCTGGAGGCCGCCGGGCTGCCGGGTCAGCGGCACGAACGTCATGTGCTTGCGGCGCTGCGGCACCGCGCGTACCCGCGGATCGCCCACCTCGGGCGCGCCGACCAGCTCGTCCAGCGGCACCTGATGGGCCTGGGCGAGCGGCAGCAGCAGTTCCAGGGTGGCCTTGCGCCCGCCCGACTCCAGGCGCGAGAGGGTGCTCACCGAGATGCCCGTCGTTTCCGAGAGCGCGGCGAGTGTCACCCCTCTCTCCTGCCGTAGCCGCCGCAGCCGCGGCCCCACGTCCGTGAGCACCCGTTCGTACGCCTTGTCGTCCATGTCTTCATTGCCGAACCGGCAAGCGCTTTTGTCAAGGGCTCGGGGGTGTTCCGGTGGCGCCCGGACATCCGCGTGACCATGCTCACGTCCCGCGCGCACGGTGCGGGAATGACGTGCGGGGCGCGGCTGTTGTGCGGGTTGCAGGACGTTGAAGGAATCTTCGAAGAATGGGAGCCCGCCGCATGGGAATCGCTTGCCCAGCCCGCCCGCAGGCCGCTGACCTGCAGTGGACACAGCTGCGCGGCGCCCAGACCGCCATGGCTGGAGCGGCGGCGGTACCGGATCGTCGTCTATTCTCCGATTCGAGCGGGTCAGCATCCGGACCCGTCACGGTGTTGGAGGAGGTGGGTCCGGTCACCGGTACCGACGCAGGGACCGACGGCACGGCGGAGGGACACGCCGGCAACGGGACGCGGGAGACGGACGCCGAGCGCAACGCGCGCTTCGAGCGGGACGCGCTCACCTTCCTGGACCAGATGTATTCGGCCGCGCTGCGCATGACGCGCAACCCGGCCGATGCGGAGGACCTGGTTCAGGAGACGTATGCAAAGGCGTATGCGTCCTTCCACCAGTTCCGTGAGGGAACGAACCTCAAGGCGTGGCTGTACCGCATCCTCACGAACACCTTCATCAACTCCTACCGCAAGAAGCAGCGCGAACCCCAGCGCAGCGCCGCCGAGGAGATCGAGGACTGGCAGCTGGCGCGCGCCGAGTCGCACATGTCGACCGGGCTGCGCTCCGCCGAGTCGCAGGCGCTGGACCATCTGCCGGACTCCGACGTGAAGGCCGCCCTTCAGGCCATTCCGGAGGAATTCCGCATCGCGGTCTATCTCGCGGACGTCGAGGGCTTTGCGTACAAGGAGATCGCCGACATCATGGGTACACCCATCGGCACGGTGATGTCCCGTCTGCACCGCGGCCGGCGCCAACTGCGCGGCATGCTGGAGGATTACGCCCGTGAGCGTGGGCTGGTCCCCGCCGGCGCGGGCGCTGCGACCGGGCAGTCGTCGCAGCCGCACGATCGGAAAGGCTCGGGATCATGAGCTGCGGAGAGCCGCACGAGAAGGACTGCTCAGAGGTCCTCGACCATCTGTACGAGTATCTCGACCGTGAGATGCCGGCCGGTGAATGCGAGAAGTTCCAGGAGCACTTCGACGAGTGCTCGCCCTGCCTGGAGAAGTACGGGCTGGAGCAGGCCGTCAAGAAGCTCGTCAAGCGCTGCTGCGGCCATGACGACGTGCCGACCGATCTGCGGTCGAAGGTCATGGGCCGGATCGACCTGATCCGCGCGGGCGAGGCGGTGCCCGAGCAGAGCGTGCTGGAGCAGGCGAAGCAGGAACAGGCGGAGGCCCGCGCCGCCGCGGCGGCCAAGGCCTCCGAGCAGGCCGCCGGGCCCGGCCCGGACGGCACGCTCGACGCGCGCGGCGAGACCGCGCGGGCCGAATAACGCGGCGTATCACCCGAAGGGGTGAGGGGCGGGGCGTTTCGTCCCGCCCGATCTTCACGCTTTTCCCGCCCGCCGGGCGCCAACTCCCGCACGGCGCTTCGGCGTTCCCGAACACCTCATTGCCGAACGCCGTTCCGGCTCCTGCCGGACAGCGCATCTCGCGCGCCCCCCGGAGCGGGGCAGCACGCGCGGTTCCCGGGGCCGCTTCCGATGTACGGCCCGGCCGCGTCGCCGACAGCCGTCCCGTGGCACAACTCGTGCGGACGTTCGTGTCGCACGCCCCACCCAGACCGCCACAAACACCCGCGCAAGGTCATGGAACCGATGGGTAATGAGCGGCCCCGGAGATGGGCATGGTTGGATGCGAAGGAACCCCCACGAACGGGGATTCAGGGGGTCGGCGAAAGGCAAGGAGCCGATGAGGGGGTCGGTGGCGGGCCGCGGCCGGCGCGGCAACCGGGCTGAGCCCGGCGGCAATCTGTGGCAGGTTGTCGAGTGGGCCCTCGAACGGCCCCCGGCCTCCGTCCGGGGCGGCATCCAGGAAGCAACCAGCAGGCGGGAATCGTGAGGATCTTCGGCAAGGTACGGCACCGGCCCTCCGCCTCGTGGCGACAGGCGACCGACCGCGCTTTCACGCTGATCGGTGACGGCCGTTACGAGGACGCGGGCGCGCTGCTGACCCGGGCCGCGGACATGGAGCCGTGGCTGTCGGAGTCCTGGTTCAACCTCGCGCTGCTGCACAAGTTCCGGCACGACTGGGAGCAGGCGCGCGCCGCCGGACTGCGCGCGGTCGCCCTGCTGGACCGCGAGGCCGGGGCCCCCGACTGGTGGAACGTGGGCATCGCCGCCACCGCCCTCCAGGACTGGCCGCTGGCCCGGCGCGCCTGGCAGGCGTACGGCCTCAAGGTCCCCGGCGAGGGCTCGCCGTCCGCGGAGCCGGTCGGCATGGAGCTGGGCAGCGCCGCCGTGCGCCTGTCGCCCGAGGGCGAGGCCGAGGTGGTCTGGGGCCGCCGGCTGGACCCGGCCCGCATCGAAGTGCTCTCCATCCCGCTGCCGTCCTCCGGGCGGCGCTGGGGCGAGGTCGTGCTGCACGACGGCGTCCCGAACGGCGAGCGCACCACCGCCGCCGGACCGTCCTTCCCGGTGTTCGACGAGATCGAGCTCTGGGCGCCCTCCCCGGTACCGACCTGGGTGGTGCTCCTGGAGGCCGCCACGGAGGCCGACCGGGACGCCCTGGAGCGCCTGGCCGCCGACGCGGGCTTTGCCGCCGAGGACTGGTCGTCCTCCGTCCGCCTGCTGTGCCGTACGTGCTCCGAGAGCCGGATGCCCAGCGACGAGGGCGAGGGCGAGCACCTGGACCCGCACGACCACAGCGAACCGGGCCACCCGGGGCCGCTGGGCCACCGCACCGCGGGCTCCGGCTCGCTGTGGGTGCCGGAGCGCGAGTGCGGCATCGCGGCGCCCGCCGGTCTGGTGCGCGGCCTGCTGGACGGCTGGGTCGCGGACAGCCCGGACACCCGGGAGTGGCGTGATCTTGAAGAGGTCTGCTGAGGGCCGCCGGGGCGCCCCGTAGGCTGGTGGGCGAAGAATTTCGGGTTTCCAGGAAGGCGTACGGCGGAGATGGCGCAACAGCCTGTTTTTGACCACAACGAGGAGCGGGCGGCGGAGGGCTTCGTCGACGACGTCACCGGCGCGGACGAGCGGGAGAAGGCGCACCGCGAGCGCGGTACGTCCCGTCCGATCACCGTCGTCGGCAACCCGGTGCTGCACAAGGAGTGCAAGGACGTCACCGAGTTCGACGACGGGCTGGCCCGGCTCATCGACGACATGTTCGCCAGCCAGCGCACGGCCGAGGGCGTGGGCCTGGCCGCCAACCAGATCGGCGTGGACCTGAAGGTCTTCGTGTACGACTGCCTGGACGACGAGGGCGTACGCCACGTCGGCGCGGTCTGCAACCCGGTCCTGGAGGACCTGCCGGTCGAGCGGCGGGTGCTGGACGACTCCAACGAGGGCTGCCTGTCCGTGCCCGGCGCGTACGCGGAGCTGGCCCGCCCCGACTACGCGGTGGTCCGCGGCCAGGACGCCGAGGGCAACCCGATCAAGGTCGCGGGCACCGGCTACTTCGCGCGCTGCCTCCAGCACGAGACCGACCACCTGTACGGCTACCTGTACATCGACCGGCTCTCCAAGCGCGACCGCAAGGACGCGCTGAAGCAGATGGCCGAGCGCGAGCCGCGGTACCCGGTCGTCGCCAACGACTGAGCCCCGGCCCGGCCCGGCCGCCGCTCACTTCCCGGCGTACGCCGCCCAGATCCGGGGCGGTATGCCGTTGCCGAACCGCGGGTCGCCGCCCACGCCCTCCATCGGCAGCAGCCGCGGCGCCCCGGGCTCGGCGCGGAAGACGGTGACGGCGGTGGTCAGCCCGCCGCCGCCGGTGCCGTCGTTGCCGATGAACCACGCCGACCGCATACGGTCCCGCGGACCGGTGCCGCCCGCCCAGACACCGCGCGGCAGCTTCGCCGCGGTCTCCGGGGGCAGCGTCTTCCCGGCGTACGCCTGGAGCGCCTGCTTGATGACGAGCGCCGCCTCCGGCGCCAGCACGCGGCGCGGCGCCGGCCGCGCGAGGCCCGGCAACGGCCGGCCGTCGTGCTCCACCCTGGTCACCGAGTACGGCTCGGTCCGGCTGCCGTCGTTGCCGAAGAGCGAGTACGCGCCGGCCAGCCGGATCGCGCTGGGCGTGGAGGTGCCGAGCGGGAACGTACGCTCCAGGCGCGCCAGGCTCGCCTTGTGCAGGCCCGCCTCGATCGCCAGGTCGCGCACCTTCTCCAGGCCCAGGCGCCGCCCGGCGGCGACGAACGGCGGATGGGCGGAGGTCACCAGACCCTCGTACAGGTCCGGCGGCACGACGCCCCGCACGGTGGCCACGCCCGGAGCGGGTGCGTCCGCGGGCGCGGCGGCTTCCCGCTCGGGCGTCTCGGTACTTTCGGGCGCGGGGTCGCGGAGGGCGGCGGCCAGCACGAACGGCTTGAAGGCCGAGCCGGCCGGTACGCCCGCGGTGTCCGCGTTGTTCGCGAAGTGCCGCGTCGCGTCCGGGCCGCCGTAGAGCGCGACGACCGCGCCGTCCCGGGGCCGCACCGACGCGGCACCGAATTCCACGTGCGTGTCGGCGGCCCGCTTCTTCGGATCGATACCGCGGCGCTGCTCGTCCTCCACCGCTTTCGCCAGCCGGGCCACCCGGTCCTTCTCGAAGGTGGTGTGGATGCGGTAGCCGCCGCGCGCGAGATCGCGGTCGGTCAGGCCGGTACGGCTTTTGAGGTACTTCTTCGCGGCGTCGACGAGATAGCCGGTCTGGCCCTTCTGACTGGTCGGGGTGACGGGTGTGCGCGGCTCGGGGAACCGGGTGTACCGGGCGCGCTCCTCCCGGCTCATCATCCCGGTCTCCACCTCGCGGTCCAGAATCCACTTCCAACGCGCCACCGCACGCCGGTGATTGGCCTCGCTCAGTGCCGGGTCGTACTGTTCGGCACCTTTGAGCAGCGCGGCCAGCGCCGCACCCTGACTGGGATCCAGGTCCTTGGCCGGAATGCCGTAGTACGCGTTCGCGGCGGCCTGGATGCCGAACGAATGCCGCCCGAAATAACTGGTGTTGAGATACCCCTGAAGGATCTCCGTCTTGGACTTGCGGTTGTCCAGCTTCAGCGCGATGAAGAATTCCTTCACCTTGCGCTTGAGCGTCTGGTCCTGCGAGAGATAGGTGTTCTTCACATACTGCTGGGTGATGGTCGAGCCGCCCTGTGCGTCCTGGCCCTGGGCCATGTTCACCGCGGCCCGCGCGATACCGGAGAGCGAGACCCCGGAATCGGAGTAGAAACTCGCGTTCTCGGCCGCGATCACGGCGTGTTCCACCGGGTCGGGCACCTGGCCGAGGCTCACGTTCTGCCGGTTGACGGCGCCCTCGGTCACCATCTGGCTGCCGTCCGCCCAGTAATAGACGGTGGCTTCCTGGCGCGCGGCGGCGTTCTCGTCCGGGATGTCGACCTGGGCGTACACGACGGCGAAGAGCCCGGCGAGACCGGCCGCGCCGACGGCCGAAACGCCGAGCTGCTGTCTCCAGGACGGCAGCCACCGGCGCCAGCCGCTGCGGCCCCGGCGGGGATAGTCGACGAACCGCTTTCCCGTTTGCTCGCTGCCCTTCATGTAACGGGAGAGCAGACGTGCCGGAGCAGGGTTGCCGTCGTCCGCCCGTTGTCATCGACTCATCAAATCCGGTCCGGATTCGTCGGACATAAAGAAACGGACGGTGCCGGTCCGCACGCGCGGGACCGGCACCGTCCGACTGCTCGGGACGCGTCGGATCAGAACTCGTCGTCGAAGGAGACCGAGCCCTCGACGGCGACCTGGTAGGCCGAGGCGCGCCGCTCGAAGAAGTTGGTCAGCTCCTGCACGTTCTGCAGCTCCATGAACGAGAACGGGTTCTCCGAGCCGTACACCGGCGCGAAGCCCAGGCGCTGGAGGCGCTGGTCCGCCACGCACTGGAGGTATGCGCGCATCGACTCGGTGTTCATGCCCGGCAGCCCGTCGCCGCACAGGTCCCGGCCGAACTGCAGCTCCGCCTCGACGGCCTCCTTGAGCATGTCGGTGACCTGGCGCTCCAGCTCGTCGTCGAAGAGGTCCGGCTCCTCCTCGCGCACCGTGTCCACGACCGAGAACGCGAAGTTCATGTGCATGGTCTCGTCGCGGAAGACCCAGTTGGTGCCGGTGGCCAGTCCGTGCAGCAGGCCGCGCGAGCGGAACCAGTACACGTAGGCGAAGGCGCCGTAGAAGAACAGGCCCTCGATGCAGGCCGCGAAGCAGATCAGGTTCAGCAGGAAACGGCGGCGGTCGGCCTTCGACTCCAGACGGTCGATGGACTCCACCGAATCCATCCACTTGAAGCAGAACTCGGCCTTCTCCCGGATGGAGGGGATGTTCTCCACCGCGGCGAACGCGGCGGCGCGGTCGTCCGGGTCGGGCAGATAGGTGTCCAGCAGCGTCAGATAGAACTGGACGTGCACGGCCTCCTCGAACAGCTGCCGGCTCAGGTAGAGCCGCGCCTCGGGGGAGTTGATGTGCTTGTAGAGCGTCAGCACGAGGTTGTTCGCCACGATCGAGTCACCGGTCGCGAAGAACGCCACCAGTCGTCCGATCAGGTGCTGCTCGCCCGGCGAGAGCTTGGCGAGGTCGGCGACGTCGGAGTGGAGGTCGACCTCCTCCACCGTCCAGGTGTTCTTGATCGCGTCGCGGTAGCGCTCGTAGAAGTCCGGGTAGCGCATCGGACGCAGGGTCAGCTCGAAGCCCGGGTCGAGCAGGTTCTTCTTGCCGGTGGTGGCGGTGTGCGAGGCGGCGGCGGACGTCTCGGTCTTCTCAGGGGTGGTGGTCATGGTTACTGGCATGCCTCGCAGGACTCGGGGTTTTCCAGGGAGCAGGCGACGGCCTCGGGGTCGGCCGCCTGAGCGGGTACGGGAGCGGTCTGCGCGCCCCCGCCCGTGCCGCGCGCGGACTGGGCGATCCGGGTCGCCGGCCGCGAGCGCAGGTAGTACGTGGTCTTGATGCCGCGCTTCCAGGCGTAGGCGTACATCGAGCTGAGCTTGCCGATGGTCGGCGACGCCATGAACAGGTTCAGCGACTGGCTCTGGTCGAGGTAGGGCGTACGGTCCGCCGCCATGTCGATCAGGGCACGCTGCGGGATCTCCCAGGCCGTGCGGTACAGCTCGCGGATCTCCGCGGGGATCCAGTCCAGCTCCTGCACCGAGCCGTTGCCCTCGCGCAGTGCGTCACGGGTGCGCTCGTCCCACAGGCCCAGCGCCTTCAGCTCCTCGATCAGGTACGCGTTGACCTGGAGGAACTCGCCGCTCAGCGTCTCGCGCTTGAACAGGTTGGAGACCTGCGGCTCGATGCACTCGTACACGCCCGCGATCGAGGCGATGGTCGCGGTCGGCGCGATGGCCAGCAGCAGCGAGTTGCGCATGCCGGTCGCCGCGATACGGGTGCGCAGCGCCGCCCACCGGTCCGCCCAGCGCGGCTCGGCGTTCGGGTAGTGGTCGGGGTGCAGCACGCCCCGGGCCGTACGGGTTGCGGACCAGGCCGGGTGCGGCCCGTGCCGCTCGGCGAGGTCGGCGGACGCCTCGTACGCGGCGAGCATGATCCGCTCGGAGATGCGGGTGGACAGCTCCCGCGCCTCGGGCGAGTCGAAGCCGAGCCGCAGCCGGAAGAAGACGTCCTGGAGTCCCATCAGGCCCAGGCCCACCGGCCGCCAGCGCGAGTTGGAGGCGCCGGCCTGCTCGGTCGGGTAGAAGTTGATGTCCACCACGCGGTCCAGGAAGGTCACGGCCGTACGGACCGTGGCGTCCAGCCGCTCCCAGTCCATCTCGCCGTCGTCGCCCAGGTGGGCGGCCAGGTTGACCGAGCCGAGGTTGCAGACCGCGGTCTCGCCGTCGTCGGTGACCTCCAGGATCTCGGTGCACAGGTTCGAGGAGTGCACCACCTTGCCGGGCTCGGCGGTCTGGTTGGCGGTGCGGTTGGCGGCGTCCTTGAAGGTCATCCAGCCGTTGCCGGTCTGCGCGAGGGTGCGCATCATCCGCGCGTACAGGATGCGCGCCGGGACCTGCTTGACGGCCAGGCCCGCGGCCTCCGCCTCGCGGTACGCGGCGTCGAACTCGTCGCCGTACAGGTCCACCAGCTCCGGCACGTCGCTGGGGGAGAACAGCGACCAGTCGGCGTCCGCCTCGACGCGGCGCATGAACTCGTCGGGGATCCAGTGCGCGATGTTCAGGTTGTGGGTGCGCCGGGCGTCCTCGCCCGTGTTGTCGCGCAGCTCCAGGAACTCCTCCAGGTCCGCGTGCCAGGTCTCCAGGTAGACACAGGCCGCGCCCTTGCGCCGGCCGCCCTGGTTCACGGCCGCGACCGAGGCGTCCAGGGTGCGCAGGAACGGCACGATGCCGTTGGAGTGGCCGTTGGTGCCGCGGATCAGCGAGCCGCGGGCGCGCACCCGGGAGTACGACAGGCCGATGCCGCCGGCGTGCTTCGACAGGCGCGCCACCTGGTGGTAGCGGTCGTAGATCGAGTCCAGCTCGTCCAGCGGGGAGTCCAGCAGGTAGCAGGAGGACATCTGCGGGTGCCGGGTGCCGGAGTTGAAGAGGGTGGGGGAGGAGGGCAGGTACGACAGCGTGCTGGTCAGCCGGTACAGCTCGGCGACGTCGTCCACGGCCCGCTCGCCGTGGTCCTCGGCCAGGCCGCAGGCCACCCGCAGCAGGAAGTGCTGCGGGGTCTCGATGACCTGCCGGGAGATCGGGTGGCGCAGCAGGTAGCGGGAGTGCAGGGTGCGCAGGCCGAAGTAGCCGAACCGGTCGTCGGCGCCGTCCGCGAGGGCGCGCTCCACCAGCTCGTCCAGGCGCGCCGCGTGGGTCCGTACGAACTCCGCCGTGTCGTCGGCGATCAGGCCCTCGCGGTGTCCGACGGCGACGGAGGCGGAGAAGGCGGTCGCCCCCTCCGCGGCCGCCTCCTCCGCGATGGCGAGCGTCAGCAGGCGGGCGGCCAGCTTGGAGTACTGCGGCTCGTCGCCGATCAGGCCGGCGGCGGCCTCCATGGCCAGCGAGCGCAGTTCGGCCTCGTCGGAGCCGGGGTGGCGGCCGCGCAGCGCGGCGGCGGCGACCTTGCCGGGGTCGGTGGCGTCCAGGTCGGCGGTGAGGTCGGTCAGCGTGCGCAGCAGCGCGGCGCCGGGGCCGTCCTCGGCCCGGCCGCCGGCGTCCTGCCGGGGCTTCGTGTCCTTCGCGGGCTGCACGACCTGCCGGTCTGACGCGGGCTCCGTTGGCGCGATGGTCACGTGCTGCTCTCCCTCACTCGGCGGGGGCCCGGGGGAGGCACGGAGGGCCGCGTACGGGCGTGCGGCACCCCTGGCACGGCGAGGGGCGCGCGGGCACACCGCGCAGCGTCCACCGGCCCAACCCGCGAGGCCCGGACGTATCGACGACCGCGCCGGGATGGCGCGGGCGTACTGCGGGCAGGTCTTCGGACTCACGGGTGCGGATTGCCGCACTTCGTACACCGTTGCGGGACAGTTCCGGATTCGCACCGGATTCCCCTGCGACGACAGCGAGCACGAGCATACATCTTGTGCTGCCTCGTGCACCCACCCCCATATCTTGTGTCGCGTTGGCGCGGGGTTGTCCGGAGCCGTGGTATTCGGCAGCCGTTCCGAGGCCGTTCGCCGGGCGCTGCGGGGCCGCCCAGAAGCCCCTGCGGAGGCTTCCTGAAGCCGTTCCGGGCCTTCCGGCCGGGGCCCGGCGGCCCTCCTGGACGGGGGCTGATGCAGGGGGCGTATTGGTGGCGCGGAATGTCCCTGATGCGTTGACCGGGACTCCTGAAGCGTATTGGCTCCTTGTCTGCTCCGTCGCCCGGCGGGGCGGGTGGGGGGCCTGATGTGAGGGGGGAGACATGCGAAGAAACGGTGCTGCGCGCGGCGTGGCGAGAGCCGTGGGGCTGCTGGCCGGAGCGTGTGCCGTGGCGGGGGTGCTGTCCGCGACGGCCACCGCGGCACGGCCGGCGGCCCCGGCGACCGAACGGGTCAGCGTCGCCGCGGACGGAACGCAGGGAAACGGTTTCTCGGGCGGTCCGACGCTCAGCGCGAACGGGCGGTTCGTGGCATTCACCTCGGAAGCCACCAATCTGGGACCCGCCGACGCCAACGGCCAACAAGACGTGTACGTCAAGGATTTACGGACGGGAAAGGTCGACCTGGTCAGCGTCGCCGGTGACGGCACGCGCGGCAACGCCCTGTCCGGATCACCCGAGATCAGCGCCGACGGGCGGTACGTGGCCTTCTACTCCTCGGCGTCGAACCTGGTGCCCGGCGACACCAACGGCGAGGGCGACGTGTTCGTCCACGACCGGCTGACCGGCCGCACCACGAGCCCCACCGCGGGCGCGGGCACGTCCCCGTACGGCTACGGGGTGCAGAACTTCACCCTCAGCGGCGACGGCCGCCACCTCGCCTTCGGCTCGTACCGCGCGGACCTGGTGCCCGGCGACACCAACGAGCGCCTGGACATCTTCGTCCACGATGTGCAGAAGGAAACGACGAAACGGGTCAGTGTGGCGAGCGACGGCACGCAGGCCGACGGCCCCTCCGCCTTCCCGTCGATCAGCGCCGACGGCCGTCGGGTCGCGTTCACCTCCAAGGCGACGAACCTCACCCCCGCCGGACCCGGCTTCCGCCGCCCGCCGCCGCAGGACCCCCTGTACGTCCACGACCTGGACACCGGGCGGACGAGCGTGGCGAGCCTCGGCTCGACGGGCGCCGTGGTCGGCGTGTCGCCGTTCCCCCGGCTGAGCCCCGACGGCCGGCACGCGGTCTTCGCCTCCGTGGCCGACGACGTGGTGCCCGGCGACACCAACGGCACGTACGACATCTTCGTCCGCGACCTGGGGAAGGGCACCACCCGGATGGCGTCCCGCGCGCACGACGGTGCCCAGGGCAACGGCTGGTCCTCCGACGGGCGGCTCAGCGCGGACAACCGGCGCCTCTTCTTCACCTCCGCGGCGACCAACCTGGTGCCCGGCGACACCAACCGCGAGGTCGACGCCTTCGTCCGCGACCTGCGCACCGGGCGGGTCGAACGGATCAACGTCACCGCGGACGGCGGCCAGTCGTCCTCCTGGACCAATACCGCGGTGCCCGACGCCGCCGGGCGGCTGGCGGTCTTCGACTCGCGCGACGACGGGCTGGTGCCCGGTGACACGAACGGGACGGGCGACGTCTTCGTCCGCCGGCTCACGCACTGACGTCAACGGCGACGCACGCATTCACCAGGAGGGGAATCCGCCATGAGGTCCACCCGCACCACCGTACGAAGACTCGCCGCCGTCACCGGGGTGTGCGCGCTCGCCGCGCTGCTGCCCGCCACGACGGCCGCCGCCCGGTCCGCGCCGCCGTCCGGCACCGAGCGGGCCAGCGTCGCCGCCGACGGCACACAGGGCAACGGCGGCTCGTCCGGCTCGATGATCAGCGCCGACGGCCGGTTCGCCGTGTTCGGCTCCGACGCGACGAACCTGGTGCCCGGCGACACCAACGGCCAGCCGGACATCTTCGTCAAGAACCTGCGCACGGGCGCCGTCGAACGCGTCAACGTGGCGAGCGACGGCACCCAGGCCGACTCCTGGTCGTCCACGCCCACCATCAGCGCCGACGGCCGGTATGTCGCCTTCGCCTCCGGTGCCGCCAACCTCGTGCCGGGGGACACCAACGCCGCCACCGACATCTTCGTGCACGACCGCAGGACCGGACGCACCGAGAGCGTCACCCTCGACGGAAAGCCGCCGCAGGGCAAGCAGGGCTCCCAGATGCCCGTGATCAGCGCCAACGGCCGGTACGTGGCGTTCGCCTCCAGTCGTGAGGACCTGGTGCCCGGCGACACCAACAAGGCCCAGGACATCTTCGTCCGCGACCGGAAGACGGGCGCGGTCGAGCGGGTGAGCGTCACCGCCACCGGAGAGCAGGCCAACGGGCCCTCCGCCAACCCGGCGATCACCTACGACGGCCGTACGGTCGGCTTCACCTCCAAGGCCGCCAACCTGCGCCCGGCCCCCGCCGCGGCCGCCCGCGACCGGGCCGATCTGCGCAGACCGCACAGCTACCCGTTCTACGTGCACGACCTGGACACCGGCCGCACCGGCGTGGGGAGCCTCTCCTCCACCGGCGAGACGGTCGGCGCCTGGAACGCCTCGCTCAGCCCCGACGGCCGCTACGTGGTCTTCTCCAGCCAGTACGGCGAGGTGGTGCCCGGCCACCCGACGGGCCGGGCCGACCTGTTCGTACGGGACCTCGTCAAGGGCACGACGGAGCAGATGTCCTACACCTACGACGGCAAGCAGCCGCAGACCGGCTCCTCCGGCCTGGGCGTGCTGTCCGCCGACAACGGTCGCCTGTACTTCCAGTCCTCGGCGCCGGACCTCGTACGGGACGACACCAACAACGCGACGGACGTCTTCGTCCGCGACATGCGCACCGGCGTCATCGAACGCGTCAGCCGCCCCGTCGACAGCACACCCGACCCGGGCTGGTCCTCCAACGTCTCCACCGACGCCATCGGCTTGACCGTGGCCTTCGACTCGGACGCGGCGAATCTGGTGCCGGGGGACACGAATGGGGTCACGGATGTGTTCGTACGGCGAATGCTGCCGTAACCCGATGCCGTAACCCGGCGCCGGGCCGGGCGCACGGGGCCGGCCCGGCGCTATGCCGCCTCGCCGAGGTCGCAGGTGAACGCCAGCAGCGTGATGTCCGGCACGGGCTCCCAGTCCCGCTCAGGTGTGCGCGTGAAACCGATGCGCTCATACACGCGGTGGGCGTTCTTTATGTGCGGCAGGGCGGAGAGCACCATGCGGGGCAGGCCCAGGGAGCGGGCGCGGTCCATGCAGGCGCGCACCAGCGCCTCGCCGATGCCGCGCCCGCGGCCGGCGGGGGCGACGGCCAGCATCCGGAACTCGCCCTCGTCGGGCCCGGCTATCTCGGCGTACGGACTGCCGGGGGCGGCGAAGGTCACCGCCCCCAGCACCGTGCCGTCGGCGTCGACCGCCGTCAGCACCTCGGCGCTCTCGGCCCGCTCCGCGACCGCGCGCAGTTGGTCCGTATACGGGTCGTCGGCCCCGAGGGCCAGCAGTCCGTCCGCCGCGTAGGCGGCCACGAGGAGTTCGCCGATCTCCTCGAACTCCTCCTGCCGCGCGGGCCTGATCGTGATGTCCATGGGCCCAGTGTGCACCGGGGGTCTGACAACCGTCCCCGCCCCCTCAGTGCCCCGCCGGCACCCCCGCCGCGGCAGGCGGCAGCTCGACCTGGACGCCCTTGTCACCGGCGTCCGCCGTGTAGTCCTCGGGGGACGTCTCGTCCACGCCGTCGGGGGCCTTGACCGCGCGCAGCACCACCGTCAGGACGACCGTGACCAGGACGTTCAGCACGAACGCGGTCAGGCCGATGTAGCCGATCTCGCCGATGCCGGGGATCTCCGCGCTGGAGCCGCCGAAGTGCTGCTGCGTGGGGCTGGCCACCCCGTACGCCGCGAGCGTCCCGTAGATCATGCCCGCCGCCCAGCCGGCCAGCAGTGCCCACCGGTGGAACCAGCGGGTGAACAGGCCGCCCACCAGGGCCGGCATGGTCTGGAGGATCCAGATGCCGCCCAGCAGCTGGAAGTTGATGGCGACGGTCTTGTCCATCGTCAGGACGAAGACCAGCGCGCCGACCTTCACCAGCAGCGACACCAGCTTGGCGACCTTGTGTTCCTGGGCGGGCGTGGCGCCCGGCTTGAGGAAGTCCTTGTAGATGTTGCGGGTGAAAAGGTTCGCCGCGGCGATGGACATGATCGCGGCGGGCACCAGCGCGCCGATGCCGATCGCGGCGAACGCCACCCCCGTGAACCAGTCCGGGAACATGTTCTCGAACAGCTGCGGAATCGCCAGCTGCCCGTTCTGCACCTTGATCCCGGCCGCCACCGCCATGAACCCGAGCAGCGCGAGCAGCCCCAGCATCAGGGAGTACAGCGGCAGGATGGTGGTGTTGCGGCGGATCACATTGCGGTTGCGCGAGGAGAGCGTCGCGGTGATCGAGTGCGGGTACATGAACAGCGCGAGCGCCGAGCCGAGCGCGAGCGTCGCGTACGCCCACTGCGCGTTCGGGCCGCTGGCCAGTTCCCCGCGCGGTTTGCCGGTCGCCGGATTCTTCTGCGCGAAGGCGTCCTTCGCCACCGCGAAGATGTGGTCGAAGCCGCCCAGCTTGATCGGGATGTAGACGATCGCGACGGCGATGACCAGGTAGATCAGCCCGTCCTTGACGAACGCGATCAGCGCGGGCGCCCGCAGCCCGGAGCTGTAGGTGTACGCCGCCAGCACACCGAAGGCGATCAGCAGCGGCAGGTCCTTGACGAACCAGTTCGTGTCCTCGCCGCCGCCGACGCCCATCACGTCCAGCACCGCCTGGATGCCGACGAGTTGCAGCGCGATGTACGGCATCGTGGCGAGGATGCCGGTGAGCGCCACGGCCAGCGACAGGCCCTTGGAGCCGAACCGGCCGCGCACGAAGTCCGAGGTGGTCACGTACCCGTGCTTGTGCGAGACCGACCACAGGCGGGGCAGGAAGGTGAAGATCAGCGGGTAGACGAGGATCGTGTACGGGACGGCGAAGAATCCGGCCGCGCCCGCCGCGTAGATCGCCGCCGGCACCGCCACGAAGGTGTACGCCGTGTAGAGGTCGCCGCCCAGCAGGAACCAGGTCACCCAGGTGCCGAAACTGCGCCCGCCCAGCCCCCATTCGTCGAGGTTGGCGGACTGCTCGGCCTTGCGCCAGCGGGCCGCCAGGAAGCCCATGACCGTCACGGCCACGAAGAAGAAGATGAAGACGGCGAGCGCGACGCCGTTCACGCCGTCCTTCACCGCGCCGCACCCCCCTTGCGCAGCCGCCGCTCACGCTGGACCAGCTTGTAGGCGACCGTGGTGAGCGCCGTCGAGATCAGCACCCACAGCATCTGGTACCAGTAGAAGAACGGGATGCCGATGAGCGTCGGCTCCACCTTGGCGTACGAGCTCACCCACAGCATCGCCACGAAGGGCGCGACCAGGCAGAGCCCGGCGATCACGCGGGTGGGGGTGATGACCGGCGCGGCTCTGCCCGCTGGTGTTCCGGCTGATGCGGACGGCTCTGGCATGGGCGCGGCTCCGTTCCCTGGCGGTCCCCGGTGATCACGCGGGTGGTGGGCAGGAAATTTAAGCCACGGAAGTTGTACGCGTCACTACCTGTCCGCATATCGGTACGGCAACGGTGCGCGCCGTCGCACTTGTGAACGCGGGCCTACTCGGCTGTGAGCGCGGACTTTCAGCAGCAGCGGAAGCCCGAGCGGGGATCTCCCTCGCGCGCCGCGGCACGCCGCCGCTCGAATTCCCGGCGGCTGGGGACCGGCGCGTCCGGCTGGTGCTGCCGGACATGAGCGACGTAGTGCTCGTACGCGCTCTCGCCCGTCAATTCCCGTACGTACCACCGGATCCAGCGCAGCGCGCGCCCGGCCGCCCTCACGGCCCGCTCCGCTCCGCCGCCGCCAGCTCCGCCTTCTCCTCCTTGGAGGCCACCAGCCCGGCGGGCGCGACGATCGCCGACTCCACGTACGGGGCCTCGCTGAGCCGGGTCGCGGACGGGTCGCGCAGATGGCGCACGCACACCCGGGCCGCGTCCGCGATCACCACCACGATCAGCAGCGCGAGGACCGCCGACAGCACGCCGTCCACCGTCGAGTTGGTGACCACGGTGTGCATGTCGTCCATGGTCTTGGCGGGCGGCAGCACCTTCCCGGCGTCGATGGCGTCCTGGTAGACCGAACGCTGGGTGAAGAAACCGACCTTGGGGTCCCCGGAGAAGACCTTCTGCCAGCTCGCGGTGAGGGTGACGACGGCGTCCCAGACGAGCGGAACACCCGTGATCCAGGCCCACTTCAGGCGCCCGGACTTGACCAGCAGGGTCGTGCAGACGGTCAGCGCCACCGCCGCCAGCAGCTGGTTGGCGATGCCGAAGACCGGGAAGAGCTGGTTGATGCCGCCCAGCGGTTCGTGCACGCCGACCCACAGGAAGTACCCCCACAGCGCGACCACGGCCGCGCTGCACAGCACCAGCCCCGGCTTCCAACCCACCCTGCGGAACGGCTTGTAGACGTTGCCCAGCATGTCCTGGAGCATGAAGCGGCCCACCCGGGTGCCCGCGTCCAGCGCGGTGAGGATGAACAGCGCCTCGAACATGATCGCGAAGTGGTACCAGAACGCCTTCATCCCGGCCCCACCGAACACCTGCGAGAAGATGTCCGCCACCCCCACGGCGAGGGTGGGCGCGCCGCCCGTACGGGACAGCAGCGTCTGCTCCTCGACGGCCTTGGCCGCGGCCGCCAACTGGTCGGGGGAGATGCTGTATCCGAAGTGCGCGACGGCCTGCGAGGCCGACCGGACGGTGTCGCCGATGACGCCGGCCGGCGCGTTCATCGCGAAGTACAGCCCCGGGTCGATGATCGACGCCGCGACCAGCGCCATCACCGCGACGAACGACTCCATGAGCATCGAGCCGTAGCCGATCATGCGGATCTGGGTCTCCTTCTGCACCATCTTGGGCGTGGTGCCGGAGGAGATCAGGGCGTGGAAGCCGGAGAGCGCGCCGCAGGCGATGGTGATGAAGACGAACGGGAAGAGCGAGCCCGCGAAGACCGGGCCGTCACCGCGCCCGGCGAAGCGGGTGACCGCGTCCATCTTCAGGTTCGGCAGCGTGACCAGCACACCGACCGCCAGCAGCGCGATCGTGCCGATCTTCATGAAGGTGGAGAGGTAGTCGCGCGGCGCCAGCAGCGTCCACACCGGCAGCACGGACGCGATGAACCCGTACGCCACCAGCCAGACGACCAGCGTCTTCGGCTCCAGCGTGAAGGTGCCGGCCCACGGGGAGTCGGCGACCCAGCGGCCCGCCACCAGCGCGAGCACCAGCAGCGCGACACCGATCAGGGAGACCTCGGTGACCCGTCCCGGGCGCAGTACCCGCAGGTAGAAGCCCATCAGCAGGGCGATGGGGATGGTCATGCCGATGGAGAAGGTGCCCCAGGGGGACTGGGCCAGCGCGTTGACGATGATCAGCGCCAGTACGCCGAGCAGGATGATCATGATGGCGAAGGCGGCGAGCAGCGCGGCGGCCCCGCCGAACACGCCGATCTCCTCGCGGGCCATCTGCCCCAGCGACCGGCCGTCGCGCCGGGTGGAGAAGAACAGCACGACCATGTCCTGCACGGCGCCCGCGAAGACGACGCCGACGATGATCCAGATGGTGCCGGGCAGATACCCCATCTGGGCGGCGAGCACCGGCCCGACCAGCGGCCCGGCGCCCGCGATGGCCGCGAAGTGGTGGCCGAGCAGCACCCGGCGGTCGGTGGGGTGGAAGTCCACGCCGTCGTTGAGGCGTTCGGCGGGGGTGGCCCGGGTCCGGTCGACGCGCAGTACGCGGGTGGCGATGAAGCGCGCGTAGAAGCGGTAGCCGATGGCGTACGAACCGAGCGCGGCGGCGACCATCCAGGCGGCCGAGACCTCCTCCCCGCGGGACAGCGCGAGCAGCGTCCAGCCGGCGGCGCCGACCAGCGCCACGGCCGTCCATACGGCGATCTTGCGGGGGCTGGCGGCAGTTCGGGGCTGGCCTGCTGGGCGCACCGGTACGTCCTCCCGTCGACGCGACGACGGAAGGACCGTAGAGGCAGCGGGGCGGATCGCGCCATACCGCGACGCGACCGGGCGGCGGGGCGCGGGAAGGGGCGGCCCCGCTACCGGGCGCGGAAACGGACCCGGCCCGCCGTCGGGGTCCTCAGTCCGCCGGACGCCGCAGCCGGGCGACGAACTTGTAGCGGTCGCCGCGGTAGACCGAGCGCACCCACTCCACCGGCGCGCCCTCGGCGTCGAGCGAGTGCCGGGAGAGCATCAGCATCGGCAGGCCCACGTCCGTACCGAGCAGCCCGGCCTCGCGCGGGGTGGCCAGCGAGGTCTCGATGGTCTCCTCGGCCTCCGCCGGGCGGACGTCGTAGACCTCGGACAGTGCCGTGTACAGCGAGGTGTACTTGACCAGGTTGCGGCGCAGCGCGGGAAACCGCTTCGCGGACAGGTGGGTCGTCTCGATGGCCATCGGCTCCCCGCTGGCCAGCCGCAGCCGCTCGATGCGCAGCACCCGGCCGCCGGCCGCGATGTCCAGCAGTCCGGCCAGCCGGTCGTCGGCGGTGACGTAGCCGATGTCCAGCAGCTGTGAGGCGGGCTCCAGGCCCTGGGCCCGCATGTCCTCGGTGTAGGAGGTGAGTTGCAGGGCCTGCGAGACCTTGGGCTTGGCGACGAACGTGCCCTTGCCCTGGATGCGTTCCAGCCGTCCTTCGACGACCAGTTCCTGGAGGGCCTGGCGTACGGTCGTGCGGGAGGTGTCGAACTCCGCGGCCAGGGTCCGCTCGGGCGGGACCGGGGTGCCCGGCGGCAGTGTTTCGGTGATCTCCAGCAAGTGGCGCTTGAGGCGGTAGTACTTCGGTACGCGGGCGGTGCGTGCGCCGCCGCCGTTGTCCGCACTGCCCCCGTCGGTCTCCATGGCCCGCCTCTCCGACTCCTGTCGCGCTGCCGTCACCGGCTCCTCCGTACGTAGCGGCTCACATCGTGGCACGGGTGGGGTCCCGATGCTCCCTTGCTGGTCCGTGCCCGCTCGCGGGGCCTGACGCCAACGTAGCGTCTGCCTCGCGGGCACACGCCGCTACCGCGGCGACAGGCCCGAGATGTCGGTCCGGTAACGGACCTGACAGCGACTCTTATACACCCTTGACACCCCAAAAGGTCTAGGCCAAGCTGCGGGCACTGGTCTAAACCATTAAAGACCACCAGCCAGCCTTTAGGGGAGAACGCAATGAAGCGTGGGCTCATAGCGGCGACGGCAGTCGCGGGAATGATGGTGAGTGTCGCTGCCTGTGGGTCCAGCGGCAGCGGGTCGGCGGGAGCCGACGGCTTCAAGGGCAAGAAGCTCATCGTCTGGGTGATGGACGGCTCCAACCCGACGCAGTGGACCAAGCAGGTCGCCGAGGACTTCAAGGCGAAGACCGGCGCCACGGTCGAATTCCGCGTCCAGCAGTGGAACGGCATCCAGCAGAAGCTGACCACCGCCCTGTCGGAGGAGAACCCGCCGGACGTCGTCGAGATCGGCAACACCCAGACCGCCGCGTACGCCAAGGCCGGCGCGCTCGCGGAGCTGGGCGACCTGAAGAAGGAAATCGGCAAGGACTGGAACGACTCCTTCAACAAGGCCTCCCTCGTCGACGGCAAGCAGTACGCGCTCCCCTGGTACGCGGGCAACCGCGTGGTGATGTACAACAAGAAGATCTGGGCGCAGGCGGGCATCAAGGAACTGCCCAAGACCCGCTCGGAGCTCTTCAAGGCGTTCGACACCATCAAGCAGAAGACCGACGCCGAGCCGCTCTACCTGCCCGGCCAGAACTGGTACTTCTTCGACGGCCTGACCATCGGCACCGGCGCCGACCTGGTGAAGAAGGAAGGCGGCAAGTGGGTCTCCAACCTCGGTGACCCCAAGGTCTCCAAGGCCATGGACATCTACAAGCAGTACCAGGCCTTCAGCACCGCCCCGAAGAACAAGGACGAGGCCACCCCGCAGCAGGCGGAGATCTTCTCCAAGGGCAAGACCGGCGCCATCATCGCCATGGGTTACGAGGGCCCCACCGCAGTCAAGGCCAACCCGGCCATCAAGGACGACATCGGCTTCTTCCCCATTCCGGGCGAGACCGCCGACAAGCCCGAGGGCGTCTTCCTCGGCGGCTCCAACTTCGCCGTCGCCGGCGGCGGCCAGAACCAGGAGCTCGCCAAGGAGTTCCTGAAGGTCGCGCTGTCCAAGAAGAACGACGGACAGATGGTCAAGGAGGTCGGCTGGAGCCCGAAGTCCCCCGACCTCGCGGACGCCGCCAAGGGCAACCCGGCCGCCGAGGCCGCCGCGCCCGGCGCCGCCAAGTCCAGCGGCACCACGCCGCTGATCCCCGAGTGGGCCCAGGTCGAGAACACCCCGAACCCGATCAAGAACTACATGACCGCGGTTCTCAACGGCAAGGCCCCCGCGGACGCCGCCAAGGACGTCGAGGCCGAGATCAACAAGCGGCTGGCGCAGAAGCAGTGACCCCGGCGGCGCGTCCGGCGGTCCGGTCCGTACGGACCCGCGCGACGCGCCCCGGAACCAGTGACCGCGGTCCCCGCGGCGGCGCCGGCCGCGGGGACCGCCACCAACGTTCCGTACGGGAGCCGGCCGTCCCGGCCCCCGTACGGAACCACCAGCACGAGCACGACCGGGTGATGGGGAGAAGCGGGACATGTCAGTGCAGATCGAGGACGCGGTGCAGAATCCCGCGCCACGGATCGGCAAGGGCGGCGCCCCGCCGCCCGGTCGCCGCCGCGGGACCGGCCGGGCCGCCGGGAAGGCCCCCTACCTGCTGCTGATCCCGGCCCTGGCCGCCACCGCGGTCTTCCTGGGCTGGCCCATGGTGCGGAACCTGATCCTCTCGTTCCAGAACCTGAACATGAAGCAGCTGATCCAGCACCTCACCGAGTGGCGCGGGATCGGCAACTACCAGGACATTCTGGGCGGCGAGCAGTTCTGGCGGGTCACCGTCCGCACCATCGTCTTCACCGCCGTCAACGTCACCCTGATCATGGTGCTGGGTGTGCTGATCGGCCTGCTGCTGGCCCGGCTCGGCAAGAAGATGCGCCTGGTGCTGTCCGTCGCACTGGTGCTGGCCTGGGCGATGCCCGCGATCGCCGCCACCACCGTCTTCCAGTGGCTCTTCGACGCCCGCTACGGCGTCGTCAACTGGGTCCTGGACAAGCTGGGCTGGCACTCGATGGCCCACTACGACTGGGTCGGCAGCCAGCTGTCCACGTTCTTCGTCATCACCGTGCTGATCGTGTGGCAGTCGCTGCCGTTCGTGGCGCTGAACCTCTACGCCGCGACCACCACCATCCCCAAGGAGCTGTACGAGGCGGCCCGGATGGACGGCGCCGGCACCTGGAAGGTCTTCACCAGCGTCACCTTCCCGTTCCTCAAGCCGTTCCTCCTGGCGACCACGTTCCTGGAGATCATCTGGGTCTTCAAGGCGTTCCCGCAGATCTTCGCGATCAACGAGGGCGGCCCGGACAGGCTCACCGAGACCCTGCCGATCTACGCCTTCACCGAGGGCGTCGGCAACCTCCACTTCGGCATGGGCGCGGCCATCTCGCTGCTGACGATCGTCGTGCTGCTCGCCATGACCGCGTACTACCTGCGACTGACCCTCAAGCAAGAGGAGGACGAGGCGTGAAGCGCTCCCTGCTCGGCCGCATCTGGCCCAACGCGGCGGCGCTCGTGCTCGCCCTCGGGTTCGCCTTCCCCGTGTACTGGATGTTCACCACGGCCTTCAAGCCGAACGGCGACATCATCACCGAGGACCCGGTGTGGTTCCCGCTGAACGGCACCTTCGAGCACTTCACGACGGCCGTCAACGCGCCCAACTTCTGGTCCCTGGTGGGCAACTCGGTCACCGTCACGGTGCTCGCCGTCGGGCTCTCCCTGCTGATCGCCCTGTGCGGGTCCTTCGCCGTCGCGCGGATGCGCTTCAAGGGCCGCAAGGGGATCATCCTGACCTTCATGGTCGCCCAGATGGCGCCCTGGGAGGTCCTGGTCATCTCGATCTACATGATCGTGCGCGACGCCGACATGCTGAACAGCCTGGTCCCGCTGACCTTCTTCTACATGCTGATGGTGCTGCCCTTCACCCTCCTGACGCTGCGCGGCTACGTCGCCGCCGTGCCCAAGGAGCTGGAGGAGTCCGCGATGGTCGACGGCTGCACCCGTACCCAGGCGTTCGTGAAGGTCATCTTCCCGCTGCTGGCGCCCGGCCTGATGGCCACCTCGCTGTTCGGCTTCATCACCGCCTGGAACGAATTCCCGCTCGTGCTGGTTCTCAACAAGGAGCCGGACAAGGGCACGCTGCCGCTGTGGCTCTCCCAGTTCCAGAGC
Source organism: Streptomyces albofaciens JCM 4342 (assembly GCF_008634025.1). NCBI lineage: Bacteria > Bacillati > Actinomycetota > Actinomycetes > Kitasatosporales > Streptomycetaceae > Streptomyces > Streptomyces albofaciens. Next base: position 3,143,185 of record NZ_PDCM01000002.1, on the reverse strand, counting down.
CAGTTCGGCGACGACTGGGGCGCCACGATGGCCGCCGCCTCGCTCTTCGCCCTGCCCATCCTGGTCCTGTTCCTGTTCCTGCAACGCAAGGCGGTCGGCGGACTGACCGCCGGCGCAGTGAAGGGATGACGCGCGCCATGACGACACTCGTACGCCCGTCCGACACCCTCACCCGCGACGCGCTCACCGTCCTCCAGCCGGGCTTCACCGGCACCTCGGCGCCCGACTGGCTGCTGCGCCGGCTCGGCGAGGGGCTGACCTCGGTGGGCCTGTTCGGCCGCAACATCGCCTCGCCGGACCAGCTCGCGGCGCTCACCGCCGAGCTGCGGGCCGAACGGGAGGACGTCCTCGTCGCCATCGACGAGGAGGGCGGCGACGTCACCCGCCTCGAAGTGCGCGGCGGCTCGTCCTTTCCCGGCAACCTCGCTCTGGGCGCGGTCGACGACACCCGGCTCACCCACGACGTGGCCCGCGAACTGGGCCGCCGGCTGGCCGAGTGCGGCGTCAACCTGAACTGGGCGCCGTCCGCCGACGTCAACTCCAACCCGGCCAACCCGGTCATCGGCGTACGGTCCTTCGGCGCCGATCCGCAGCTGGTCGCCCGGCACACCGCCGCGTACGTCGAAGGGCTCCAGTCCGCCGGCGTCGCCGCCTGCGCCAAGCACTTCCCGGGCCACGGCGACACCGCCGTCGACTCCCACCACGACCTGCCGCGCATCGCCGCCGACCTGCGCACCCTCCAGGAACGCGAGCTGGTGCCCTTCCGGGCCGCGATCACCGCCGGCACCAAGGCCGTGATGAGCGCGCACATCCTGCTTCCGGCCCTGGACGGCACCCGGCCCGCCACCCTCAGCCGCGATGTGCTCACCGGCCTGCTGCGCGCCCCCGTCGCCGAGGGCGGCCTCGGCTTCGAGGGCCTGATCGTCACCGACGGCATGGAGATGCGGGCCATCTCCGCGACGTACGGCATCGAACGGGGCAGCGTCCTGGCCATCGCCGCCGGCGCCGACGCCATCTGCGTCGGCGGCGGACTGGCCGACGAAGCCACCGTGCTGCGACTGCGCGACGCCCTGGTGAGGGCGGTACGCGACGGCGAGCTGTCGAAGAAGCGGCTCGCCGACGCCGCGGCGCGGGTCCGCGCCCTGGCACGGTGGACCCGGAGTGCGGGCGCGGCACAGGGGACCCTCCCCGGGGAGCGAGGGGTCGCGCCCGCACCCGAGGCCGGCCTGGTGGCGGCCCGCCGCGCGCTGCGGATCACCCGTAACGGCCCGTACGAGCCGCTGAGCGCGCCCGCGTACGTCGCGGCCTTCACACCCGTCGCCAATATCGCCGTCGGCGACGAGACGCCCTGGGGGGTCGCTGCGGAGCTGGGGCGGCTGCTGCCCGGTACGGAGACCGGCGCGTACGGGGATGCCGGTGCCGCCGCGGCCGGCACGTCCGGGAACGCCGGAGCCGTCGCGGCTGGCACGTCCGCCCGGACGGAGGAGATCCTGCGGGCGGCGGGGGAGCGGCGGATCGTCGCCGTCGTCCGAGACGCACATCGCCACGCCTGGATGACGGACGCCCTCGACGCCCTGCTCGACGCCCGGCCCGACACGGTCGTCGTCGAAATGGGCCTGCCGCAGGCGCCCCCGCGCGGGGCCCTGCACATCGCCACCCACGGCGCGGCCCGTGTCTGCGGACGCGCGGCCGCGGAGGTCATCGTGGGTGAGTGAACTCCGCCGGGCCGCGGAAGGGGAGCCGCGGCCCGGCGGACCGGACGTCCGGCGCAGGACACGACGCGGCCGGGGCACCCACGTGGGTGCCCCGGCCGCGTCGCGTTCGGCAGTGGTCGGCTCTTACAGGCCCTGCCACTCCGGCTTGGCGGCGTACGTGGCGCGGAAGTAGTCGGCCAGCTTGAGCTTGGACGCGGCGGCCTCGTCGACGACGACCGTGGCGTGCGGGTGCAGCTGAAGCGCGGACGCCGGCACCAGCGCCGAGACCGGGCCCTCGACGGACTGCGCCACGGCGTCCGCCTTGCCCTCGCCGGTGGCCAGCAGCACCAGGTGGCGGGCCTCCAGGATGGTGCCGATGCCCTGGGTGATGACGTGGTGGGGCACCTCGTCCAGGCTGTCGAAGAACCGGGCGTTGTCCTCCCGGGTCTGCTGCGTCAGCGTCTTGATCCGGGTGCGGGACGCGAGCGAGGAGCACGGCTCGTTGAAGCCGATGTGCCCGTCGGTGCCGATGCCCAGCAGCTGGAGGTCCACGCCGCCGGCCTCGCCCAGCGCGCGGTCGTACGCCTCGCAGGCCGCCTGCACGTCCTCGGCGGTGCCGTCGGGCCCCATGAACGCGTCCTCGCCGAGCCCCAGCGGCTCCACGACCTCGCGGAGCACCACGGACCGGTACGACTCGGGGTGCCCGGCGGGCAGCCCCACGTACTCGTCGAGCTGGCAGATGCGGGTACGCGAGACATCCACGCCCCCGTCGCGGACCTTGGCCGCCAGTGCTTCGTAGACGGGCAGCGGAGTCGAGCCGGTGGCCACACCCAACAGCGCCTCGGGCTTGCGGCGGACCAGGGCGGCGATGGCCTCCGCGATCAGCTCGCCGCCTGCCTTGGCGTCCGGGACGATGACAACTTCCACGCTGAGCCTGCCGATCTGGAGAGTGGTCGTGTGGTATAGACCAATCTACCAGAGCGCGCCCGACACCCCTGGAGACATCCGGCAACCCGGGGCTGAACAGGGGGCGAAATGGGGGCTGGGGGCGGGGGAGGGGTGAGCTGTTACTGGGCCCTCCCTCCCCGGCCCCCCGCCCCGCCCCACCCCACCCCCACCCACCTCAAAGCGACGCCTTTCCCGCCTCGCAGCAGCGCCCCCCTCGCGTCGCGGCAGCGCCTCCGTCGCGTCGCGGCAGCGCCACGCCCTCACGTCGCAGCAGTGCACCCCGCGTCGCGCTAGCGCCCCCCTCGCGTCGCGACAGTGCCCCCCCCGCCTCGCAGCAGCGCCCCCCTCGCGTCGCGGCAGTGCCCCCTCGCCCCGCAGTGGCGCCCCCTCGCGTCGCACCACCGCACCCGGCGCCGCCGCCTCACCTCAAAGCAGCGCACCCCCGGTCGCGTCGATCCACTGTCCCGTGACCCAGCGGCTGTCGTCCGAGGCCAGAAAAGCGGTGATGTCGCCGATGTCGCGGGGCTCGCCCACGCGGCCGAACGGGGACACGGCCGAGGACGCCTGCCAGGCTTCGGGGTCGTCGCGGAGCCAGCTCGCGTTCATGTCGGTGTCGACGACGCCGGGGGCGACCGCGTTGACCGTGATGCCGCGGGGAGCCAGGGCCTTGGCGAGAGTGGAGGTGAAGGCGTCCATGGCGCCCTTGGTCATCGCGTAGGCGATCAGTTCGGGCACGGCGACACCGTGGGTCAGGCCCGTCGATATGTTGATGACGCGGCCGCCGTCGCGCAGCCGGTCCAGGCCCAGCTGGGTGATGAAGAACGGGGCCTTCGTGTTGACCGCGAAGACGTGGTCGAAGTCTTCCTCCGTCGCCTGCTGGAGCGGTTCGCGCCGGCCGGTCACGCCCGCGTTGTTCACCAGGATGTCCAGGCCGTCGGCCTGCGCGTCGAACGCGGACCACAGGGCCGCGGCGTCGCCCGGGACGCCCAGCTCGGCCTGGAGGGCGAAGGCCCGGCCGCCGGCCTCCTCGATCGCCGTCACCGTTTCCTTCGCGGCGGTCCCGTCGCGTCCGTAATGCACCGCGACCCGTGCGCCGTCCCGGCCCAGCCGCTCGGCGATCGCCCGGCCGATGCCCCTGCTGCCGCCCGTGACCAGCGCCGTCCTGCCCGTGAGCACGCCCATGACCGCGCCCCCCTTTCTGTATCGGTTGCTAAAGAAAGACGCTAGCAGAGATTTCGTAGTGGGCGCTATAGAATGGGGGGATGGCGACGAAACAGCGTGGGCGGCCCCGGTCCTTCGACCGGGAGACGGCTCTGGAGCAGGCGATGCGGGCCTTCTGGGAGCACGGCTACGAAGCGGTCTCCATCGCGGACCTGACCGCGGCCATGGGCATCAAGGCGCCGAGCCTGTACGCGGCGTTCGGTGACAAGCGGACGCTCTTCGAGGAGGCGATCGAGGCGTACGTCCGGGACTTCGGCGCGTTCTCCGGCCGGGCCCTCGCCGAGGAGCCGACGGCGCGCCGGGCCGTGGCGCGGATGCTGCGCGAGGCGGCGGCCTTCCACACCCTTCCGGGCTACCCGCGCGGCTGCATGGTCATCACGGCCGCCACCAACTGCACGGCGCAGTCCGAGGACGTCATGCGTGGCCTCCAGGAGCGGCGCGCCGAGAACGTGGAGACGATCGAGGGGCGGATCCGCGGCGACATCGCGGCCGGTGAGCTGCCTGCCGGAACCGACGCGCACGCGCTCGCGACCTACTGCGCGGCCGTCCTCCAGGGCATGTCCCAGCAGGCCAGGGACGGCGCGGACCGTACGACGCTGGAGCGGGTGGCCGAGCTGGCGATGGCCGCCTGGCCCCCGGGGAAGAGCGAGGGCGAGTAGCGGCGGAAACACCCGCGGGCCGCGGCGCCGGGACAGGACCCTCAACCTGTCCGGCACCGCAGCCCGGAGCTTCATCGGCCGGCCCGGCGGCGCGATGCGCCCCACGTGCGGCAGGAACGCACGCACGCCCGGAGGCCGGTCGATTCGAGGCCGTCGCGCAGTCAGGGCAGAGAGCGCTCGGACCTCTATCCGCCCTCCTGTGCGGGGAGAGCGGAGGTTCCGCAGGTTCTTGGCGGGATACCGCGGGCCTGACGGCCGCCCTCGCGGGCTGCGATACCCAACTCATTGTGGACTAGACCATTTAGATCTGTCCATGCCCTTGCACGGGCAACACCCCCACCGTACGCCGGTAGGCTCCAGGGCGTGCCCTCCATGAACGATCTCGTACGCCAGCACACCGCCCTCAGCGACTCCGACCTGGAATGGCTGCACCTGCTGGTGTCGGAGTGGCAGCTGCTCTCCGACCTCTCCTTCGCCGACCTCGTCCTGTGGGTCCCCACCCTCGACGGCACCCGGTACGTGTCCGTCGCCCAGATGCGGCCCAACACCGGGCCGACCTCCTACCAGGACGACATGGTCGGCCACCTCGTTCCGCGTGGCCGCCGGCCGATGCTCGACTCCGCCCTGGACGAGGGACGGATCGTACGCGAGGGCGACCCCGAGTGGCGCGAGGAGGTGCCTGTACGGGTCGAGTCGATCCCGGTGCGCCGGGAGGGCCGGGTACTGGGAGTGATCGCCCGGAACACCAACCTGCTGACCGTGCGGACACCGAGCCGGCTGGAGCTCACGTACCTCCAGAGCGCCTCGGACCTCGCGCAGATGATCGCCGCAGGATCCTTTCCCTTCCCCGGCCAGCAGGTCGACATGGACGCCTCGCCGCGCGCCGGCGACGGGCTGATCCGGCTCGACGCGGACGGCGTCGTCCAGTACGCCAGCCCGAACGCGCTGTCCGCGTACCACCGCCTGGGCCTCGCCGCCGACCTCGTCGGCCACCACCTGGGCCGGACCACCGCCGAACTCGCCCCCGCACGCGGCCCGGTGGACGAGGCGCTGGTCAAGCTGGCCAGCGGATGGGCGCCGCGGGAGTTCGAGGTCGAGGGGGACGACGGGGTGATCCAGCTGCGCGCCATCCCGCTCAAGCCCAAGGGCACGCACATCGGTTCGCTGGTCCTGCTGCGCGACGTCACCGAACTCCGGCGGCGCGAACGGGAACTGATCACCAAGGACGCCACCATCCGGGAGATCCACCACCGGGTGAAGAACAACCTGCAGACCGTCGCCGCGCTGCTGCGCCTCCAGTCCCGCCGGATGGACTCCGAACAGGGGCGCGAAGCACTCAACGAGGCGGTGCGCAGGGTCGGTTCGATCGCGATCGTGCACGAGACGCTGTCCCAGAACCTCGACGAGCGCGTGGAGTTCGACGAGATCGCGGACCGGGTGCTGGCGATGGTCGCGGAGATCGCGCCGGGCGCCGTGACCGCCCGCCGCACCGGCCGCTTCGGCATACTCGACGCCGAGGTCGCCACCCCGCTCTCCATGGTCCTCACGGAGGTCCTGCAGAACGCCCTCGAACACGCCTTCGTCCCGGGCGACCAGGGGTCCGTCGAGGTCGGCGCGGTGCGCGGCGGCAGCCGTACGGAGCCCCGCCTGCTGGTCACCGTCCAGGACAACGGCCGCGGCCTGCCGGACGGGTTCGATCCGCACCGGGCCGGGAACCTCGGGCTGCAAATCGTACGCACGCTGGTGGAGGGTGAGTTGGGGGGAAAGTTCGACATGGTGCCCGGCGCCGAACGGGGCACTCAGGTGATTCTCGACATTCCCGTACGAGCGGAGAAGCACTGATGAAGCCGCCGCTCATCAAGTGAGCGGCAGCCGAAAGGAATTCGGGAAGGAATACGGGAGAGAAGTCCGCGCGGACGGCCGGGTCGCCCCACCGCCGTACAGCAGATCGACGTAACGAAAGAGTGACGGCGACGGCGGCGAATGGACGACGGTGTGGCGGTGCCGCGCATTCCCGGACGGGGAGAGGCGCGGGGCGTGGACCGGTGGCGGGTCGGTCCGGACCTGGGGGCGGTGCCGTGAATCCCGGCCTGCCCGTGGTGTGAACAGCAGTAAGCCCCGGACCCATCTGGTCCGGGGCTCAAAGCTCACGTTGCGTGGGGGGCTCCCAGGCGCCCGGGGCGCTGGGGGAGCGGTGGGGGTACTGCGCGCTGCGGCTCGGGGGCCACGGGGGGCGTCTGCGGTCAGGCGCTGGCGTTGCGCGCCCGGTTGCGAGCTGCACGGCGCTTCATGGCGCGGCGCTCGTCCTCGCTGAGGCCACCCCAGACACCGGAGTCCTGGCCGGACTCCAGCGCCCACTGCAGGCACTGCTCCATGACGGGGCAGCGGCGGCAGACGGCCTTGGCTTCCTCGATCTGCAGCAGCGCAGGACCGGTGTTGCCGATGGGGAAGAAGAGCTCGGGGTCTTCCTCGCGGCAAACGGCGCGGTGACGCCAGTCCATGGCTGCTCCATCTCCTCGTGTGACGGGATCGTTGCTTGTGAATGTGAACGCTTTCACGAATCCCTCCACAAGGGAAGGGCCGAACCCCAGTTGAGAACTGGTGCGGTCCTGAGAATGAGGAGGGGGATTCGGGCTCTCAAGGGGGCCGGTAGAAACGGCCGTCCCGATCGCCATGAAGAGAGTCGCAAACCTCGGCGGCGGATACAACCCCTTCCGGAAACTTTTTTTTGATTCCTTGGTGTCGCCTAGGTCACAGCCGTACTTCTAGGGGGTGGAAGTCAGCCTAAACGTTCGACTGAAAGGACTTTAGGCCCTACTGCTCACACAATCACACGCAGTGCACGGCGAACGCCTGTGAACGTCACGCTCGTACGGAGTCCCAGGTGGTCGCCGTCCATCTGGAAGGGCAGTGGCGCCTGCGAATGCAAGGTGAAGTCCGTCAAGTCATGGAGCGAGACCACATGCTTGCCACGGGGGCCGCGCTCCGGTGTTGACGTCAGGAGCTGCGTCGCGTAGCGCGTCACCGCGGTCGCGGAGAGTTTCGACAGGGCGAAGACGTCCAGGGCCGTGTCGAAGGACGCCGCGGGCGCCGGGTAGACCGGACGGTTGCCCAAGTAGGTCCAGGGGGCGGTGTTGCAGATTATCGACATGACCAGGTGTTCCACCGGGTCCTCGCCCGGCCGCTCCAGGGTGATCGTGCCGTGCCGGCGGTTCGACTCGCCGGCGTACTGCCGCAGCACCTGCCGCATGTAGAGCGAGTGCGTCGATCGCTTGCCGCGCTCCCGCTGCTGTTCGACCCGGCCGACCACCCCGGCGTCGAAGCCGAAGCCCGCGCAGAAGGTGAACCAGCGGGCCGGCACGCCCTCGTCGTCGCTGCCCGGGGTGCCCGCCGCCAGCCCCAGGCCGACCGTGCGCTCGCTGCCGTCACGCAGCGCGTCCAGGAGGGCACCGGTCGCCTCGACCACGTCGTTCGGCAGACCCAGGGCGCGGGCGAAGACATTGGTGGAGCCGCCGGGGACGACGGCGAGGCGGGGCAGCGCCTCGGGGTCGGGGCCGTGGGTCAGCAGACCGTTGACGACCTCGTTGACCGTGCCGTCGCCGCCGAGCGCCACGACCAGCTCGATCTGACCGCCCTCCGCGGCCTGCCGGGCCAGGTCGCGGGCGTGCCCCCGGTACTGCGTCTCGGCGACCTCCAGCTTCAGGTCGCTGGCCAGCGCGTGGGTGAGCACTTCACGCGTACGCGCACTGGTGGTGGTAGCTGCGGGATTGACCACGAGAAGTGCGCGCATGTGATGCAGGGTACCTACTTGCCGGTACCCGACCCACTCCCTGCCCGCCGTGCGGAGGGCACCCCGGGGCTACCCTGCTGGGGTGAGCAGCAAGCAGAAGCGCCCCGCGGCCAAGGCGGCCCGGCCCACCCGGCCGGCCGAGGCGACGCGGGGCGGCAAGCCGGACGGAACGGACGCACGGGCCGCGGGCGCGAAGGGCGCCTCGTCCGCCAAGGGCGCCCGGACGGGCGACGGCGGGAAGAAGGCCGCGACCGGGTCCGGCAAGGCCGCCGACGCCGCTGCCGGGCCGAGCGGACCCCGGCCGGGCCGGATCGCCGCCGCCGCGGTGCTCACCGCCGTCGAGGGCCTGGCGCTGGCCGCGCTCGGCGTCTACATGCTCGTCATGGGCCTGGCCGGCTCGCCCGACAGCCCCCGGCAGGCGGAGATGGGCGGCCTGACCGTGCTGGCGCTGGCGGCGCTGCCGCTGGTCGCGGCGCGCGGGCTGTGGCTGCGCCGCCGCTGGAGCCGCGGGCCCTCGCTGATCACCCAGATCGTGGCGTTCCCGGTGGCCTGGACGCTGGTGAACGGCGGCGGCGCGCTGATCGCGGCCGGCATCGGCCTGGCGGTGGTCGCCGTCGCGGTGCTCGCCCTGCTGGTGAACCCGACCGCCACGGAGGCGCTGGGGATCGCGCCCCGCGACTGAGCGCCCGTGCCCCAGGGCGGTGGCCCGTCCGTACCTCATCCGTACCGGGCGCGATGGCGGCGCGCGGCGGCCGTACGGGCGGGCCGTGGCCGTACGGGCGGTACGCACGCCGCCGGGCCGCCGTCGGGCGGCCGACGTACGGCGCCCCGGGCTCCTGGTGAGACCGGGGCGGTGGCCGACGACGGAAGGGGTGGGCTCACTCCTCCACGAGGAGCTTGTCGCGGAGCTGGGCCAGGGTGCGGGCCAGCAGACGGGAGACGTGCATCTGCGAGATGCCGACCTCCTGGGCGATCTGCGACTGGGTCATGTTGCCGAAGAAGCGCAGCAGCAGGATCTTCTTCTCGCGCGGCGGCAGGTCCTCCAGCAGCGGCTTGAGGGATTCGCGGTACTCGACACCCTCCAGCGCCTCGTCCTCGGCGCCGAGGGTGTCGGCGACGGCAGGCGACTCGTCGTCGGTGTCCGGCACGTCCAGGGACAGGGTGCTGTACGCGTTCGCCGACTCCAGGCCCTCCAGGACCTCTTCCTCGGAGATCGCGAGGTGCTCGGCGAGCTCGTGGACCGTGGGGGCGCGGCCGTGGCGCTGGGAGAGCTCGGCGGTCGCGGTGGTCAGCGACAGCCGCAGCTCCTGGAGGCGGCGGGGCACCCGGACCGCCCAGCCCTTGTCGCGGAAGTGCCGCTTGATCTCGCCGACGACGGTGGGCGTGGCGTACGTGGAGAACTCCACGCCGCGGTCCGGGTCGAAGCGGTCCACGGACTTGATCAGGCCGATGGTGGCGACCTGCGTCAGATCGTCCAGCGGCTCGCCGCGGTTGCGGAAGCGCCGGGCCAGGTGCTCGACCAGCGGCAGGTGCATGCGCACGAGCGCGTTGCGCAGTTCGGCGCGCTCCGCCGAGCCGTCGGGCAGCTTGCGCAGCTCGTAGAACATCGCCCGCGCGCCGCTCCGGTCATGGGGGTCGTGAGGGTCATGAGGGTGGTGCGGGGTGTGCGGATCGCGCTCGTTCCGCCTGTGCTCGCTGTGGTCCATGTGGTCCGCCCGCTCTGCCTGCTCCGCGTCCAACCGGCCGCCGTGGTCATCCGCGCCCACCGGTTGCGGCCGGGCATGCTGCTCGGGGATGGCCACACCGGGCGCCATCCGCGTGCCGCGTTCGAGATCCTTCACGGGGCCCCCTGTTCGGTCATGACGGTCCGGGACCGGCGCCGCGCTCCTTGTACAGGCTGATCGTGACCGTACGGTCCTCCGCGACGGTGGAGTCGACCTTGCCGGCCAGCGCGGAGAGCACCGTCCAGGCGAAGGTGTCGCGCTCGGGGGCGCGGCCGTCGGTCGTCGGGGCCGAGACGGTCACCTGCAGCGCGTCGTCGATCAGGCGGAAGACGCAGCTCAGCACGGAGCCCGGCACGGCCTGTTGCAGAAGAATCGCGCACGCCTCGTCCACGGCGATGCGCAGATCCTCGATCTCGTCGAGGGTGAAGTCCAAGCGGGCTGCGAGGCCGGCCGTGGCCGTACGCAGCACCGACAGGTAGGCACCCGCAGCGGGCAACCGGACTTCCACGAAGTCCTGGGTCCCGGGCTCGCCTGCGATCTGGGACACCCTCACCTCCAAGGTGACACAAGCTGGTTGAGCTGATATTCGCGCCGGTCGCGGCCCCTCTCGCGAACAAGAGGGGAACGCTCCGGCGCGGCACGTGGTTCGCCTGCGACGCTATCGCGATCTGCGGGGCGATGTCGCCCGGAAGAGGCAGGGCCGACCTCCGGCGCGACGGCTTGTCCCGCAGCGTCCCGCAGTCCTACGACTGTCACTCATTGTAAGCCTACGGGTACGGACAGTGGCTAGGGGTCTGCACTGCCAAATCGAAGCTGATTACGCTGCGTTGACGTTCGAGACGCCCGCAAGGTTGCGCAGTGCATCTCCAGTGAGCCGGAAGACGGTCCATTCGTCCATGGGTTCCGCGCCGATCGACCGGTAAAAACCGATGGACGGTTCGTTCCAATCCAGGACTGACCACTCGAAACGTGCGTAGCCGCGCTCCACGCATATCTCCGCGAGGGCCGCCAGCAGCGCCTTGCCGTGGCCGCCGCCGCGGGCCTCGGGGCGGACGTAGAGATCCTCCAGATAGACACCGTGCGTGCCCGTCCACGTCGAGAAGTTGCGGAACCACAGAGCGAAGCCGACGGGGCTCCCGGCGTCCTCGGCCAGGAGCGCGAAGACGGCCGGGTGCTCGCCGAAGAGGGCCTCGCGCAGCTGCGCCTCGGTGGCCTTCGCGGCGTCCGGCTCCCGTTCGTACGCGGCCAGCTCGCGGATCATCGTGTGGATGACGGGAACGTCGTCGACCGTCGCGGTGCGGATCATGCCTGAAGGCTAGCGGGCGGCACCGACAATCGGCCGCGGGGTCCGGGATTCGGCCCGGAGGCCGGTCGGGCGCCCTTCCGGCCCCCCTTTCCGGGCGCCCCTTTTGTTCGGCTTCCGGCGCCTTCGTCAGACGAGCATCTCGTCGACGAAGCACCACCGCCAGGACTCGCCCGGCTCGTACGAGCGCATCACCGCGTGGCCGGTCGCCGCGTAGTGGGCCGTGGCGTGCCGGAACGGCGAGGAGTCGCAGCAGCCGACGTGTCCGCACTCCAGGCACAGCCGCAGCTGTACGGGATGGCTGCCGACCGCCCGGCACTCGGGGCAGGTGTCGGTCAGCGGGGCCGGCTCGGGGCGCGGCAGTTCGGGAACGTGCGGGCACTCGCTCATGATTGCCAGGTTAGATCGCACCGGCGGGTACGGCACGGATGGCCGCCACGGTGACCGGGACGGCACGGGCCGGCCCGGCGGGACGGGACGGGACGGGACGGGCGAGGCCGATGGACGTGATGCCACTTCTGCTGCTGGTCGCGGGAAGCGCGGCGGTCGCCGGGGCCGCCCGGCGCACGCCCGTGCCCGTGCCGCTGCTGCTGGTCGCCGCAGGGCTGGCCGCCTCGTACATCCCGGGCGTACCGGACTACACCCTCGACCCGCACATCGTGCTGCCGCTGCTGCTGCCCCCGCTGCTGCACACCGCCGCGCTGGAGAGCTCCTACCTGGACCTGCGGGCCAACCTGCGGCCGGTGGCGCTGCTGTCGGTCGGCTATGTGCTCTTCGCGACGGTCGTCGTCGGGTACGTCGCGTACCTGATGATCCCGGACCTGCCGCTGGCGGCGGCGCTCGTGCTGGGCGCGGTGGTCGCGCCGCCGGACGCGGTGGCCGCCACCGCCATCGCCCGCAGACTGGGCCTGCCGAACCGGATCACGACGATCCTCCAGGGCGAGTCGCTGGTCAACGACGCGACCGCGATCACCGCGTACAAGGTGGCGGTGGCCGCGGCCGCCGGGGTGGGCGCGACCTGGACCGACGGCATCCGGGAGTTCGCGGTCGCCGCGCTGGGCGGCATCGGGGTCGGGGTGGTGCTGATGATCCCGCTGCACTGGCTGCGCTGCCGGCTGCGGGACGCGCCGCTGCTGGAGAACACCCTGTCGCTGCTCATCCCGTTCGTGGCCTATCAGGTGGCCGAGGAGTTCGGGGCGTCCGGAGTGCTGGCGGTCGTCGTGGTCGCCCTCTATCTGGGGCACCGGTCCTGGCAGGTCGACTTCGAGACGCGGCTCCAGGAGGAGGCCGTGTGGAAGATGGTCTCCTTCGTACTGGAGTCGTCGGTGTTCGCGCTCATCGGCCTGCAACTGCCGGTGGTGCTGCGCGGGCTGGGCGAGTTCGGCGGCGGGGAGGCGGCCTGGTACGCGGTCATGGTGTTCGTGGTGGTGGTCCTCGCGCGCTTCGTGTGGGTGTTCCCCGCGACGTTCGTGCCGCGGGTGCTCTCGGAACGCATCCGCACCCGCGAGCCCGCCACGAACTGGAAGGCGCCCGTGATCGTCGGCTGGGCCGGCATGCGGGGTGTGGTGTCGCTGGCGATCGCGTTCTCCATCCCGATGACCCTGCACGGCTCCGACGAGGGGTTCCCGGCCCGCAACCTGGTGCTCTTCCTGACCTTCACGACGGTCATCGGCACGCTCGTCGTCCAGGGGCTCACGCTGCCGCCGCTGATCCGCGCGCTGCGGCTGCCGCAGCGGGACGTACGGGGCGAGACGCTCGCCGAGGCGCAGGTGCAGAACGAGGCGTCGCGGGCCGCGGAACAGCGGCTCGACGCGCTGCTGGAGGACCCGCGCAACGCGCTCCCGGGCCCGCTGGCCGACCGGCTGCGTACGGTCCTGGAACGGCGGCGCAACGCCGTGTGGGAGCGGCTGGGGACGGTCAACGAGGTGACGGGGGAGTCGGCGGACGACACGTACCGGCGGCTGGCGCGGGAAATGATCGACGCCGAGCGGAAGGTGTTCGTCCGGATGCGGGACGAGCGGCGGATCGACGACGAGATGATGCGGACGCTGCTGAAGCGGCTGGACCTGGAAGAGGCGGCGGCGTACCGGGAGGGGGCCGATTAGCGGGCTCGTCCGAGCGCCGCATGGCCTTACCGGGCGCGCCTGTCAGGGGGCTTCTCCCAGGGCGCGCCCGTGACGACGGCGGTGACCGTCGTACCGGGGGCGAAGGCCCCCTCCTCGGCCAGGGTGGTCAAGCCCAGGAGGAGCTTCGCCACGTAGAGGCGCTCCACGGGGACGCCGTGCCGGGACTCGAAGTCCGCTGCGAAGGCGTCCAGTTCGGGGGTGCGGCGGGCGTAGCCGCCGCAGTGGAAGCGGGCGTCCAGGTCCCAGGTGCCGCGCCGGCCGCCGAAGGCCGCGTGCTGGAGGCGTTCGGTGTCGGCGACGAGGAAGTGCGGGCTGCCGCCCTTGAGTACGGGGATGCCGAGGGCCCGCTGCTCCGGCGCCAGCCCCGCGGCCAGGCCCGCCAGGGTGCCGCCGGTCCCGCAGGCGACGGCGGCCACGTCGGTCTCGCCGCGCAGTTCCCGGCCGAGGGCCGTACAGCCCTGGGCGGCGAGCGCGTTGCTGCCGCCCTCCGGGACCACGTAGTGCGGGCCGAAACGTTCGCGCAGCTCCGCGGCGACCTCCGGTTCGGCCTTGCGGCGGTAGGTGGCACGGTCGACGAAGTGCAGCCGCATGCCGTCGGCGGCGCAGCGCGCCAGGAACGGGTTGAGCGGCTTGCCGGCCAGCTCCGCGCCCCGTATGACGCCGATCGTCGCGAAGCCCAGCAGACGGCCGGCCGCGGCGGTGGCCCGCAGGTGGTTCGAATAGGCGCCGCCGAACGTGAGCAGGGTGCGCTCCCCGGCCGCGGCGGCCGCCCGCAGGTTGGGCTCCAGCTTGCGCCACTTGTTGCCGGGCAGCTCGGGATGTATCAGGTCGTCCCGCTTGAGGAGCAGCCGCACACCGCGGCGCGCGAACCGCTCGTCCTCGATCCGCTGGAGCGGGGACGGCAGCCGCGGCCGCAGTGCGGCGAGCCCGGGGGCGGGGGTGGTCACGCGACCCATTGTCGCGTGCCGGCGGGGGCTACTTCAGCCGGGCACCGATGCGGGCGCGCATGTCCTTCATCGTGAAGCCCTTGGGGTCTATCTTGTCGGCGCGCCACTCCAGGTGGCCGATGACGGAGTACTCGTTCCAGCCGTGGACGCGGCACAGCGCGGCCGCGGCCTTCTCGACGGCCTCCAGCTGGGCCTCGGGCCAGGGGTCCCGGCCGTCACCCAGGTTCTCGCACTCGAAGCCGTAGAAGTGGACGTTGCCGTCGGCGTTGTACTGGTTGGTGGGGGGCAGCTGCTTCTTCTCGGCGATCACGGCGTTCAGGACGTCCCGGTCGCCGCTGCCCGCGTGGTTGCTGCGGCCGCAGCCGACCAGGTGGACCCGGCCGTCCTTGGTGATCACGCCGTGGCACAGCGGGCCGGGCAGCGCGGAGGTGCCGTCGTAGCACAGGCGGACCGTCTCGTCGGTGCCGGACGTGACGGTGTGGTGGATCACCACACCGTGCACCGGTCCCCAGGCGCCGTGGCCGTTGCGGTTGTGGGTGCGCCACTCGCCGACCTCGACGACCTCCAGGCCTTCGTCTCTGAGGGCCTTGAGGAAGGTGTTCGCGGACATGGGTGGGGCCATGGCCGACTCCGTTCGGTGCGCGGCGGCCGCCGACCGCGCACCGCCTCGTAAAACGCTTGTACTGGAACGTCAGGTCCCAGGCCAGCCGTTCGTCGCGTGTGCGAGCGGGTGAGCGAGCGGTTTCAGCCGCTTTCCACCACTTTTTCCCCTCCTTTTTCAGCCGCGCAGGAAGCCGTCGCCATGGGTGGCGATATGGGCTTCCAGCGCGCTCAGCGCTTCCTGGGTGGCCTGGGCGGAGCCGCTGCCGCGGCGCTCGGCGTAATAGGCCGCGCCCAGCTTCTTCAGCAGGTCGTTGCCCGCCCGCTGCTGCTGGACCTCGTCGACCTTCTGCTTGCCCTGATTCAGCGCGCTCTGGGCCTGCTCCTTGGCGCGGTCGAGAAAGCCTGCCATTGCTGCCTCCGTGAGGGTCGGGGGAGGGGCGTACGGCCCGCTGGTCACGGGCCGTACCCGATCAACGGACCGGACGTTACCCGCGTTCCCGTGCCAGGCTGGGGATATGAGCGCGAAGGGGGACGACGGCGTGCGCCGGGGCGCGGACGCGGAGCGCGGCGGGTACCGCGAGCGGGCCTCGCGGCTGCCCGGCGCGGTCGTCTGGGCGAAACGGGTGCCCGGCGGCGTGCCGGCGGCGCCGCAGCGGGTGCTGCCCGACGGCTGTACGGACCTGCTGTGGATGGACGGCCGCCTGACCGTGGCCGGACCCGACACCACCGCCCACACCCCGGCCGTCCGGCCCGGCTCCCTCGTCGTCGGGCTGCGCTTCGCCCCCGGTCAGGGGCCCGCCGTCGTCGGCGTACCGGCCCACGTACTGCGCGACCGGCGGGTGCCGCTGGAGGAGCTGTGGCCCCGCGACCGGGTGGCGCGGCTGGCCGGGGCACTGGCCGGGACCGGATCACCCGGAAGAGTGCTGGAGGAGATCGCCGTGGACCGGCTGCGGGCGGCGGACGACCCGCCCGACCCGGCGCGCGGCCTGATCGCCGCCGCGCTCGCCGACGGCCGTCCGGTGGCGGAGGTCGCCCGGTCCGTCGGCGTCGGCGAGCGGCAGCTGCACCGCCGGTGCCTGGCGGCGTTCGGCTACGGCCCCAAGACGCTGGGCAGGGTGCTGCGCCTGGTGCGCGCGCTGGAGCTGGCCCGTGGCGGCCTGCCGTACGCGGACGTGGCGGCCCGCGCCGGGTACGCGGACCAGGCACACCTGGCACGCGAGGTGAAGGCGCTGGCAGGGGTCCCGCTGGGGGTGCTGGTGGCCTCGGGTTAGCGTGTCCGTCATGGACTACCAGGCCGTTCTTGAGGAGGTAGCGGCCTTTGCGAGGCCGTATGTCGGACATGGGCAGGTTGCCGATTACATACCGGCGCTGGAAAAGGTGCCGATGGACCGCTTCGGCATAGCGGTCGCCGACATCAACGGCGAGGTCTACGGGGTGGGGGACTGGGAGGTCCCGTTCTCCGTGCAGTCCATCTCGAAGACGTTCTCGCTGGCGCTGGTCATGGCCAACGACAACGACGACATCTGGAAGCGGGTCGGCCGCGAACCGTCGGGCACCCCGTTCAATTCGCTCGTGCAACTGGAGTGGGAGAACGGCGTACCGCGCAACCCCTTCATCAACGCGGGCGCGCTGGTCGTCACCGACCGCCTCCAGACGCTGACCGGCGACGCCAGCACCACGATGCTGCACTTCCTGCGCGAGGAGAGCGGCAACCCGGACCTCGCCTTCGACCAGGCGGTGGCCGACTCCGAGGCCGACCACGGCGACCGCAACGCGGCGCTCGCGCACTTCATGGCGAGCTTCGGCAACCTGGAGAACCCGGTCCCCAGCGTCATCGAGCACTACTTCTGGCAGTGCTCCATCGAGATGAGCTGCCGCGACCTGGCGGCGGCCGGCGGATTCCTGGCCCGGCACGGGCTGCGCGCGGACGGCAGCCGCCTGCTGGAGGCGCGCGAGGCCAAGCGGATCAACGCGGTGATGCTGACCTGCGGCACGTACGACGCGGCCGGCGAATTCGCCTACCGGGTCGGACTGCCCGCCAAGAGCGGCGTCGGCGGCGGCATCGTGGCGGTCGTGCCGGGGCGCTGCACTCTGTGCGTGTGGAGCCCCGGGCTGGACAGCCGGGGCAACTCGGTGGCGGGCGCGGCGGCGCTGGACCACTTCACGACGCTGACCGGCTGGTCGGTGTTCTGAGCGGGCCCGCCGCCGGGTAGCGGGCGGCCCCCGCGCGGCGCATCGTGGGGGCGAGGAGGTGTGGCGCCATGGAGCACGAGATGCGCGCGGAGTACGCGGACGGCGGCTCGCCGCGGAAGCCGGACGCGCCGGTCAGGATGTGGCACATGGTGCGGCTGGACAGCACCCTGTCCATGTGCGGACGTGAACTGCAACCGGACGCGGCGGTGCAGTCCGCGGACGCCTGGGGCACGTCCGCGGCCGAACCCTTCTGTCACTCATGCGGGGCGATGTATCTGCGGGAAGTGCCGTAGCGGGGGCGGCCCGGCCACGGGGACGGCCCGGCGCGCCACGGCCGCTCCCGCTCGCGTACTCCCACGTCCGGGCGCCACGGCCGCTTCCGCCCCCCCCGTACCCCCACGTCCGGGCGCCACGGCCGCTTCCGCCCCCCCGTACCCCCACGTCCGGGTGTCACGGCCGCTTCCGCCCCCGTACTCCCGCGTCTGGGTGTCACGGCCGCTTCCGCCCCCGTACTCCCACGTCCGGGTTCTACGCCCGCGCCGCGAACAGATCCACCCCGTGCCCGTCCGGGTCCCGCACCACCGCGTACCGCTGCCCCCAGTCCGCGTCCCACGGTTCCTTCTCCCCGGTGTACCCGGCGCCGACCAGCTCCGCGTAGACCTTGTCGACCTCCGCCGGGTCCGCGCACTCGAACGCCAGGCCCGTCGGGGTGCCGCCGGCCGGCGGCGTCCACCCGGGGTCGATGGAGCGCGCGGTCTCGTACGTGTCCCACATCAGGCGCAGCCCGCCGGGCAGCGTCGCCTCGGCGTGCGGGGCGGTGTCGGCCTCCGCCGGGACCGCGAGGCCGAGGCGGCGGTAGAAGGCGAGCGAGGCCGCCATGTCGGCGACGACCATGCCGATCGCCGCGAAGCGCGGTGTGGTGGTGGCGGTGGAGTGCGTTTCGTTGCTCATGCGGTGAGCGTAGGCAGCGCTCCCGGACCGGGTCTTGAAGAAATCGGACGTGGCCGGAGGGCGGCCGGGCCACGCTCCGGAAGCCCCCTCAAGGGCACCGGATCACCTGTCCCGCGTACGACAGGTTGCCGCCGAACCCGAAGAGCAGGACCGGGGCGCCGGACGGGACCTCCCGCCGTTCCACCAGCTTGGACAGGGCCAGCGGGACGGACGCGGCGGAGGTGTTGCCGGACTCCACGACATCGCGCGCGATCACCGCGTTGACCGCGCCGATACGCTCCGCCAGCGGCTCGATCAGCCGCAGGTTGGCCTGGTGCAGCACGACCCCGGCCAGGTCCTCCGGCCGGATTCCGGAGCGCTCGCACACCTGGCGGGCGATGGCCGGCAGGCGGGTGGTGGCCCAGCGGTAGACGGCCTGGCCCTGCTGGGCGAAGCGGGGCGGGCTGCCCTCGATGCGGACGGCGTCGCCCATGTCCGGGACCGAGCCCCACAGCACCGGGCCGATCTCCGGTTCCGGCGCGGCCGTGACGACCGCGGCGCCCGCCCCGTCCCCGACGAGCACGCAGGTGGAACGGTCCGTCCAGTCCACCACGTCGGTGAACTTCTCGGCCCCGACGACCAGCGCGTTGACCGCCGACCCCGCCCGTACGGCGTGGTCGGCGGTGGCCAGCGCGTGGGTGAAGCCGGCGCAGACGACGTTGATGTCCATGGCGGCGGGCGACGGCAGGCCGAGACGGGCGGCGACCCGGGCGGCGGTGTTGGGGCTGCGGTCGACGGCCGTGCAGGTGGCGACCAGGACGAGGTCGATGTCCTGGGCCGTCAGACCGCTCGCGGCCAGCGCCTTGGCCGCGGCGGCCGCGGCCATCGCGTCCACCGTCTCGTCGGGGGCCGCGACGTGCCGGGTACGGATGCCGACGCGGCTGCTGATCCACGCGTCGTCGGTGTCGACCAGCTTCGCGAGATCGTCGTTGGTGAGTACCCGGGAGGGCTGGTAGTGGCCGAGGGCCAGGACGCGTGCGCCCGTCATGGAGTCCCCTGTGCGTGTGCGGACGGTATCCGTTCAGTGTTGGGGGTGCGGCTCCTGGGAGGCGTTGCGTGATACGCCAATCTTCGGGGGCGTCTTCTGGAGGGAATGCCACGTACCGCCCGGGGCGGGCGCTTCCGGCGCCCCCGTACGGTGACGTGATTCCGCGCACGGAACCGGCGCCCCGCACAGGACGTCGGCGCCACGCACGCCACCGGCCCGGTCCCGCCAGCGATGCCCTGTCGGAACCGGGCCGGCAACCGGACGACCCCGCTCAGCCGAGCGGCTTGAAGCGGCGCAGCCGGAGGCTGTTGGCCACCACGAAGACCGAGGAGAAGGCCATCGCGGCCCCGGCGATCATGGGGTTGAGCAGGCCGGCCGCGGCCAGCGGCAGCGCGGCCACGTTGTAGCCGAAGGCCCAGAAGAGGTTGGCCTTGATGGTGCCGAGGGTGCGGCGGGCGAGGCGGATGGCGTCCGCGGCGGCGCGCAGGTCGCCCCGTACCAGCGTCAGATCGCCGGCCTCGATGGCGGCGTCCGTGCCGGTGCCCATCGCCAGCCCCAGGTCGGCCTGGGCGAGCGCCGCCGCGTCGTTGACGCCGTCGCCGACCATGGCCACCGACTTCCCCCGCGCCTGGAGGTCCTTGATCACCGAGACCTTGTCCTCGGGGAGCACCTCGGCGATCACGTGTTCCGCCGCGATGCCGACCTCGGCGGCCACCGAGCCGGCGACGGCCGCGTTGTCGCCGGTCAGCAGGACCGGGGTGAGCCCGAGGGCGCGCAGCCGGCGGATCGCCTCGGCGCTGGTGGGCTTGACCGCGTCGGCGACGACGAGCACCGCCCGCGCCTCCCCGTCCCAGGCCACGGCGACGGCGGTGTGCCCGGCGTCCTCGGCGGCGGTCTTGGCGTCGGCCAGTGCGGCGGGCAGCTCGACGGCCCAGTCCGTGAGGAGCGAGGTGCGGCCGACGAGGACGGCGTGGCCCTCGACGACGCCCTGGACACCACGGCCGGGTACGTTCGCGAAGTCCTCCGGGGTGGGCAGCTCCCCCGTGCGCTCGGCCGCCGCACCGGCGATGGCGCGGGCGATGGGGTGCTCGGAGGAGTGCTCCAGGGCGCCGGCCAGGCGCAGCGCGTCCGCCTCGGGCACGCCGTCGGCGAGGTGGACGGCGGTGAGCGTCATCGCGCCGGTGGTGACGGTGCCGGTCTTGTCCAGGACGACGGTGTCCACGCGGCGGGTGGTCTCCAGGACCTCCGGCCCCTTGATCAGGATGCCCAGCTGGGCGCCGCGGCCGGTGCCGACCATGAGCGCGGTCGGGGTGGCCAGGCCCAGCGCGCAGGGGCAGGCGATGATCAGTACGGCGACGGCGGCGGTGAACGCGGCGACCGCGCCCTCGCCCGTGGCGAGCCAGTAGCCCAGGGTCCCGAGGGCCAGTGCGATGACGACCGGGACGAAGACCGCGGAGATCCGGTCGGCCAGGCGCTGGGCGGCGGCCTTGCCGTTCTGCGCGTCCTCGACCAGCCGCGCCATCCGGGCCAGCTGGGTGTCCGCGCCGACCCGGGTCGCCTCGACGACGATCCGGCCGCCCGCGTTGACGGTGGCGCCGGTGACCTGGTCGCCGGGGGCGACCTCGACGGGCACCGACTCGCCGGTGAGCATCGAGGCGTCCACGGCGGAGGAGCCGTCCACGACCGCGCCGTCGGTGGCGATCTTCTCTCCTGGGCGGACCACGAAGCGGTCGCCCACGGCCAGCTCGCCGACCGGCACGCGGACCTCGCGCCCGTCCCGCAGCACCGCGACGTCCTTGGCGCCCAGCTCCAGCAGCGCCCTCAGCGCGGCCCCGGCCCGGCGCTTGGAGCGGGCCTCGAAGTAGCGCCCGGCCAGGATGAAGGCGGTGACGCCGGCCGCGGCCTCCAGGTAGATGTTGCTGCCGCCGTCGCCGCGCTCGATGGTCAGCTCGAACGGGTGGGTCATGCCGGGCATCCCGGCGTGCCCGAAGAACAGGGCCCACAGCGACCAGCCGAGCGCGGCGAGGGTGCCCAGCGAGACCAGGGTGTCCATGGTGGCCGTACCGTGCCGCAGGTTGGTCCAGGCGGCCTTGTGGAACGGCCAGGCGCCGTACGCCACGACCGGCGCCGCCAGCGTCAGCGAAAGCCACTGCCAGTTGGTGAACTGGAGCGCCGGGACCATCGCCATCAGGATCACCGGTACGGCCAGGACCACGGAGACGGTCAGCCGCTGCCGCAGCGGGGCGAGGGGGTCGGTGTCCGGTTCCGGCGCCGGGGCCGCGCCGGGTTCGGGTGGCGGCGGGGCGGGGGCCGGGGGTTCCGGTACGGCGGCCGTGTAGCCGGTCTTCTCGACGGTGGCGATCAGGTCCGCGACGCCGACGCCGGCGCCTTCCTCGTAGGTGACCTTCGCCTTCTCCGTCGCGTAGTTGACGGTGGCGGTGACGCCGTCCATCCGGTTGAGCTTCTTCTCGATGCGGGCGGCGCAGGAGGCGCAGGTCATGCCGCCGATCTCCAGCTCGATGCGGTGTCCGTCGACGGTGGTGGTCATGGCTGCTCCTTCGGGGGCGGGGGTGACGGCGGGGTGCCGCTGTCGTCCACTGTCCCGACTGTATACCCCTAGGGGGTATGTGCGCTACCCCTCCCCGGTATCGGCGGACGTCGTCGCGCCCTCCCCCTCGGCCACTCGCGGCACCCTCCCGCCCTCCTCCCCGGCCGCCCGCAGCACCCGGCCGCCCAGCTGCCGCAGATACGCCACCAGCTCCGCCGGTTCGTGCACCGCGAACTCGTGGCCCAGCATCGCCAGCCGGTACGCCGTCCACTCCAGGGGATCGGGCCGGGTGCGCAGGCGGCAGGAGCCCTCGTCGAGCGGCTCCACCTCGGCCGCCGCGTTTCCCATCCGGGCGGCGACCTCGGCGGCGGGCGCGTACACCGTGGCCACCGCGGCGACCCCGCCCGCCGCGAGGCTCCGCAGCTGCCCCCGCACGTACGCGGCGGCGTCCTCGGCGGGCAGGGCGCGCGGCGGTGTCCGTACCCCGGTGGGGTACGGGTCGGACAGCCGGTCGACCCGGAAGATCCGCCAGTCCTCGCGCTCGTTGTCGTACGCGACCAGGTACCAGCGGCGCCCGGCCGAGACCAGCCGGTGCGGCTCGACCAGGCGCTTGGAGCGGGCGCCGTCGCCGGCCCGGTAGGAGAACCGCACCCGTTCCTGGTTGGTGATCGCCGCGGCCAGGGCGGTCAGATGGGCCGGATCGACGGTCGGGCCGTCCCCGGAGGGCATCGGCACGGTGGCGGTGCCGAGCGTGCCCACCCGCCGCCGCAGCCGGGACGGCAGCACCTGCTCCAGTTTGGCGAGGGCGCGGACGGACGCCTCCTCGATGCCGTCGACGGTGTGCCCGGCCGCCGACCGCAGGCCGACGGCGATGGCCACCGCCTCCTCGTCGTCCAGCAGTAGCGGGGGCAGCGCGGTGCCCGCGGCGAGCCGGTAGCCGCCCTCCGCGCCCATCGTGGCGTGCACCGGATAGCCGAGCTCGCGCAGCCGCTCGATGTCGCGGCGGATGGTGCGGGTGGTGACCCGGAGGCGGCCGGCGAGTTCGCTGCCGGGCCATTCGCGGGGCGTCTGGAGCAGGGACAGCAGATTCAGCAGACGGGCCGAGGTTTCGCTCATGCTGTGCATGATGGCCGACGAAGTAGGACCGGGTCTGTCCTAGACCGTCTCTAGAGTCGGGGACGAAGCAGCCGCGGCGCCCGCCGCGCCTGCCGTCCGCCGCCCGAGCCGCGGACCCTTCGCACACCCCCGGACCTCAGGAGACAGCGCCATGCCCACCCCGCCCACGACCGCCCCCGGCACGGCCGGCCGCAGACGGTGGATCGCGCTGGCCGTCGTGCTGACCGCCGCCTTCATGGACCTGGTGGACGCGACCATCGTCAACATCGCCATTCCCAGCATCCAGCGGGACACCGGCGCGTCGTTCGGCGCGATCCAGTGGATCACCGCGGGCTACGCGCTCGCCTTCGCCGTCGGCCTGATCACCGGCGGCCGGCTCGGCGACATCCACGGCCGCCGCCGGCTCTTCCTGCTCGGCATGGGCGGCTTCACCGCCGCCTCCGCGCTGTGCGGGCTCGCCGCCGACCCGCACCTGCTGATCGCGGCCCGGGTCCTCCAGGGCGCGATGGCCGCGCTGATGGTGCCGCAGGTGCTGGCGATCATCCACGTCACCTTTCCCCCGCACGAGCGCGGCAAGGTCTTCGGCATGTTCGGCGCCGTCGTCGGCCTGGGCGCGGTGTGCGGCCCGCTGATCGGCGCGCTGCTGACGCAGTGGGACCTCCTCGGCCTCCAGTGGCGGCCGATCTTCCTGATCAACCTGCCGGTCGGCATCGCCGGCATCCTGCTCGGCCGCCGCTTCATCGCCGAGTCCCGCGCCCCCGAGGCGCTGCGCCTGGACCTCGTCGGCATGCTCCTGGCCGCGCTCGCCCTCCTGATGGTCCTCTATCCGCTCACCCAGGGCCGCGAACTGGGCTGGCCCCTCTGGGGGTTCGTGTCGATGGCCGCGAGCCCGCTCGTCTTCGCGGTCTTCGTACGGTACGAGCGTGCCAAGGCCCGCAAGGACGGCTCGCCGCTCGTCGAACTCTCCCTGTTCAGGCTGCGTACGTTCGCCGCGGGCACCGGCGTCCAGCTCACCTTCGGCGCGCTGTCCGGCCTCTTCTTCCTGGTCTGGACGCTGTGCATGCAGCTCGGCCTGGGCTGGGGGCCGCTGCACGCCGGGCTGACCGGAATCCCGTTCTCGCTCGCCTGCTCGGCGGCGGCCGGCGTCTCCGTACAGCGGCTGGTGCCGCGCTTCGGGCGCAAGGTGCTGCAGGCCGGCGCGCTGATCATGCTGGCCGGTGTGCTGCTCTACATCGCGGAGGCCGGGCGGTACGGCACCCAGCTGACGTCCTGGCAGCTGGTGCCCGCGATGCTGCTGATGGGCGGCGGCATGGGGCTGATCGTCGCCCCGATCACCGACGTCGCGATCTCCGAGGTGCCGGCCGAGCACTCCGGATCGGCGTCCGGCATCTTCAACACCACCGGCCAGCTGGGCATGGCGCTCGGCCTCGGACTGTCCTCGGTGGCCTTCTTCGGCGTCCTCGACGGCGCGGCCGGCCGGGACCCGCGGGCGGCGGTCGTCGATGCCACGGTCACCTCGCTGTGGTGGGTGGCGGCCGGGCTGGCGGTCATCTTCCTGCTGCTGTTCCTGCTGCCGGGGAAGGCCCGTACGGGCGGGGGAGCGGACCGGCCGACGGTACCCGCGGACGAGCGCCCGGCCCCGGATGCGGACCGGGTCCTGGTGCACTGACCAGCGCGGCAACGGCTGCCCGCCGCGGTGCCGCTACGCCCGCGGCGGGTAGTCCGTACCGTTCAGCGCGCGGTAGATGAACCGGGTGGCCACCTCGACGGCCTCTTCCTCGGGCAGCTCGGGCAGCAGCTGCGCGGGGGCGTCCATCATCGTGCTCATCAGCGTCAGCGTGGTCTCGACGGACGCCGGCAGATTCTTCACGTATGCCAAGTGGCCGGCCAGGTCTTCCAGCTGTGTGCGCCGGAACTGTTCGAGAGTGCGCGCGAAGTCCTCGCTGACCAGCGCCGCCTGGCGCAGCGCGAGCATGGTCGGCGCGTGGTCCCGGTGCACGCGCCAGTAGGCGGCCACGTGGTAGCGGATCGCGTCCGGGTCGGTGAAGTCGGACTTGTGCTCGGCGGTGACCGCGTAGCGGTCGCTCTCCGTGGCCAGCTCGTCCAGCAGCGCCTTGAGCAGCTCTTCCTTGCCCGCGAAGTGGTTGTAGAAGGAGCCGGCGGCCCGCCCGGCCTCGGCCGTGATGTCGGTGACCTTCGTGTTCAGGTAGCCGCGGGCCGCGAACAGGCGCTTGGCCGCCTCGATCAGCGCCGCCCTGGTCTCGCTCGCCTGCTCCGCGCGCTTCACGTGTCCTCCCGCTTCCTTGACAGCGCACGCTAGCAGCCCGCACGATGAATCCAAGTTCAGTGAATCGGATTTCACCGAGAGGGGTTCGTCATGCGGGTACTCGTCGTGGGCGGGGGACCGACCGGACTGACGCTGGGGATCGAGCTGGCCCGGCGCGGCGTCGGGGTACGGGTGGCCGACAAGGCGACCGCGTACTTCGACGGCTCGCGCGGCGACGGCCTCCAGCCGCGCACGCTGGAGGTCTTCGACGACCTCGGCGTGCTGGACGCCGTCCGCGCGGCCGGGGCGCCGCCGGCACCGCTGCGCCTGCACCTCGACGGCCGGTTCGCCGGCGAGCACTGGATGGCCGAGCCGCGCGACCCCCGCCCGGACGTCCCGTACCCGAACGGCTGGGTGCTGGGCCAGTCGCAGACCGAGGGCATCCTGCGGGACCGGCTGGCCGAGTTCGGCGTACGCGTCGAGCTGGGCACCGAGCTGACCGGGCTCATGCAGGACGCGGACGGGGTGACCGCGCGGTTCGCCACCGGTGCGGAGGACCGGTTCGACTACCTGGTGGGGGCGGACGGCGGCGCCAGCTTCGTGCGCAAGGCGATCGGCGTGGCCTTCCCCGGCGTCACCGACGAGTCCTTCCGGGTGCTGGTCGGCGATGTGACCGCACCGGGCCTCGACCTCACGGTCGGCCACTGGTTCGCCGCGGCGGACGAACCGATGAAGGGCGTCGCGCTGACCCCGCTGCCGGGCACCGGGCGCTTCCAGCTGATCACGCCGCTCGGGGACGGCGACGACGCCTCACTGGAGACGATGCAGGCCGCGCTGGACCGGTTCGCGCCCGGGGTGCGCCTGACCGGGCACGGCTGGTCGACGGTGTGGCGGCCGAACGTGCGGCTCGCCGAGCGGTACCGGGTGGGGCGGGTCTTCCTGGCCGGCGACGCCGCGCACGTCCACCCGCCGACCGGCGGCCAGGGGCTGAACACGGGCGTGCAGGACGCGTACAACCTCGGCTGGAAGCTGGCCGCGGAGACCGCGCTCGACAGTTACGAGACCGAGCGGCGGGCGGTCGCGGAGCGCGTGCTCGGCGTGAGCACCGGCCTGCTGGACAAGTACGTGGCGGGCGACGCGGACGCGCACAAGCGCGGCGAGGAGGGCTTCGGCCTCGACATCACCTACCGCGCCCCGGACGCCACCGGCCCCCTCGTCACCGGCGACCGCGCCCCGGACGCCCCGCTGCTCGACGCGGACGGCAAGGGCGTCCGCCTCTTCGACCTCTTCCGCGGCCCGCACTTCACCCGGCTGGTCTTCGGGGCGCCCGCCCCGGACGAGGAGCACGCGTACGCCGTGCTGCGCCCCGGCGAGGTGCCCGGCCACGGGCGGTACGTCACCGACGCCGAGGGCCACGCCTTCACGGCCTACGCGGCGGCGCCGGGCGACACCTTCCTGATCCGCCCGGACGGCTACCTGGGCTAGCGGCCGGGGCACGGGGCCCAGGGGTCGGGGTCCGGGGCTTGGGGTCCGGGGTCCGGGCCCCGGTGAACTGGGGGCGCAACCGGGGGCGCGGTGAACCGGTGGCGCGGTGGCCCGGGGGCCCTACAGCCACCCGTTGCGCTTGAAGCCCCGGTGGATGAGGAAGCAGAGGGTGAGCGTCACGGCCATGATCAGCGGATAGCCGAACGTCCAGTGCTTCTCCGGCATGTGCTCGAAGTTCATGCCGTAGATCCCGCACACCATGGTCGGCACGGCGAGGATCGCCACCCAGGCGCTGATCCGGCGCATGTCCTCGTTCTGCGCCACGGTCACCTGCGCGAGGTGCGCCTGGAGTATGGAGTTGAGCAGTTCGTCGAAGGCCGTGATCTGCTCGGTCACCCGCTCCAGGTGGTCCGACACGTCCCGGAAGTACGTGGTGATGTGCGGATCCACCAGCGCCATCGGCCGGGTGGCCAGCGCGTGCAGCGGGCCGCCCAGCGGCGCCACCGCCCGCTTCAGCTCCAGCAGCTCGCGCTTGAGCTGGTAGATCCGGCCCGCGCCGGTGCCGGCGCCCTTGGTGCCGCCGCCCCGTTCCCCGCTCTTCGTACGGCGCGGACTCTCGGCGAAGACCTCGCTCTCGACGTCGTCGATGTCGTCCTGCACGGCGGCGGCGACGTCCAGATAGTCGTCCACCACCAGGTCGGCGATGGCGTGCAGCACCGCCGACGGGCCGACGGCCAGCTGCTCCGGGTCGGACTCCAGCTGCTCGCGCAGCGGGCCGAGCGAGCCGTGGCCGCCGTGCCGGACCGTGACGACGAAGTCGGCGCCGGTGAAGACCATGATCTCGCCGGTGTCGACCACCTCGCTGGTCTCGGTCAGCCGGTCGTGCTCCACGTAGCGGACCGTCTTGAACACCGTGAACAGCGAGCTGTCGTAGCGCTCCAGCTTCGGCCGCTGGTGGGCGTGCACCGCGTCCTCGACGGCGAGCGGGTGCAGCCCGAACAGCTCGGCGATGCCGGCGAACTCCGCCTCCGACGGCTCGTGCAGACCGATCCACACGAAGCCGTTCCCCGACTCACGGACCCGGCGGACCGCGTCCTCGGCCGGGTGGTCGCCGGGCTGGCGCACGCCCTTCTCGTAGACCGCGCAGTTCACCACGGCGGTGCCCAGCGGCGAGCGCGCCGGGTGGCTGAGGTCGACACCGCGGCGCCGTTGCTGCGGCAGCCGGACCGCTTTACGGAGGTTGCTGATCACCGACACGGCACCCAGTATGGCCCGCCCGCCCGGCCGAACGGGAGGCGCGGCGAACCCGCGCGCTCCCTCCCGTACGGACACGGATCCGGCGGTGTACGGGCCTCAGCGGCCCGCGACGTGCCGGGGCCGGGCCGCGCCCAGCCCCATCGCCACCTGCGGGACCAGCAGGGCCAGCAGCACGATCACGGGCACCGTCCAGCCGCCCGAGGCGTCGTGCACGGCGCCCAGCACCGCGGGCCCGGTGGCCGCGAGGATGTAGCCGAAGCACTGGGCCATGCTGGACAGCTGCGCGGTGTGCCGGATGTCCGGCGCGCGCTGCACGATGAACAGCAGGGCCAGGCTGATGGCCGCGCCCTGCCCCAGGCCCAGCAGCGTCATCCACACGTACGCGCCGCCGGCCGGCGCGGCCAGCATCCCGGCGAACCCGGCCGCGCACAGCACCGCGCCGAGCGTGGCCAGCGCGCCCGCCGGCAGCCGCCGCCCGACGATCACCGGCGCCAGGAACGAGCCCGCGATGCCCAGCAGCGAGGAGAACGACAGCATCCAGCCCGCGTCGCCCGAGCTCATCCCGGCGTCGGTGAGCATGGTCGGCAGCCAGGCCGCCGCCGCGTAGTAGCTGAGCGACTGCAATCCCATGTAGGCGGTGACCTGCCAGGCCAGCGGGGAGCGCCACAGGCCGCGCACCGGGTGGGCGGCCTCGCGGGCGGTGGCCGCGGCGGTACGCGTACGGCTGCGGGTCTGCGGCAGCCACACCACCAGCGCGACGACCGCCAGCGCGCCCCAGCACGCGAGCGTGGCCTGCCAGCTCAGCCCGGCCGCGCGCTGCACCGGCACGGTGACCCCGGCGGCCAGTGCCGCGCCGCCGAACAGCGACATGGAGTACAGCCCGGTCATCAGCCCGGACCGGGCCGCGAAGTCGCGCTTGATCAGGCCGGGCAGCAGCACGTTGGCGACGGCTATGCCCGCGCCGATGACGATCGTCCCGGCGAACAGCGCGGCCACCGAGTCCACCAGCCGCAGCGCGGTGCCCGCGCAGATCAGCGCCATGGTGCCGAGCAGCGAGCGCTCCATGCCGAAGCGGCGGCCGAGCCGCGGCGCGACCGGGGCCAGCAGGCCGAAGCAGAGCAGCGGCAGCGCGGTCAGCAGACTGGTGGCCGCGGCGGACATCCCGCTCTCGTCGCGGATGGTGTTCGCCAGCGGCGACACGGCGACCAGGGCGGGGCGCAGGTTGAGCGCGAGGAGGATGACGCCGGCGCCCAAGTAGAGGGCGCGGCGTCCGGCGGCGCCCGGCGGCGGGGCGTGCGGGGCGGTCTCGCCGGCGGGCACGTCCGGCCGCGCGGCGCCGCCGGTGCCGGGCGCGCTCAGTGTGGCGGCCGGTCCGTCGTCATGCA
Organism: Streptomyces albofaciens JCM 4342; assembly: GCF_008634025.1. NCBI lineage: Bacteria > Bacillati > Actinomycetota > Actinomycetes > Kitasatosporales > Streptomycetaceae > Streptomyces > Streptomyces albofaciens. The sequence goes on along the minus strand of NZ_PDCM01000002.1, from coordinate 3,113,942 downwards.
TGGTCTTCTTCTTCCTGGGCTTGGTTCACGTGCCGGCCCGCTTCACGCGCCGGGGGCGTCCGCCGCCGGTCCGCCGTCCTCGGGCCGCGCCTCGCGCAGCGCGTCCATGGCCTCCGTCAGGTGCTCCAGCGCCGCACGTTCGGCGGCGTCCGGGTCCCGGGCCTCGATCGCGTCGACGATGGCGGTGTGCGCGTCGAACTGGTGGCGTACGGAATCGGGCAGCGGCCGGCGGATGACGGCCTGGAGGGTGCCGCGCAGCGCGTCGCTGAGGTGCTCGTACAGCTCCGCGAGCACGCTGTTGTGCGCGGCCGCCGCGACGGTCCGGTGGAAGCGCACGTCCGCGTCGATGAACGCGCCGATGTCGCTGTTCGACCAGGCCCGGTCCCGCTCGGCGAGCGCCGACCGCAGGGCGGCCAGGTCCTCGCCGGTGCGGCGCTGGGCCGCGTAGCGGGCCGCGTCGCGCTCCAGCGAGGCACGCACCTCGTACGCCTCCAGGTCCGCGGCCCGGCGCAGCCTGCGCTGCACCGCCGCCCCGAAGTCGCTGCTGGCCCGTACGTACGTGCCGTCGCCCTGGCGCGGCTCCAGCATCCCGGTGTGCACCAGGGCGCGCACCGCCTCGCGGACCGTGTTGCGGCCCACGTCCAGCGTCTCGACCAGGACCGGCTCGGCCGGGATCTTCTCGCCGACCGCCCACTCGCCCTCGGCGATCAGGCGTTCCATCTGCTCGATGACCAGGCCCACCAGGCTGGTGCGGGCGGTGCTGCGCAGCGGCATGGACGCCATCCTCCCTCTCGATTCCACCGGTGATGGGAACATCCCATGTTTGGCGGTGTCAAACGGCCGGGGTTAACCTGAGGGCGCCGGTGATCGACCGATCACCGCCCGGCGGTGGGGCCCGCCGGACCCGAACCGCGGTCGCCGGAGACCGCCAACGGTCCCTGCTTGCAGAGCGGAACGCAGCCACGCACGCACCGCGCGAGTAGGAGACGCATGAGCACCGGAGCCCCCCGCCCCCTGACGGCCGACGCCACGTCCGCCCCGGCCGTACCGCACACCACCGCACCGCCCCGGGAACGCCCGCGCCCCGGACCGCCCTGGCGGGGCCAGTGGCCGGTCATCGGCGCCGTCGCGCTCGGCGGCGGCACCGGCGCGGCCGCCCGCTACGGCGCCGGCCTCCTGTGGCCCACCGCCCCCGGCACCTTCCCCGCGGCCACGCTGCTGATCAACATCGTCGGCTGCGCCCTGATGGGCGTCCTGATGGCCGTGATCACCGAACGGGGCACTCCGCACCACCTGCTGCGCCCGTTCCTCGGCACCGGCGTCCTCGGCGGCTTCACCACCTTCTCCACGTACGCCGTGGACATCGAACACCTGCTGACCACCGGCCGTCCGGCCCTCGCCCTGGCCTACCTCGCGGCCACCCTGCTCGGCGCGCTGGCGGCGGCCTGGGCCGCGCTGGCGGGTACGCGGTACGTACTGACCCGGCACGGACGAGAGGGGCGGACGGCATGAGCGGGCTTACCGGCGCTGCGCTGCGCCTGACCGTCTACCTGGGCGAGTGCGACACCTGGCACCACAAGCCGCTGTACGCCGAGATCGTGCACCGCGCCCGCGCCGCGGGTCTCGCGGGCGCCAGTGTCTTCCGCGGCACCGAGGGCTTCGGCGCCTCCGCCGTCGTGCACACCCAGCGCCTGCTCTCGCTCAGCGAGGACCTGCCCGTGGCGGTGGTCGTCGTGGACACCGAAGAGCGGGTACGCGGTTTCCTGCCGCAGCTGGACGAACTGGTCACCGGGGGCCTGGTGACCCTCGAACCCTGCGAGGTGATCCGGTACGGGGGCCGGTCCGGCGAGGACGGGGGCACGGGCGCGGACGGCGACGGCCCGGCGGACGGGGGAAGCGCGCGGTGAACTGGCTCCTCGTCGTGGTCGGCGCGATGGCCGGCGCGCCGCTGCGGTTCCTGGCCGACCGCTTCGTACAGGCCCGGCACGACACGGTGTTCCCCTGGGGCACGTTCGCGGTCAACGTCGTCGGCTCGCTGGTGCTGGGCCTGGTCACCGGCGCGGTGGCGGCGGGCGCCGGATCCTCGCGGCTGCTCCTGCTGGCCGGCACCGGCCTGTGCGGCGCGCTGACGACGTACTCGACCTTCTCGTACGAGACGCTCCGGCTGGCCGCCGACGGCGCGCGGTGGCCGGCCGCGGCCAACGCGGTGGCGAGCGTGGCCGCCGCCCTCGGCGCGGTGTTCGCCGGTGTGGGACTCGCCCACCTGCTCTGGGGCTGAGGGGCACCGGCGGGACCGGGCGCGCCGGGTGGGCTCGTCCGTGCGACGCCACACCCGCACGGGTGAACGAATGGGGCCGAGTTTCGAACGGAACCTTTCTTCACCGCCGTCCGACGCCGGGCCGGAATACGCTGGTGGCGCGGTGCCCCGGACCCCGGTTCGCACGAATACGAGTCAGTACGTGCACGTTCGACGTCAGGGGCGGGATCGCTATGGACCTCCACCGTATGGACCTTCACCGCATGGACCTTCACCGCATGGACCTTCACCGCCGGACCGGCGTGAGCAAGATCGAAGTAGTGCGGCCCGAAGGGGAGCTGGACGTCATGACGGCGCCGCGCTTCCGTGACCTGCTGCGCCAGGGCCACCGCCGCTCCACCGGCGCGCCCCGGCTGATCGTCGACCTCGGCGCGGTGACCTTCATGGACTGCGCCGCACTGCGGGAGCTGTGCGACGCGCAGGCCTGGGCCGTGGAACAGGGCGGCTGGCTCCGCGTCGTACACGCCCAGCGCGGCATCGCCACCCTGTTCACCGCCACCCGGCTGACCGGCCGGTTCCCCCGCTACGCCACCGTGCGGGACGCGCGCTGCGACCAGATGGCGAACTGCTCCCCGTGAACCGTGCGTTGCCGCGGGTCTCCCCGTGAATGGTTTGCCCGGGGCATAGTAGCCATGCGACCGCGACCCGAAGACGAGGACGGGCACCGTCGGCCGACGAGGGAGAGGGATGGTTTGCATGGCCCGGGAAGAGTGCCTGGCAACGGCTCGGGCGGACCAGCCGGGGGGAGCCGTCGGCGACGTGGACACCGCCGGCCTGCTGCGCCGGCTCTCCGCCCACTGCGCCGACCTGGTCGGCGCCGACGCGGCCGCCGTGCTCCTCGCCGACGCCGAGGACCGACTGCACGTGATGGCGGCCTCCGCCGACACCGCCCGCCTGCTGGAGCAGGCCGGACCGGTCGACATCCGGTCCCCGTACGCGGACTGCCACCGCAGCGGCGTGGCCGAGACCGACATCGCCCTGACCGACCCGCGCACCGCCGCACGGTGGCCGCGGTTCACCGCCCTCGCACGCGAGCACGGCTACCTGACGGCACACGTCGTACCGATGCGGCTGCGCTCCCGGGCCGTCGGCGTCGTCGTCCTCTTCTGCGCCGGGACCGCGCCCCTCGGCGAGCGGGGCGGGGCGTTCGCCCGGTCGCTGGCCGACCTGCTGACCGTCACCGTCATACAGCAGCGCGGTCTGGAGCGCGGCCACATCGAGCGCACGCAGTTGCGGAACGCGCTCAGCTCCCGCATCGTCATCGAACAGGCCAAGGGCATCCTCGCCGAACGCTGGGGGACGAGTGTGGACGAGGCGTTCGAAAACCTCCGGTCCTACGCGCGCGCCCACCGCCGCCGACTGCCCGACCTGGCCCGCCAGGTCGTCGACGGCACGCTCGACAGCGGCCTCGTGGAGGAGTACTTCCTCAACCGAAGGTGATTTCTGGGACCTTGTGGGAGGGCCGGATGGCAGAAGTCTTCTTGCGGCGCCTGACCCGGTGGCAGGCCGAGGCACAGCGCGAGGCCGTCGCCGACCTGTACGTCGAGGCGTACCGCGAACCCTCGGGCGAGGAGTTCCGCGAACGGGGGGCCTTTCTGCAGCGGTTCGCCGAGCACGTCCAGCGCCCCGGCTTCGAGATGGTGATCGCCAGCGACCCGGCGCTGGTCGGCTGCGCCTACGGCTTCCCCGCCGAGCGGGACGGCCGGCTGTGGCAGGGATTCAACGGCCAGGTCCCCCGCGACGTGGAGGAACTGACGGCCTCCGGTCGGGTGTTCGTCGTCGCCGAACTGATGGTGCTGCCCACCCACCGGCGCGGCCATGTCGCCACCCGGCTCCAGGAGACCCTGCTGATCCGGAGCACCGCCGTCATGGCCGTCACCCTGGTCGACATGACCAACGTGGCGGCGCGCTCCACGGTACGGGCCTGGGGATGGCAGCCGGCCGGCCGGCTGCGCCGCTCCGACGACGGCGACCCCGTACTGGAGGCGTGGAGCCGCGAGCTGGCGCACTGAGGCACGGGCGCAACGGCGCGAAGTGTGCGGAACGCCTACGCGCACGGCAGGGCTCCGGTGAACCCGCCGCGCGCGTAGGCGCTGTCGGACCGTGGTGCTCGCGCACCGTAGATTTCCGGGTCCGTGGCGCTGGCACGCCTTACCGGACCTGCCGGGGGACGACGCCGGTCAGAACCGTACGCCCTTGAGGCCGTTGGCCCAGAGCTGGTCCACCTTGGCCCGCTCGGTCCGGTCCGGCTGGGCGTTCGTGCAGGACGGGCCGGGGCCGCCGCCGGACATCAGCTCGCTGCACGGACCCTCGTAGTGGTCCGGCAGGCCCAGCACGTGGCCGGTCTCGTGGGTGGTCACGCGGACCGAGTCGTACTCCTGGTTCTGCTGGTAGTCCAGGAAGACGAAGCCCTTGCCGTGGCCGTCGGTGCTGGCGTACGAGCCGCGGGCGTCGTTGCCCTCGCGGTACTGGAAGTCGCCGCCGCTGCCTTCCTGGAGCTTGACGTTCTGCACCGCGCCGTTCCAGATCTGGGCGCTCTTGGCTATCTGGCTCTTGAACGTCGGCGCCGCGCTCGCGTCATAGGTGACGGTGACGGTCTTCAGGCCCGGGTGCGCGGCCCGCTTGGCCTTGACCGACTTCATGACCGCCTGGAAGAACGCCTTCGTGTCGGCCTTCTCGGCGGCCGAGCCGACGTAGGCGGCGGCCGTGACCCGGTGGGCCTGGGGAGCGGCGGACACGGAGGCCGCCGTCGCGGGGGCCGCGGCGGCCAGGGTGGCGGCGAGCCCGAGGCCGAGCGCTGCCGACAGGGCCGTCCTGGGAGATCTCATGGTGGGGGGACTCCTTATCGTCCGTGGGGCCGTACGGTCGCCGTGTGGGGCGGCGGCCGGGGCCCTGCGGATGAACTCGTGGTGCGGGAGAGTCTGTTCGAGATCCACGAGGGGCACGGAGATCACAGCTGGCGATAGCACCAGGCGATACCCCTGGCGGAAAGAGACCTCAGCCTGGCCGGAGAGTCTGGTGTGACGTGCGCAAACGTCGTTATGCTCCGGCCGTGGAGCTCGAAGTGAGGCACCTTCGTGCGCTGTGCGCGATCGCCGACGCCGGCAGCGTACGCAAGGCGGCCCGGCAGCTGGGCATGACCCAGCCCTCCCTGACGGCACAGCTCCGCCGCATCGAGAACGCCCTGGGTGGCCAGTTGTTCTTCCGCGAGCGGACCGGCAGCAGGCCGACGCCGCTGGGGCACTCCGTGCTGAGCCGGGCCCGGCCGATCGTGGCCGACATGCGGGCGCTGGTCGACGAGCTCGCCTCCGCCTCGCTGCGGTCCGGCGGCTCGGCGCTGCGCATCGGCAGCACCAGCAGCCGGGCCGTGGCGGGCTGGCTGCGGCGGCTGCGGGCCAGGCTGCCCGACACCGACACCACCATCCGCATCGACGTGTCCGCCAACGCGCTGCTCCAGATGGTGGCGATGGGCCAGCTCGACGTGGCCTTCGTCCACGAGGTGGAGGGGGCGCCGCTGCGCCGCCCCGACGGGCTGGTCGAGCGGGAACTCCTCGCCCGCGAACCGCAGTTCGTCGCCCTGCCCGTGAACCACCCGGCGGCCCGCCACCCGGTGGTCGATCTCGCCGACCTGGCCGGTGACCAGTGGATGGTCGACCCGTCGGTGGACGGCGAGTGGACCGGGCTGCGCCGGGTCTTCGCGGCGGCGGGCCTGGATCCCCGGGTGGTGCACGGGGACTACCTCACCGCTGCCGACCTGGTCGCGGCGGGCGAGGTGGTCACCCCTTGCCAGCCGACGTCCCGCCCCCGGTACGGCATGGCCGTCCGCCCCCTGCGCGGTGACCCGCTGGCCGTCCGCCTCTTCATGGCCCACCGCCCCGGCGCCGCCCCGGCCGCCCCCGCCGACGCCCTCTTCGCCGACCTCACCGCCTCCTACATGGAGGTGGCCTGGGAGAGCACGGCATACCGGGAGTGGCTGGTGCGGAACGAGGGACCGTTGGCGATCGGGAGGTGAGCGGGGGCGCGGCGGCACCCGCGGCCCCGCGGGTGCGTTACTCCTGCGGCCGCCCCGGGTCGAGCCGGCCTTCGACCACCTCGCGGGCGACCTCGGTCAGCAGCCGCTGGTGGGAGCGGGCGTAGCCGCGGAGCACGGTGAACGCGGCGTCGGGGGAGAGGGCGTGCCGGGCGGTCAGCGCGCCCTTGGCCTGCTCGATGACGACCCGGTTGGCCAGGGCGTGCTCCAACTGGGCCGCGAGCACCCGGCCCGCCTCGACCTCGTGCTCGCGCAGCAGCGTCACCGCGGCGAAGTCCGCCAGCGACTGGCCCAGCGCCATCAGGTCGCCGGTCAGCGGGGTCTGCCGGGAGCCCAGCAGGACCAGGGCGCCGACCGGTCCGGTGTGACCCCGTATCGGCAGCGCGGCGACGCGCGAGCAGCCCAGCCGGAGCGCGCGCGGCGTGTAGCGCGGCCAGCGCTGCCGGGCCGTCGTCCCGGTCAGAAGCGTGTCCCCGAGTGTCCGGCCGGAGTGGCGGCAGGCATGGCCCGGCCCCTCCTGCCAGGCGACCGCGTCCTGTTCGAGGCGGCGCAGGCCCGGCCCGGAGGCCGCCACTTGAGGGGCGTCCCGGGCGCCGGGGGAGAAGGTGACCGCGGTCGCCCGGACCCCGAGCAGTTCCCGGCTGCGCTCGGTGAGCCGGGCCAGCAGGGTGGGCACGCCGGGCGGTCCCGGTGCGCCGCCGCCCGCCAGCTCCACGAACACGGACGCGAGGTGGTGCGGAGCTGTGGTCATGGGTGGGAGTCCCCTCGTGGGTTCAGCTGCCCTGGGCGAGTTTCAGCGTGCCGTCGATGATCCGCCGTGCGACGGCGTCCGGCGCCTGCCCGTCGGCGAATGCCCGTGCTTTGATCAGTGCGAGCGCGTCCTGCACCCGGCAGCCGGCCTGGACGGAGAGCATGCCGGCGGCCTGCTGGACGCAATCGCGGTGGTCGGCGCCTTCGTACAGCTCGGGGTCGGCGTCGGGGCCGAGGAGCACCGTGCGGGTGAGGGCGTCGGCGATGACCGCGAGCGTGTCGGCGGCGGCCGGTCCGGCGCCCGGGTCGTAGACCGCGAGCGCGCCGATGCAGCTGCCTTCCGTACGCAGCGGGGCGGTGATCACCTCGCGGATGCCCAGCGAGGTCAGCGCGGGCCCGAAGGCGGGCCAGCGGCGCTCGATGGCCCGCCCGCTCGCGGCGACCAGGCGGCCGCTCACCGACGCGTCGTGGGCCGGCCCCTCACCGAGCATGAACTCCAGGTCCTGCGCGGTCCGGGAGGGCGCGTCGGACGAGGCGACGGAGAGCTGGCCGTGGTCGGCGTTCATCAGCGTGAGGGCCGCGCTGGGCGTCCCGCAGGCCTCCGCCACCCCCGTCATGAAGCGCGGCCGGCTGGTCTCGTCGCCGCCCCAGGCGCTCATCCGCTCGGCGTACGCCTCCTGGAGCCGGGCGGAGGACAGGTGGCACTCGGCGGAGCGGCGGTAGGCGTCCGCCAGATGCTGGTGCAGCTCTCTGCCGACCGAGGCCGCCAGGATTTCCTGCTGCTCGGCGCACGCGGCGGCGTGCTCGGCACGCTGCCGGGCCCTGGCCGCACGGCGGCGAGCCAGCTCCGCCTGGACGTCCCTCCCCGAGCCCCAAAGCATGTCCACAGCGTACGCTCCCGGTGGCGCTCAGTCGTTGCTGTCTCCGCGGTCGGCCTCCAGCAGCAGCACGACTCCGCCGTTGTGCCGGTCGAACGGCGAGCAGAGCACGTTGCAGGTGATGGGCCGCCCGATCCGGTTGACGGCCGAGACCCGGGAGGGGGCCGTGCGCTTGCCCGACTCCAGGCACTTCTCGACGGCCGGGCGCAGCATCTCGGTGGGCAGCCCGAAGTCCAGCGAGAAGAACGGCTCGTCGATGACCTCGTCCGGGCGCAGCCCCCACATGTCCACCGCGCCGCGGTTCCAGCTCTTGACCTTCATGTCCTTGTCGAGGACGACCACGCCCGCGGCGATGGAGGTGACGACGCCTTCGAGGAAGGCGCGGGCCTCGTCCAGCTCCTCGGTGCGGATGCGCATCTCCTCGTTCATCGTCTCCAGTTCCTCGTTGCCCGACTGGAGTTCCTCGTTGGTCGTTTCCAGTTCCTCGTTGGTCGACTGGAGTTCTTCGTTGGTGGTCTCCAGTTCCTCGATGCTCGACTGGAGTTCCTCGTTGGTGGTCTCCAGCTCCTCGTTCGTGGACTGGAGCTCCTCGTACGCCGTCTCCAGGTCCTCGCGCACGCGCTTGTTCTCGCACTTGAGCTGGGTGGCCACGGTGACGTCGGTGAAGGTGATGTTCGTGGCGGCCAGCAGCCCGTTGGCGCCCATCAGCGGCTGGATGAGGATGTCGAAGTACTGGGTCTCCTCGCCGACCCGCCGCTCGGCGCCGTTGACGCGCAGCGTGCGGCGCTCGTGCGTGGCCTGCTCGATCAGCGAGCGCAGCTCGACGGGCCGGTAGGAGATTTCCAGGTCCTGGAAGGGCCGGCCGATGTCGTTGGAGGTCAGTCCGAACTGGGTGCGGGCCTGGGCGTTGATGAGCACCGCGGTGCCCTCGCCGTCCACCGCGATGGCCGGGGCCGGGTTGGCGTCGAGGATCAGGTCGCGCAGCTGCCGGCTGCGGGCGGCGGTGGTCAGCTTCTCGCTGCCCAGCCCCACCCGGATCTTCGCGGGCGCGGAGTGGTACGGCGGGCCGGCGTCCCCCGGGCGCCGCCGGAACGCGCGCTGGCGCATGCTCAGCACCTCGAAGCGCTCCGCGTCGTTCAGCAGCATCTCCGCCTTGCCGAGGAAGAGGAAGCCGCGCTCGCGCAGCGCGAAGTGGAACCGGTCGATGATCTGCCGCTGCGCCTCGACGTTGAAGTACATCAGCGCGTTGCGGCAGACCAGCAGGTCCAGCCGGGAGATCGGGGCGTCGCGGGTGATGTCGTGCCGGCCGAAGATCACGCGGCGGCGCAGGTCGGTGCGGAAGCTGAAGCGGGTGCCGTTCTGCTCGAAGTAGGTGTCGCGCAGGTCCGGGCTGAGCGGTTCCAGCGACTTGGCCGTGTAGAGGCCGGAGCGGGCGTCGCGGAGCGCCTCCTCGTCCACGTCGGTGGCGTAGATCTTGACCCGGTTCAGGGCCTCGTCGACGCCCATCGCCTCGGCGAACATGATGGCGAGGGAGTACGCCTCCTCGCCGCTGGAGCAGCCCGCGCTCCACACCCGGATCTCCTCGTCGGCACCGGCGTCCGCGAGCACCTCGGGCACCACCTCGCGCTGGAGGAAGGTCCAGGCGTCGGGGTCCCGGAAGAAGGAGGTCACATTGATCAGAATGGTGTTGAAGAGGGCGTTGAATTCATCGGCGTTCGTCTCCAGGCGGTCCCGGTAATCCGCATAGGTCTCGGCTTCGACATCGGACATCCGTTTGCGGATGCGCCGGCCGAGCGACGAACGCTTGTAACCGGTGAAGTCGAAGCCGCGGGCGTCCCTCAGAAAACCGAGCAACTCCTCCAGTTCCTCATCCGCCTCGACGTCCCGAGCTTCACCCATTACTGCCTCTTGGTCTCGACAAGACCGCGGATGACCGCGGCGATCTCTTCCAGGGGCAGCACGAAGTCCACCGATCCCGTACCCACCGCTGCCTCTGGCATTCCCTTGAATTCAGCCGTACGGGGATCCTCGGAGATCACCGTGCCGCCGCGTGACTTGATGGCGTCCACGCCCATGGCGCCATCGCTGCCGGTCCCGGTCAGCACGCAGCCGATCGCCTGTGCCCCGTAGGCCCCGGCGACCGACTCGAAGAGCAGATCGGCGGAGGGGCGCAGGAAGTGGACCAGCTCGCTGCCGGAGAGCGTCAGCGTACCTCCGGGCCCCACCAGGAGGTGCCGGTCGGGGGGTGCGATGTAGACGGTGCCGGGGCGGGCGAGCTCGTCCGCGTCGGCCAGCTTGACCCGCATCTCGGTGCGCCGGGTGAGCAGCTCGGCGATGACCGTGCGGTGCCGTGGGTCGAGGTGCTGGACCACCAGGACCGGAACGGGGAGGTCCGCCCCGAGCGGGCCGAGGACCGCGGTCAGGGCCTCGATGCCGCCCGCGGACGAAGCGAGGGCCACGACCTCGTAGTGGTCCGCCGGACAGCGGTCTGTCGTCACGTTCCGAGCCTATCGAAACCCGGACCGACCGGCGGGTACGCGGACGCGCCGCCGCCTGGAAACCGCCGGGTGCCGCCGCACACGGCCGCACCCGGCCCGCGGGGCGCCGGGAGGGCGCCGCGCGGACCGGGTGCGGTGACGCGAAGGGGGCCGGAGCGGTCGCGGTCCTGGTGACGGACGCGCGGCGGTCCGGCCGGCGGGCGGGTCAGCCCTGCTTCGTCTCCCAGAAGATCTTGTCGATCTGGGCGATGTAGTCCAGGGCCTTCTGGCCGGTCGCCGGGTCGTTCGAGCCCTTGGCGGCGCTCAGCGCCTTGAGGGTGTCGTTGACCAGCTGGTGCAGCTCCGGGTACTTCTCGAAGTGCGGGGGCTTGAAGTAGTCGCTCCACAGCACCGAGACGTGGTGCTTGGCCAGCTCCGCGCGCTGCTCCTTGATGACGACGGCGCGGGTGCGGTAGTCCGCGTCCTCGTTGGCCTGGTACTTCTCCTGGATGGCCTTGACCGACTCGGCCTCGATACGGGCCTGGGCCGGGTCGTAGACACCGCAGGGCAGGTCGCAGTGGGCGCTGACCTTCACCTTGGGGGCGAACAGGCGGGAAAGCATGTTCAGTCCTTCCTCGTGATCGTCTTCTCAGGTGCGAGATTACTCGTTGCGGGAAGCCTTTTCTCGGGTGCCCCGGGGGTCTTAGGGCAAAAGGCCGGTGCGAGGCTGGGACTGATGGAGGATGGGACCGGGAGCGGACGACCGGGCCGTGGCGGTCACCGGGCCCGGACCGGGAGGTGTGGCGGATGCCGGAGCGGCTGGAAGAACGCGGGCCGGAGCAGGGGGAGGAGCAGGGGGAGGAGCAGGGGCGGGAGCGCAGGGGATGGCTGAGGGCCTTCGGTCTGGCCGAGGTCTACAACCCGTCGATGGTGCCGACGCTGCGGCCCGGCGACCAGCTGGTGGTCCAGTACGGAGCGGTGGTACGGCCGGGTGATGTGGTCGTGCTGCGCCATCCGTTCCGCCAGGACCTGCTGATCGTCAAGCGGGCCGTGGAGCGGCGCGGGGACGGCTGGTGGGTCCAGGGGGACAACCCGTTCGTGGAGAACGACAGCCGGGAGTTCGGGGTGGTGCCCGACGAGCTGGTGGTCGCCCGCGCGTGGGTGCGGGTGCGGCCGCCGCGCGGGATTCAGCGCTCGCTGTCGGGCGCGCTGTCCTGGGCGGTCTCCGCGGTCCGGCCGGTACGGGCCGAGCGCTCGCCGTCCTGGCGCTTGCGGGCCCGGTAGGCGGCGACGTTGGCGCGGGTCGCGCAGCGGTCGGAGCAGTAGCGCCGGGAGCGGTTGGTCGAGGTGTCGAGGTAGGCGTTGCGGCACGGGCGTGCCCGGCAGATGCCGAGCCGGTCCACGCCCAGGTCGGTGAGCTGGATGGCCAGGCCCATGGACGCGGTGGCGGTGTAGCCGGCGGTGGCGTTGGCCGCGTGGTCGGCGATGTGCATGTGCCACTTGGGGCGCCCGTCCTCGTCGCGGAACTCGTGGCCGGAGACCTGGGGGCTGACCGGGAACTCCATCATGAGCGCGTTGAGCAGGTCGACGGCCCGCACCTCGTCGCCCTCGTCCGCGGCCTCGAAGACGGCGCGCAGCCGCGCCCGTACCGCGCGCAGGCGGGTCACATCGCTCTCGGTCGCCCGGCGGGCCATCTGCTGGGCCGGTCCGAACAGCTCGCGCACGGCTTCCACCGAGGTCAGGGTGTCGCCGCCGCGCTCGGGCTGTTCGGTGTTGACCAGGCGAACGGCGTAGTCCGAGTAATAGGCCAGTTCCACTTGTAGTCCTTACGCACGCGCTCTAGTGTTCGTAATAGGTGTTGTTGCTACGAGGGTATTACGGCCTGGAGGTAACGGTATGACCGAGACTGTCGTCGGTACTGACTGGCAGGGGTGGCAGGACAGTTGGGACCGCCAGCAGGAGTGGTACATGCCGGACCGCGAGGAACGGTTCCGCGTGATGCTCGACATGGTCGAGGCGCTGGTGGGCACCGAGCCCCGGGTGCTGGACCTGGCCTGCGGCACGGGCAGTATCTCCGACCGGCTGCTCAAGCGCTTCCCCAAGGCCGTCAGCGTCGGCGTGGACCTCGACCCGGCGCTGCTCGCCATCGCCCGGGGATACTTCGACGGCGACGACCGGGTGACGTTCGTCCGCGCGGACCTCAAGGACCCCCGCTGGACCGCAGCCCTGCCCCACGACTCCTACGACGCCGTGCTCACCGCCACCGCCCTGCACTGGATGCACACCGGACCGCTGCGCGGCCTCTACGCACAGCTCGGCGGCCTGGTCCGGGAAGGCGGCGTCTTCATGAACGCCGACCACATGCCCGACGGCGACACCCCGCGCATCGACGCCGCCGAGCGCGCCTTCCGGCACGCGCGCCAGGAGCGGGCCAAGGAGGCGGGCGCGCTCGACTGGCGTGCCTGGTGGGACCGGGCCGCCGCCGACCCGGTGCTCGCCGCGCCGACCGCCGAGCGCTTCGAGATATACGGCGAGCACGCCGACGGCGACACCCCCTCGGTCGCCTGGCACTGCGAGGTGCTGCGCGAATCCGGCTTCGGCGAGGCGCGCGCGGTGTGGCGCTCTCCCACGGACGCGCTGGTCCTCGGGCTGAAGTAGGCCCCGCCCGGTCCGTCCGGCGGGCCGCGACCGCGACGGGCGGTACGTACGAAGGCGAAGGCCGCGCCCGTACGTACCGCCCGTCACGCATGTCCCGTGCCCTTCCCCGGCGGTGTCAGAGCACCTTGGACAGGAACGACTTGGTGCGCTCGTGCCGCGGCTTGCCCAGCACGTCGCGCGGGTGACCGGACTCCACGACCACGCCGTCGTCCATGAAGACCAGCGAGTCGCCGACCTCGCGCGCGAAGCCCATCTCGTGGGTGACGACGATCATCGTCATGCCGTCCGAGGCCAGGTCCTTCATCACGTCCAGCACATCGCCGACCAGCTCCGGGTCGAGTGCCGAGGTCGGCTCGTCGAAGAGCATCAGCTTTGGCTCCATGGCCAGCGCGCGGGCGATGGCCACGCGCTGCTGCTGGCCGCCGGAGAGCTGCGAGGGGTAGTTGCCCGCCTTGTCCTTCAGGCCGACCCGGTCCAGCAGCTTCAGCGCGCGCTCCCGGGCGGACGCCTTGGCCTCGCCCTTGACCTGGACCGGCGCCTCCATGATGTTCTCCAGCGCCGTCATGTGCGGGAAGAGGTTGAAGCGCTGGAAGACCATGCCGATGTCGCGGCGGCGCGCGGCGACCTCGCGGTCGCGCAGCTCGTAGAGCTTGCCGTTGGCCTCCCGGTAGCCGACCAGCTCGCCGTCGACCGACAGCCGGCCGGCGTTGATCTTCTCCAGGTGGTTGATGCAGCGCAGGAACGTCGACTTGCCGGAACCGGACGGGCCGATCAGGCAGAACACCTCGCGGGGCGCGACCTCCAGGTCGATGCCCTTGAGGATGTGGGCCGCGCCGAAGGACTTGTGGACGCCCTCGGCCTTGACCATGGGGGTGGACTTGCTGGTCATGCGGCACCTCCGGCCGACGTACGGTTGACGCCGCCGAACCGGGCCCGCAGCCGCTGGACCGGCGTGGGCGGCAGCTGGCGGCTGGCGCCGCGGGCGTAGTACCGCTCCAGGTAGTACTGCCCGATGCTGAGCACCGAGGTGGCAATCAGGTACCAGACGGCGGCGAGGACGAGCATCTCCACCACCGGGCCGGCGTCGCGGCCCACGTTCTGTGCCGACTGCAGCAGGTCGTAGTACTGCACGGCGATGACCAGCGAGGAGGTCTTGAGCATGTTGATGACCTCGTTGCCGGTCGGCGGCACGATCACCCGCATCGCCTGCGGCACGATGATCCGGCGCAGCGTCTTGCCGTGGCTCATGCCCAGCGCGTGCGCGGCCTCGGTCTGGCCCTCGTCCACGGCCAGCAGACCGCCGCGGCAGATCTCCGCCATGTACGCGGCCTCGTTGAGCCCCAGGCCCAGCAGCGCGCACAGGAACGGGGTCATGAAGTCCGACCACTCGTCCTTGTAGATCGGCATGATGTCGATGTACTGGAAGACCAGGCCCAGGTTGAACCACAGGAACAGCTGGACGTAGACCGGCGTGCCGCGGAAGAACCAGATGTAGAACCACGCGACCGTCGAGGTCACCGGGTTCTTCGACTGCCGCATCACGGCGAGGACCACACCCAGCACGATGCCGATCACCATCGACAGCACCGTGATCAGCAGGGTGTTGCGCAGACCCCGGAGGATGTCCGCGTTGAACATGTAGTCGGGTATCGCGCCCCAGTTGACCTTGCCGGCGGCGAAGGCCCGGACGAGCAGGGCGAGCAGGGCGAGGACGACCAGCGCCGCGACCCAGCGCCCGTAATGGCGGACGGGGATGGCCTTGATCGGCTCGGGCGCGGGCGGCGGGGCGTCCGCCGGCGGCTGGGCCGGCTTGTCGACGTCAACGGACACGGGTGTTGCCTTTCAGCGTTCGGCGGGAGGGACGGGCCGTGCGCGGGCGGAGCGGGCACGCGGCCGGGCGGGGCTCGGCGCGCTCAGCTGCCGCCGTTGAGCTTGACTTCCTTGACCGCGGCGTCGGAGACGTTCCACTTCTTGAGCACCTGGGCGTAGCTGCCGTTCTTCACGATGGCCTCCATGGCCGCCTTGAGCGCGTCGCGCAGCCGCTGCCGGTCCTTGGGCACCGCGATGCCGTACGGGGCGGCCTTGACCGGCGAGCCGACCAGCTCGAAGTCGTTGCCGCCGCCGGAGGCCTTGACCGCCCACGCGGCGACCGGGTAGTCGCTGGAGACCGCGTCCACGCCCCCGGTGCGCAGCCGGGTCTGGGCCTCGGTGTCGTTGTCGAACGCCTCGATGGAGATCGGGTCCGTGCCGGACTCCTCGCACTTCTTCGTCTGTTCCTTGGCCAGGTCGTGCGAGACGGTGCCGCGCTGCACCGCGATCTTCTTGCCGCACAGGGCTTCCCAGCCGTCGATGCCCTGGGTCTTGCCCTTCTGGGTGTAGATCGAGACGCCGACGTCCAGGTAGTCGATGAAGTCGACGCCGTCGCTGACCTTCTTGCCGGTGGTGCTGTCCACGCCCTGCTGGCGGTCCTTGGTGTCCGTCATCGCCGACATGGCGATGTCGTAGCGCTTGGACTTCATGCCGCCCATGAGCGTGTCGAAGGTGGCGTTGTTGAAGTTCAGCTTGACGCCCAGCACCTTGCCCATGGCGTCCGCGAGGTCCGGGTCGATGCCGGTGACCTCGCCGTTGGTACGGAACTCCACCGGCTTGTACGAGATGTCCGAGCCGACCTGGATCATGCCCTTGTCCTGCACGTCCTTGGGCAGCAGCTTGAACAGCGGCGCGTCCGGGTTGCGGTTCTTGGCCGCCTCGCGCTTGGCGATGGCCGCGTCGGTCTGGTCACCGCAGGCGCTGAGCAGCAGCAGCGAGGCCGCGACCGCGGCCGCCGCGGCCACGGCTGAACGAGACCTGCCGGCGGCCGGGCGACGGGTGGGGCTTGCGGTCATGCTGATCCTCCTGCGGATGAGGGAGAAGCCGACTGGCAGGGGCCGGGCACACACCTTCGGGCGTCGCGACCTCGTTTGGTGACGGAATCCTGCCATCCGGACACCGCTATCCGGACTGCCGTACAGGTCAAAATCGGATAACGGACGTAAGCGGAGGGGCGCATGCCAGGTGTCCCAAGGGTGACCCGTGCGCGAAGGGGCGCGCGGCGGCGGCCGGTGCGCGCCCGCGTCTCGCCATGCGGACGGCCGGTGGGGCACTTCCAGGGGTTTACGCTGTTCACGGCTATTGCCGGAGTTGTAAGCCGGGGGTAACGAATCCGACTCGTCGGGGCCCACGCCCGTCCGGTAGAAAGGTGCGTTACACCCCTCATCCGGGGCTCAGGGCGCGTGTGCGGCGCGCCCGGCGTCCGTACCTCCCCCCGCGGGACGGCCATCCGTCGCGCAGGGCACGGACGCGGTGCCCGCCCACCCCGACCAGGGAGTGGTCACCCTCAACTGACAGACGAATAAAGGGGTTGAACCAGTGACAGCCAAGACCGCCCAGTCCCACAGCGGCGGCAACACCCAGACGAACGCCGGCACCGGCCGGGACCAGGACGCCAAGGGCGCGCCCGGATCCGGACCGGACGGCGGGGAGCGGCAGTGCCAGGACCCCGCCTTCCTGCTCCACCGCGGCGGCAAGATGGCGATCCAGGCGACGGTGCCGGTGCGCGACCGCGAGGACCTCTCCCTCGCGTACACGCCCGGTGTCGCCAAGGTGTGCAGCGCGATCGCCGAGGAACCCGAGCTGGTGCACGACTACACCTGGAAGTCCCAGGTCGTCGCCGTGGTCACGGACGGCACCGCGGTGCTGGGCCTCGGTGACATCGGCCCCGAGGCGTCCCTCCCGGTGATGGAGGGCAAGGCCATCCTCTTCAAGCAGTTCGGCGGCGTGGACGCGGTGCCGATCGCGCTCTCGACGACCGACGCGGACGAGATCGTGGACACCGTCGTGCGCATGGCGCCGTCCTTCGGCGGCGTCAACCTGGAGGACATCTCGGCGCCCCGCTGCTTCGAGATCGAGCGCAAGCTCCAGGAGCGCCTGGACATCCCGGTCTTCCACGACGACCAGCACGGCACCGCCGTGGTCACGCTGGCCGCGCTGCGCAACGCCGCCCAGCTGACGAACCGTTCACTCGGCCAGCTGCGCGCGGTCATCTCCGGCGCGGGCGCGGCCGGGTTCGCCATCGCCAAGATCCTCGTCGAGGCGGGCATCGGTGACGTCGCGGTCTGCGACCGCAAGGGCGTCGTCACCGCCGACCGCGACGAGCACATGACCGACGTCAAGCGCGAGCTGGCCTCCTTCACCAACAAGGCGGGGCTGTCCGGTTCGCTGGAGACCGCGCTGGACGGCGCGGACGTCTTCATCGGCGTCTCCGGCGGCACGGTGCCGGAGGAGGCCGTCTCCAAGATGGCCGAGGACGCGCTGATCTTCGCCATGGCCAACCCGAACCCGGAGATCCACCCGGACGTCGCGCAGAAGTACGCGGCGGTGGTCGCCACCGGCCGCAGCGACTATCCGAACCAGATCAACAACGTGCTGGCGTTCCCCGGCATCTTCGCCGGCGCGCTCCAGGTGCGCGCCTCCCGCATCACCGAGGGCATGAAGCTGGCCGCCGCCGAGGCGCTGGCCTCCGTGGTCGCCGACGACCTGAGCGCCGACTGCGTCATCCCGTCGCCGTTCGACGAGCGGGTCGCCCCCGCGGTGACCTCGGCGGTCGCCGCGGCCGCCCGTGCGGAGGGCGTCGCCCGCCGCTGAGCCGGAACCGATGCCACCGGAAGGGTCCCGCCGCCGTGCGGGGCCCTTCCGCCGTTTCCGGGCGCGGCGCGTGTCACACCGCGGCGCGGTACCGCCCGGCCCCCGCGCGCCCTACGTTGGGATCATGTTTGCTGCCTACGCCGCCCGCATCGACCGGGACCAGCCGCTGAACGGCCTCGAACTGGGGGAGCGCCCGGCTCCCGAGGCACGCCCCGGCTGGACGACCGTCAACGTCAAGGCCGCCTCCCTCAACCACCACGACCTGTGGTCGCTGCGCGGCGTGGGGCTCGGGGAGGAGGCGCTGCCCATGATCCTCGGCTGTGACGCGGCCGGTACCGACCAGGACGGCAACGAGGTCGTCGTCCACTCGGTCATCGGCCAGAGCGGGCACGGCGTCGGCCCCGACGAGCCGCGCTCCATCCTCACCGAGCGCTACCAGGGCACCTTCGCCGAGCAGGTCACCGTCCCCGCCTGGAACGTGCTGCCCAAGCCGCGGGAACTGTCCTTCGCCGAGGCCGCGTGCCTGCCGACGGCCTGGCTGACCGCGTACCGCATGCTGTTCACCAACGCCGGGGTGCGGCCCGGGGACAGCGTGCTCGTCCAGGGCGCGGGCGGCGGCGTGGCCACCGCGGCGATCGTGCTGGGCGCGGCGGCCGGCCTGCGGGTCTTCGCCACCAGCCGCAGCGAGGACAAGCGCAAGCGCGCCGTCGAACTGGGCGCCGAGGCCGCCCTGCCCACCGGCGAGCGGCTGCCGCAGCGGGTGGACGCCGTGATCGAGACGGTCGGCGCCGCCACCTGGTCCCACTCGGTCAAGTCCCTCAAGCCCGGCGGCACCCTCGTCATCTCGGGCGCCACCAGCGGCTTCAACCCCGAACGCACGGAGCTGAACCGGATCTTCTTCCTGGAGCTGAAGGTCGTCGGCTCCACCATGGGCAGCAAGGACGAACTGGCCTCGCTGCTGAACTTCTGCGCGGCCAAGGGCGTACGGCCCGTCATCGACACGACGCTGCCGCTGGACCGGGCCCGCGAGGGGTTCGCGAAGCTGGCCGAGGGCGAGATGTTCGGCAAGGTCGTCCTGACGGTCTGAGGCACGGGAGCGGGGAGGGGGCGCGGGTGCGGGTGCTGCGCGCGGCCGGCCGTACGGCATCGGCCTGGAGCAACGGCGGCGGCGTGACGCGGGAGATCGCAGCCGCGCCGCCCGGCGCGGGCTGGGACGCCTTCGACTGGCGGGTGAGCCTGGCCGAGGTGGGCCGGGACGGCCCGTACTCGGAGCTGCCCGGCGTCGACCGCGTCCTGACGGTGGCGGAGGGCGCCGGGCTGGAACTGACCGTCGACGGCACCCGCCACACCCTGCCGGGCCTGCGCCCCTTCACCTTCCCCGGCGACGCGCCCACCGACTGCCGTCTCCTGGACGGGCCGGTGGTCAACTTCAACGTGATGCTGCGGCGCGGGCGTTCGACGGCGACCGTGGAGCTGGCGCGGGGCCGGTACGCCGCCGAACCGCGCCCGGTCACCGCCCCGCCGGAGCCGGGCGAGGAGCGCACGCGGCTGATCGTCGCGCTCTCCGGCCGTACGGCGCTGGACGGCTGCGGACCCGCCGCGCCCCCGCTCCCGCTGGAGCGCCACGACGCCGCGCTCCTGCCCGCCGACGCGGGCGTCTCGCTGCGTACGGACGGCGTCGCGGCCGTGGTCACCCTGACGGTGCGGACGGCTGCGGCGGACTGAGCGGGTGGCCCGCGCTGCCGCGCAGGACGCGCCGCGCGTGGTCGGCGAAGGCGGCGGTGGCCGGGTGGGTGGCCGTACGGGGCCGGGCCAGCAGGACCGTGAGCGGACCGGCGTCGGTGATCGGCAGGTACCGCACGCCCGGATGCGGATGGCTGTGCCCGGTGGCCTCGGCCGTCACCCCGGCCGCCTCGCCGGTCGCGATCGCCGTCAGCCACTCGTCCACGTTGGCGACCTCGAAGGTGTGGCGCGGCCGCCGCCCGGCGGGCCACAGTGCGGTGCTGGTGGTGCACGCCGTGGCGCACAGCGCGATCGAGTGGCCGGCCAGATCGGCCAGCCCGACCGCGTCGGCACCGGCCAGCGGGTCGCTCTCGCACAGCGCGGCCATCCGCCGTTCCTGGTACAGCGGAACGGTGTGCAGCACCCCGTCGTCCGCCGGGGGCGTGCGCAGAAAGGCGAGATCGACGGTGCCGCGGCGCAGCTCGGCCTCGGGGTCGGCGAGCCGGTGCACCTCCACGGGCACGTCGGGGCGTGCCCGCCGCCACTCGCGCAGCAGCGGCACCGTGTGCCGGCCGAGCGCGGCCCAGACGAACCCGGCCCGCAGCGGCCGTGGCCCGGCCGTCGCCTCGGCCAGCGCGTCGTCGAGCTGGGTGAGGATGCGGTGGGCGTGCTCGTACAGCCGCTGTCCCGCCGGGGTGAGCCGCAGCCGTCGGGTGGTCCGCTCGGCCAGCGAGGTGCCCAGCCGGCTCTCCAGCTGCTCCAGCGTGCGGGACAGGGCGGGCTGGCTGATGTGCAGGGCCGCCGCCGCGCCGGTGATCGTGCCCTCGTCGCCGATGGCGGCCAGGGCCCGCAGGTGCCGCAGCTCGACGTTCACCGTGCGCTCCCGCTCCGGTCCGGCCGTCCACACCCTTGCCGTTCGTCACTCATAACCTCCGAGCATAAATCCCCCGCGGAAGGCATTTCCCTCCCGTGAGCGGCCCGGCCTAGCGTCGTCCGTATGAAGATCCTTCTGATCGGCGCGACCGGAAAACTCGGCTCCGCCGTACACAAGACGCTGGCCGGACGCGGCCACCAGGTCATCACCGTCGGCCGCCGCGGCGGCGACCTGCGGCTGGACATCACCGACCCGGCGCAGGTCACCGAGGCGTACGACCGGGCCGCCGAGCGGGCCGGGACGCTGGACGCGGTGGTGAGCGCGGCCGGTGACGTCCCCTTCAAGCCGGTCGCCGAGATGACGGCCGAGGACTACGCGGCGGGCTTCCGCGGCAAGGTGCTCAGCCAGATCGAGCTGGTGCGCCAGGGCACCGCCCGCATCGCCGCACGCGGCTCCTTCACGCTGATCACCGGCGTCCTCGCCCACGACCCGATCCCCACGGCCAGCGCCGCGGCGATGGCCAACGGCGCGGTGGAGTCGTTCGTACGGGCCGCCGCGGTCGACATCGCGCCGCAGCGCGTCAACGCGGTGAGCCCGACCGTGGTCACCGAATCCCTCCCGGACTACGGCGCCTTCTTCCCCGGTGTCGAGTCGGTGGGCCTGGACCGGGTGGCGGCGGCGTACGTCCGCTCGGTCGAGGGCGGGCAGACCGGGCAGGTCTACAAGCTGATGTGACGGTGGCGCGGCGCCGGGGCCGGGCGGGCGCCTCAGCCCGCGGGTGTGTCCGTACGCGTGCCCGCGTGCGTACGGGCCGCCCCGGCGTTCCGGTCGCGGGCCAGCGCCCTCTCGCGCCCCTTGTCCAGGACGGCGAGCAGGGCGACGGCCGCGACGATCACGGCACCCGAGGCGACGTAGTTCCAGGGCGCGTCCAGGTAGTTGACGGGCCGCATGGGGATGCCGTGGTCGTCGCCGATGACCCGGTAGAGGATGGCCGCGGGCCCCTCCCAGAAGCCCACGGTGAACACCAGGATGGACAGCAGTCGGTACCAGGCTTCATTCATGGTCGTGTCCCCGTTCTCGTGAGGGCGTTTCCCGCGCGATGGATACGACCGTATCAAAGGATCGTGCGCGATGTCTTGACTCAGCAGCGACCATCTGATATTCGTCACGCTTCTCGTGGCGCGATACGCTGTCCCCATGCGTGACGAAAAGGCGGCCGGGTGCCGGGTCTGCGGTACGGGGCTGCCCGCGGCGGTCCGGGGGCGCCCGCCCGCGTACTGCTCGCGGAGCTGCCAGGCGAAGGCGTACCGGCGGCGCAGGAAGGCCCGTGCGGCGGACCGTCCCGAGGAGGGGCCCGCCGCCCCCGGAGAGCAGTCCCCGCCGCCCGGACCTCCGGCGGACGGCGCGCGGGAGCGGCGTCGGCGCCAGGTCGCCGAGGCCGTCTGGCGGATCGCGGCCGCGCGCGGACTGGAAGCCGTGAGCATGCGCGAGGTCGCCGCGGAGGCCGGGGTGTCGCTGCGCGTGGTCCAGTACTACTTCGGCAGCAAGCACCGCCTGCTGGTCGAGGCGCTGCGCATGCTGCACGAGGAGAACGACCGCCGCGCCCGCGCGCGCATGAGCGGCCTGCACGAGCGCGGCGACCTGCGGGCCGTCCTGCGCGCCGTGCTGGTCGAATTCCTCCCGCTGGACGAGCAACGCGCCCTGGCGCTCCGCGTGTTCACCGCGTACTTCGTGCGCAGCCTGGCCGACCCCGCGATGGCCGAGGTGTTCCTGCACGGCGAACAGGCCGTGGAGTCCCTGGTCGCCGACCTGATCCGGGGTGCCGGCGCGGTACGGGCCGGTGTCGACCCCGCGCGCGAGGCGGACCTGCTGGTGTCGGGCGTCACCGGGCTGGGGATGGACGTGCTCCACGGGCGCCGCACGATGACCGACGTCCAGGCCACGATCGACTATCACCTCGACCGGATCCTGACGTGACCGTGCCCGGACTCGGCGCGGATGCTCAGGGTCGGGATGTTCATCGGGCTCCTGTGGGGTGACCGCTGGGCCGGGCTGCCGACGGGCGGTCCCGTCGGGTGCGTAGCCGCGGTGGCGCGCGTACCGGGTCACTCCGGGCCGCCGAATGCCGGGAATCGACTCGTCGGTACGGCTGACGGCGGCGGGCCGCCGGTGGCGTACCCGTTCCCCGTACGCGTCGTCGTCCGTCCACTGCGCGTAGTCCAGAACACGGCTGCCGTGGCCGGGAGGAGCGCGATCCGTGGCGTCAACCATCATTGACACCGCCCCCGTGTCAACCTAAATTGACAGCATGAGCGAAGCAACGAAGCTCGCCGAGCGGGCGGGCGACCAGGACCCCCGGATCGGCCTGCGCGCCGTCGCCGCGCTCCGCCGGCTGCTGGAGCAGCTGGAAGCCGTACAGGTGCGCAGCGCCCGTGTGAAGGGCTGGTCGTGGCAGGAGATCGCCGCCGAGCTGGGAGTCAGCAGGCAGGCGGTCCACAAGAAGT
Organism: Streptomyces albofaciens JCM 4342; assembly: GCF_008634025.1. Classification (NCBI taxonomy): domain Bacteria; kingdom Bacillati; phylum Actinomycetota; class Actinomycetes; order Kitasatosporales; family Streptomycetaceae; genus Streptomyces; species Streptomyces albofaciens. The sequence continues at coordinate 3,091,049 of NZ_PDCM01000002.1, read as the reverse complement.
ACGGGAGGCGTTGATGTTCGAACGGTTCACGGCGAGCGCCCGGGACGTGGTGCGGGGCGCCCCCGCCTACGCGGTACGGCCGGGCCCCGGCACGGTCGGCGAGGGCGAGCTGCTGCTCGCCCTGCTGGACGGCCGGGGCTCCCCGGGCGCCGAGGCGCTCGCCGCCCTCGGCGTGCGCGAGCGCCGGGCGTCGGTCCTGCGGTCGCTGGACGAGGCCCGGCGCCGGGGCGGCATGACGGCCGCCGACGCGGAGGCGCTGGCCGGGCTCGGCATCGACGTGTCGGAGGTCGTCACGCGGGTGGAGCGGGCGCACGGCGCGGGCGCGCTCGCCGCCGCCTCCGGGCCGCCCGCCCGGCGCGGGCGCTCGCTGCGCGGGCCGTTCGACCGGGAGGCCAAGTCCGTGCTGGAGCGGTCGCTGCGCGTCGCGCTCGGCCGCGGGGACAAGCACATCGGCGACGAACACCTGCTGCTCGCCATGGTGGCCAGGCCCGGCCTCGCCGCGTCCGTACTGGCCGAGCACGGGGTCACGCACGCGGATGTCGTACGGGTGCTGGGGGAGCGGGCTCCGGCGGGGTGAGCGGGGCGGGGCCGCCGTGGGGTGTGGGGCCTGCCGTGGTGTGCGGGGCCCGCCGTGGGGTGCGGGCCTGTCCCGTCACGCGAGTTGTGGGCCCTGTGCCGTACGAGGGCTGCGGGCCCGTCCCGTACGAGAGGCGTCGCGGGCCACGGCCGTACGCCGGTCCGTCACGGGTACGCGACCTTCACCGCCCCGATCCCCAGCGTCCCGTGCCGCGGCAGCAGCCCGGCCTCCGAGATCGCGCCCAGCAGAGGGTTCAGCAACTGGGCGAGACGCTCCGCGCGGGAGCGGCCCAGGGCCCGCCAGGGGCCGGCGGCCAGCCGGTCCGTCATGCGCTCGACCTCGTCGCGGCCCTCCCGGGCCCGGTCCGTGGGGCTGCCGTCCGGAGCGATCCAGCCGCGCGCGGCCAGCCGGTCGTGCGCGGCGCTCCACTCCTGCGAAGACCAGCCACGCCCTTTGAAATCGGCCTTCGGCGCGGCGCCGATCGCGGCGAACGACACCAGGGCCTCGCACGGTTCCAGGTCGTGGGTCAGCAGGGCTGCCAGATGGCCGTCGCCGCGGTGCTCGCGGAGCACCGTGATGGCGTGCCAGAGCGCCAGGTGCGGCGCGTCCGGCCACGGCAGGTCGCGGTTGGCGGCGGCCAGCGGGCGGGCGGCCATGGAGGCGTTCTCGGCCGCTTGGCGGGCCAGCCGGGCGGCCTCGGCGATCTGGTCGGCGGAGACCTTCCCGGCTCTCAGCAGGCCGGTCAGTATGCGGTCCACCGCCTGAAGTCGCGCGTCCAGTATCTTGCCGGGCGCCGCCGTCGACCAGATCGCCGGCACGTACCGGGCGATCATCCGCGGGCTGAAGCTGTAGAACGTCGCGGCCACCAGCTCGGGACCGGCGGCGCCGAGCGGTGCCGTGCGCCAGGCGAAGTAGCTGGGCCAGCGCGACTCGGTGTCGAAGCCGAGGGCCGCCGCCTCCTCGAACGCCTCGGGTGCGAAGTAGAGAAGGGCATGGACGGGCTCCAGCTGGCGCCACATCCGGCGGGCCACCGCGGGGTATTCCGACATCGCGTACCTCTTGGCCTTCAAGATCCGTTCAGACAGGGAGAGTTGACTGTAAGGGCGGACACGGCCGTAGGTCTGCGATTTCTCGCGGCGGAGCCCGGCACCGGGCAAAAAGCCGTGCGAGGGTCTGACTTCCCCGATTACGGCGGGTGAATCCAGACCCTCGCGAGCAACTGTGCGTAATCGACGCGTGGTTCGGTGCCGGAGTCAGCGCGGCGGCCGCTGTCCGGCCGCATATGCCTCCGGGTCACGCAGCAGCGCTCCGACGTGCGCGGCGGTCGCGGACAGACGGCTGCGTACGTCCTTCAACTGCTCCGCCGTCACACCGTGATCGCGCGCGGCGTCCCGCAGGTCGTCGCGGAAGCGGTCCAGCAGCCGGTCGAAGTCCCGCGCGGGGTCGCCGGAGCCGGGCTCGGACGCCCACGCGGGCTCGGCCGGCGTCCATCCGGCGGCCTCCGGGCGCGCCGCGCCGGAACCGTCGCCGCCGGGCCGCGCCGCGGCGTCTTCCTTGGTGGGACCCACCGGGCCGCCGTCCTCCGGGGCCGGCCCCGCGCCCCCGCCCGGCCGGTCCGCGCCCGCCGCCCCCTCCGGCCCGACCGTGAACCGGCCCATCTCGCGCGACACCTCCGACAGCGCCTCGCGCAGGGCCCCGGCCCAGTCCCCGGTGCGTACATGTTCCTGGGCCTGTTCCTGTACGCGCTTGATGGCCTCCTGGACCTCGTCCCGGACGAACGACCGGGCCTCCCGGGCCTGCTTGCGCGCCCGCTGCGCGTCCTGCTTGGCCCGCCGGCTCTCCTCCTTGGCCCGCCGGGCCTGCTCCTTCCACTCCTCCTTGGCGCGGCGGAACTCCTCCTTCGCCTGCCGCCAGGCCTCCCGGTCGCCGTACCGGCCGTCGAAGAAGTCGGACGCGTCCGGGAAGCCGTGCTCCTCGCCGCCGTGGCGCCCGCCACGCCGGCCCTCGCGTGCCTGCGCGGCGGCCTCCCGCAGCTCGCGGCGTACGTCGCGCGCGGAGCCGCTCACGTCCTCCCGGATGTCGGACGCCAGCGCCGCGACCGACTCCCGGATCTCCATCTCCAGGTCGGCCAGCTCGCCGCCCCGGTCCGCCAGCTCCGCGCGGCCCGCCGCGGTGATCGAATAGACCTTGCGGCCGCCCTCGGTGGTATGGGTGACCAGGCCCTCGGCCTCCAGCTTGGCCAGCCGCGGGTACACCGTGCCGGCGGACGGCGCGTACAGCCCCTGGAAGCGCTCCTCCAGCAGGCGGATGATCTCGTAACCGTGCCGCGGCGCCTCGTCCAGCAGCTTGAGCAGGTAGAGGCGGAGGCGGCCATGGGCGAAGACGGGGGGCATGGGTCAGAGCACCTTCTTGTCGGTGGGGCCCGCTGGGGCCTTCGGGTCCGCGGGGCCGTCCGGGGACGGCGGGCGGCGCAGCAGGGCCAGGCCGCCGGAGATCGTGGTGACCTTCAGCCGGCCGTTGCCCGAGCCGAGCCGGCCCGTGATCCGCTTGGCCCCCCACTGGCCGCTGACGCGCAGGTCCTCGAAGGCGTTGGCGACCGTACCGCTGGTGGTGTTCGCGTCGACCTCCGCGTCCACCTCCGTGTCGCCCGGCGCGGGCAGCCGGATGGCGACCTCGCCGGAGACCGTCGTCAGCCGGATGTCCGTGCCCGTCGCCACCGGATCGAGATCCAGGACCATGTCACCGCTGACCGAATCCGCCTTCACGGTGCCGCCGGAGCCCTCGATGAGGGTCAGGTCGCCCGAGACGGAGTTGAAGCGCAGGTCGCCCGTGACGGCCTGGCCCTCCACCCGCCCGGACACGGTCTCGGCCCGCACGGGGCCCGTCAGGCGGACGAGGGTGCTGTCGCCGGACACGCCGCGCAGCTCCGTACGCCCGCCGATCCCCGAGATCACCGCACTCGCCCCCACGGTGCCGATCGCGACGTCCGTCGCGGCCGGGACGGTGACCGAGACCACCGCGCTGCGGTGCCAGCCCTTGCGGTCGAGGAACTTCAGGAACCCCTTCCAGGGCAGGTCGTCGTACGTGACGGTGAGCGTCCCCGCCTCCTGCCGCACGGTCAGCGGCGGTCCGGACAGTTCGCTGATCTCCACGCGGGGGCGTCCGCCGTCGGACGTGCCGACGACGTTGACGGTCCCGCCGACCACGCGCACCTCCAGTGCGGTGACCTCTTCCCCGATCTCCAGCGTGCGTGGCGCGGAGACCGACCACTCGGTCCGGGCTGACATGTCCTGGCCTCCCCTGGATGACTGGCGACGCGAGCTATCGCGTGTTTGCGTCCTCACGATATATCGCGCGGCGGGGTGGGGGTACCGGGCCCGCGCTTCGCGCGGATACGCGTTGCGTTTGTTTGGGGGCGGGGGTGCGCAGGGGGCCATCTCCTCGGCGCCTGGAGTGAACCAGTGTGTATCCGTAACCGGGGCTACGGTCGTCCTGCGGGGAGTGTCCCCCTGCACACCCCCTCCCGCCGGTTTGGCGGGTGCGGGCCGGTGGGGGGGAGGGAAAAGATGACCTTGGTGCGCGCCCACCCTGTGGTCACATTCACGGTACGTAAGCGCAGGGCCGGGGGCGCCTCCGCGTCGTGCGTAAGCCGCTGCCGGGGTCTGTAAAGACCCCAGCCACGGTGGCGGGAAAGTCGCGAACGGCGCGGGCTCGGGGACACGTAGGGGGCTCCCCGCAGGCGACCGATGCCCCGGTTGCGTCCAACCACCAGGGTTCACTCCAGGCAACGAGGAGTGACCCCTGCGGGGCCCCGAGCCCCCACCCACCGAACCCCAGGCGCGAGACGCGCGCCCCCCACCCACCGAACCACCAAGGACGTAAGGCCTACTCGTCCTCCTCGTCATCCAGCCGCGCCAGCCACGTGGCCAGCCGTTCCACCGGTACCTCGAAGTCGGGGTTGAGGTCCACGAACGTGCGGAGCTGGTCGGCGAGCCAGGCGAGGGTGACCTCTTCCTCGCCGCGTCGGCTCTCCAGCTCCTCGATACCGCGATCCGTGAAATACACCGTGCTCTCCACCTGGTTTCCGTGACGTTCCCGGCCAGGATAGGCAGGCGCCGCGACCCCTCGCGTCACTCGCACCCTGGGGATAACCTGATCACCTGTCAACGGCCCTGGGGCAGTGCGACATTGCCGCTCAGGGGGAGCAGGAGGCCGTGATGCGCGATCGCGCACATCTCATCGAGCTGCCCGACGGGACCCAGGTCTGGGCCCGCGTCTCCCGGCTGGACATAGCGGGCGATCCGGACGAGGAATTCGACGACGTAGGGCTCTGGGACGCCCTCGGCGCACGCGTGGAGGGCCTGCGGGAGCTGGTCGGCGGTGTCGCGACCAGCCTGCGGGCGGCGACCGAGCGGGTGGCCCCGGACGAGACGAGCGTCAGCTTCGGCGTGGAGGTGGCGGCCAAGCCGGGCCGCGCCGTGGCGCTGCTCGCGGACGGTGAGGCCAAGGCGAACCTCTCGGTGACGCTCACCTGGCGGCGGCAGGAGCGGGAAGGGGCGGTGGCGGATGAGGGCCGTGGCGACGGCCGAGGGCCGGACGATTCGGGCGCGTGATGGCGGCCTCGGAGGGCGGTCAGGGGTCCGCGCGCACCGAGCGCGCCGACCGTGAGAAGTACGCGCATCTGCTCGCCCACGCGGGCCGCGCCACCGTCGCCGTCCGCCCGGCGCCCGGCGTGGATCCGGCCCCGCTGTGGGGCAGTGGCGTGTTCGTGGCCCCGGGCTGGGTGCTGACCTGCGCGCATGTGCTGGTCAGCGGGGACGGGCGGCGCCGTCCGACCGGCCCGGACGGGGAGGTCGGTGTCGCGTTCGACGGACGGGTGGTCGCCGCGCGCCTGGAGTACGACCTGAGCCGCCCGGGGCCCGCGGACCCGCCCGGCCGCGGCCCCCGTACCGACCTGGCCCTGCTCCGGCTGCTCGATCCGGATGTCGCGCACCCGTGCGCCTGGCTCAGCGACCAGCCGGCGGCGCTCCTGGAGGACGCGTTCATCTTCCGGGGGCATGAGCAGCCGGGTGCCGGTACGGGCTCGGACGCCGCCCCTGCCCCCGGCCACATGATCCCCACCGCCGTGGACGTCGACCCCTTCATCGCCGTCCGCTTCGGCGCCCGCGACGCCCGCGGCCTCCAGTTCGGCAGCGACGTGCGCGTCACCCCGGGCGCCTCCGGCGGGCCGCTGCTGGACTGCGACCGGGGGGAGGTCGTCGGCATCGTCAAGGGCAGCCACCGGGAGGACCGGGTCGGGCTCGCGGTGCCGGTGACCGAGTTGCGGCGGCTGGCGCCGCACCACCTCGTACCGGGTGCCACCGGGCTCGGCGACGACCCGTACCACGCGCTGATGTGCCTGCACGACCGCTGGCACTGGGCCGGGCAGGAGCTCGGCGGGACGGGGGAGCCGACGTGGTTCGACGCGCAGCACGCGATCATGTCGGGGCGCGGCCGCCTGTGGGGCGTGCAGGAGCGGCTGCAGGCGCTCGACCTGCTGGCGTCGCTGCCCGCGCCCCGCGACCCGCTGGTGGTGGCGGCCGCGGTCGCCGAGGCGCTGGGGCGCGCGGACCCCTCGGGCCGTACGGGCCGGACCGGGCCGTGGACGCTGCGTACCTGGCGGGACGGGCACGGCGCGCTCTACCAGGGCAGCGACCCGTACACGGAGCTGTGCGCGTTCGTGCACTACCTGCGCATCGTCGCGCAGCGCACCGCGGACGAGGCACGCGGCGCGGCCGGTGACGAGGGCGCCGAGGTGCGCGCGGCGGCCGAGCGGCTGGCGCTGTTCGTGACGGCCAAGGCGGTCGTGCTGCTGCCCAGGGACCGGGAGCGGATCGGCCCGGTGCGGCGGCGCCCCGACTCGGTCCTGGTGGAGTTCGAGCCGCTGTTCTACGACGACGCGGGCGGGCGGCAGCTGTTCAACTGGTCGGTGAGCGAGGGGTACGGCCAGGGGCAGTGGCAGCGCGTCGAGGTGCAGGAGTCGCGGTCCGGGATGACCTTCGAGGAGGCCCGCGACCAGGTTCTGCGGCGGCTCGGGCCACGGCTGCTGCGTGCCGACGACGCGGCGGGCGGGGTCCGGGTGCGTCTGGAGGTGGCGGTTCCGGAGGAGCGCTGGCACACGGCGGCGGACCGCTGGCAGGTGCCCGCGTCCACCCGCCGTACGGCGCGGCTGCGCCCGCTGGGGCCGGCGCGCGCGGTGGTGCTGCGCGATCAGGGGCGCCGCCAGGAGGGCCGCGAGGAGGTGGACCCGGCCTGGCTGCGGCGCTGGCAGGGCCTGACCGCGGCCCGGCAGCTGACCGCGCTGCGGGTGCCGGCCGGCGCCCGCGCGTCCGTGTCGGGGCTGTCGCGGCTGCTGGAGGAGGCGGACGAGGGCGCGGTCCCGGCGCTGTGCCGGTCGGTGGCGGACGGCACCGGGCTGGAGGCCGTCGGCTGGGCGCTGGACACCGGCCACCCGGTGGCGCTGTGGCCGGCCGGCGGCCATGACGAGCGCGACTGCGACCGGGCGTGTGACGAGTTCCACCGGGAGGTGCAGCAGCTGCTGGGGGCGCCGAAGTCGGTGGCCGAGCTGCCCGAACTGGTGCGTGAGCTGCGTGCGAAGGCCGCGGAGGGCGGTGCCTCCTGGGCCCGGGATCTCGTGCTGCTCTATGACGATCCGGGCAATCCGATCCCCCAACTCTTCTCCCAGGGAGCGCAATTGTCGCCCCAATGACGGTCCCCGAGACCGGAAAACGCCCCGTGTCCTTCCGTCCGGCTGGCTACTGTCCTAGCGTCGTGAGAGATTGCGAGGGGGACGGGTCCGGGGGAGGGCGGGAAGCGATGCCGACGCTTGCCAAGAGCCCAGCCGCGGCCCTTCGCCCCTGCCCGATGGCCGGCCGGCGACGAGGAGTTCCGACGTGAGCGACTGGCTCATCTACCGTGGCGCGGGGGCTCCGCACGACGGCATCGAGCAGTTACCGCCACCCCCTCCGTGGCGCGATTTCGACGGCGGTCCGCTCGTCGCGCCGCCCGCGGCCCTCGACCACGCCTCCGAGCGCCGGCTCGGTGTGCAGCGCCGCGAGGCCAGCTACCACCGGCCGGGCGAGACGGAGCGCGAGCTGGTCAACGCGGCGCTCTATCTGCGCCGCCCGCTGCTGGTGACGGGCGCGCCGGGCAGCGGGAAGTCCACCCTCGCGCACTCGGTCGCGTACGAACTGGGCCTCGGCCGGGTGCTGAACTGGTCCATCGTCAGCCGCAGTTCGCTGCGCGACGGGCTGTACGAGTACGACGCCATCGGACGCCTCCAGGACCTCCAGATCGCCCGCGCGGCCCACCCCGGGGCGACGCCGGGGCCGGCGGAGGGGCGGCCGGGCCCGCAGGACGAGCCGGGCGGCGGCATCGGCCGCTACATCCGTCTCGGCCCGCTCGGCACGGCCCTGCTGCCCGCCGCGAAGCCGCGTGTCCTGCTCGTCGACGAGCTGGACAAGAGCGACATCGACCTGCCGAACGACCTGCTCAACGTGCTGGAGGAAGGGGAGTTCCGGATTCCGGAGCTGGAGCGGCTGGCCGGATCGGCCCCCGAGGTGCCGGTGCTCAGCGACGACGGCGTGCAGGTCACCGTGCGGGACGGCCGGGTGCGCTGCCGGGCCTTCCCGTTCATCGTGCTGACCAGCAACGGCGAGCGGGACTTCCCCGCGCCGCTGCTGCGCCGCTGCATCCACCTGAACATCCCCACGCCCGACAAGGAGCGGCTCGCGGACATGGTCCGGGCGCACTTCGGCGAGAGCGCCGCGGCCGAGCACGAGTCCGTCATCGACCGCTTCCTGGACCGCGAGCCCGGCGACGTACGGGCCGTGGACCAGCTGCTCAACGCGATCCACCTGACGCGGCAGGCCGGCTGGGCGGACGAGGACGAGGAGGAGACGCGGCGGCGCCTGACGGCCGAGCTGCTGCGGCCCCTGGATCGGACCAGGTGACCCGTGGTGCCGGCCGGCGGACCGGGCTTCGGCCCCCTCGGTGAGATCGTCGCGCGGCTGCGCGCGGCCGGCCTGCCCGCCGACGCCCGCTCCTTGGCGGACGCGCTGTGGCTGGCCCGGTGGATCACTCCCGGGGCGGCCGAGAGCGACGCGACGCCGGCCGAAGGGACGGTTCCACCGGCCGCACAGGGTCCAAAACCGGCCACTTTCTCCGTGGACCCCCATGGCCGGGAAGCCGCCCGTGACACGCCGCCCGGCCCGGAACACACCGCCCGGGACCGCCCCCGGCGCACGGAAGTGGACCTGCTGCCCGCCCAGGACGACCGCACCCTCGCCCCCGACCACGGCCGCCTCGGCGAGGTCGGCATCCCCACCGCCTCCGCTTTCCCGGGACTGCTGCCGCTGCAACGCGCCCTGCGGCCGATCCAGCGCTACCACCCGCCGGTCGCGCCGGTCCGCCAGGAACTGGACGAGGACGCCACCGCCGACCTCTCCGCACACGCCGAGCTGATCATCCCGGTGCTGCGCGGCGTCCGCCGCCGCGCCGCCAGCCTGCGCCTGCTCATGGACGGCTCGTCCTCCATGGCCGTGTGGGAGCAGATGCTGCACGACCTGCGGCAGGTCTGCGAGCGGATCGGCGCCTTCCGCGACGTGACGGTGCACTACCTCCACCCGTACGGCGACGAGGTCGGCGTCGCCGCGGGCCCCGGCCGGGACGCACCGCTGCGCCGGGCCGACCAGCTGCACGACCCCACGGGCCACCACGTCACCCTCGTCGTGAGCGACTGCGCGGGCCCGCTGTGGCGCGACGGGCGCATCCAGCGCCTGCTGTACCGCTGGGTGGCCGACGCGCCCCTCGCCGTCGTGCAGCCGCTGCCGCAGCGGATGTGGGCGCGCACCCTGCTGCCCGCCGTCGCGGGCACCCTCGTCCGGCAGCAGGGCCCGTACCGCGCCCTGGACTTCCGCCCGGCCCGGCGCCGCCGCCGCACCCCGTCCACGGCCGGGCAGGCGCGGGGCGGCACCCGCGAGCGCGCCGTACCGGTCCTGTCGGCCGCGCCCGCGGCCCTCGGCAGCTGGGCCCGGCTGGCCGCGGCCGAATCCGGCCTGTCGCTGCGCGGCGCCGCCGCCGTGGTCCGCGCCGACCACGGCCTGGGCGCGGACCTCGCCCGCGCCGCCGAGCGCCCCGAACCGGCCCGGCTGGTGCGCGAGTTCGAGCAGAGCGCCTCGCCGGACGCCCGCCACCTGGCCGTCCACCTGTCGGCCGTACCGCTCGCGCTGCCCGTCATCCAGCTCGTCCAGCGCGCGATGCTGCCCCAGACCGGGCCCGCCGAGCTGGCGGAGGTACTGCTCAGCGGCCTGATAGAGCAGCTCCCCGACCCCGCGGGCCCGCCGGGGGCCGAGGGCCCGGCCGGCGGCCCCTGGTACGAGTTCGTGCCCGGCGTACGGGACGAGCTGCTGAGCCGGCTGAGCGCGGGCGAGGCCGCCCTCGTCCTCAAGCACTGTTCCCTCTACATCGAGCGCACGTTCGGCCGCAGCGCCCGGAACTTCCCCGCGGTGGCGGTCGCCATGCTCTCCGGCAGCGGCCGGGAGCCGACGACCGGGCAGCGCGCCGTGCCCGAGCCGTTCGCGCGGGTCTCCGAGCGGGTGCTGCGCCGGTTCGAGCCGGCCCTGCGGACGCCCGCACAGCTGTCGTACGCGCCCGACGGGCCCGCCGCCGAGGGCGCCGCGCTGCTGGAGCGCTACGAACGGGACGGCACCGTACGGGACTTGATCGAAGCGGTGCGGCTGCTGCGCGCCGCGGCGCAGCGCCTGCCCGCGGCGGGCACCGACCTCGCCCGCGCGCTGCTGCACGGCTGGGCGAAGTGGCGGCAGCCGGACGCGCTGGACGAGGCGGAACGGGCGGTACGGGCGGCCGCGGAGGCCGTCGGCGGCGATCCGGCGCGGGCGACGGACGGGGACGGCGAGGCGCGCGTCCGGGCGCTGATCGTGCTCGCCCGGGTGCGGTACGCCGCCGCGCAGGAACGCGGTGCCGCGGGGTACCCGGACGGTGAACGGAGCGCGCTGGAGGAGGTAGCGCGCCACCTGGACACCGCCTGCGGGCTGATGAGCCTGCTGGACCCCCGCGTATTGGAGAGCATGGTGCTGCGTACCGAAGTGCTGCGGCGGCTGGCCGCGCTGCCCCCGGCCGCCGCGGCCGTCACCGGCCGGGCCGCCGACCCGCTCGACGAGGCCGAACAGGCCCTGACCATGCTCCTGGAACAGTGGCCCAGCGGCGAGCAGGTGCCCGGCGAGATCTACGCCGCGCGCGGCGGCGTCCTGCTGGACCAGGCGCGCCGGGCCGCCGGCCACGAGACGGCCACCGAGGCGTACACCGGGGCGCTCGCCCTGCGCGCCACCGCCGATCTGGACGCCGCCACGACCCTGCTGCGCCGCCGGGGCGGCTCCGCCGACCGCGAGGTCTGCGAGACGCTGCTGGAGCTGGCCCAGGCCCGCTCCCTGCTCGGCGGCGGCACCGGGCCCGACGCCGTGCTCCCGGTCCTCGAACGGGCCCGCGCGCTCGCCCGCGAACTGCGCGACCCGGCCCTGGAGGCGGAGAGCCTGAGCCGTACGGCCGAGGCGTACAGCGCTCTGCACACCCGCACCGCCGACCCCGAAGCGCTGGACGCGGCCATCGAGGCGCTGGCCGCCGCACTGCGCCTGACCGCCCCCGACTCGCCCGAACACAGCTCCCTGCTCGCCCGGCGCGGTGCGGCGCTGCTGCTGCGCGCCCGTCTGGAACCCCCCGGCGACCAGGCCAAACGGCTGGCGAACGAGGCGGTGCACGTGCTGCGCGAAGCGCTCGGCCGGGTCGCCCCGCACGACCCCGAACTGGGCGCCCACCGCCTGCTGTTCGGCCGCGCCCTGCGACTGCGCCACGACCGCCAGCCCTCCCTGGCCGATCTGCACGAGGCCGACTGGGTGCTGGAGCTGGCCGCGCGCAGCTCGGCCGATCCGGTGGTCAGCGCGGAGGCCTGGCTGGAGGTCGGCGACGTCCAGCTCGTGCTGGACCGCCGCTTCGACTCCCGGGAGCGGCACGACCGCGCCGCCGCCTCCTACCGCCGGGCCGCCGCCGCGGCCGAACGGGCCGGCAGCCCGCTGCTGGCGGCGCGCGCCCACCACCGGCGGGCCGGTGTCCTGGAGGACACGGCGGGGCCGCAGGCGGCGCTGCCCGCCTACCGGGAGAGCTGGGAGCAGTGGCAGCGCGCGTCCGAGGAGAACGGCCCGGAGGCCCGGCGCACGAGGGAGCGGATGCGCGCCCTGGAACCGTCCGAATGACCGTCCGACCCGGCCGGGCCGGGCGTTTCCGTGCCCGGGCGCGCGGGAACATCCCGGCCACCCGGCCCAGAGGAGAACAGCGTGGCGACAGTCCCCGTCACCGGTCCGGCCCCGGCCGCACCGGCCGAGCCGTCCGGCCCGTCGGCCGAGCCGCTGCCGGACTTCGGCGGTGTGGATGTGGCCGCCGTGGCCGCGCGGACGGGCCATCCGGTGCTGGGCGAGGTGGCCGCCCTGCTGCTGCGCAACTGGATCCCCGCCGAACGGGCGGTGGCGTACTACGACGATGGTCCGGGACCGACCGTGCGGTGAGCGTCCATTTCTGAACACCGGGCGTCGGTTTTTGGGCAAACGCGCTTCGGTTCCGGCCAGTTGCTGTTGCCGTGTGCATGTTCTCCGGTGGCCGAGCCAGATATCGCCACAGCGGGCCGTCATCGGGCTGCCCGGACGTCGGACGCAGGCAGGGGGCGGCGTCGTGGTGTGCCAGAGCCTTCAGCCGCCCGTGGTCCCCTTCCGCCAGTTCGTCCTGAAGACCCACAGCCGCTGCAACCTCGCCTGCACCTACTGCTACATCTACGCGGGCCCGGACCACAGCTGGCGCGCCCGCCCGCCGCACACCCCGCCCGGCACCGTCCGCCGGACCGCGCTGCGCATCGCCGAACACGTACGGGCCCACGGCCTCGACGAGATCCGCGTCGACCTGCACGGCGGCGAGCCGCTGCTCACCGGCCCGGGACCGCTCCTGGACCAGGCCGCCGCGCTGCGCGCCGTACTCCCGGACGGCTGCCGCGTCCACCTGGGCGTACAGACCAACGGCACCCTCCTCACCCCGCCGGCCCTCGATGCCCTGGCCGCCGCGGGCTTCCGGGTCGGGCTCAGCCTGGACGGCGGCACCCCCGGCCTGAACCGGCGGCGCCTGGACCACGCCGGACGCCCCTCCTGGGCGGCCGCGTCCCGCGCCGCCCGGCTGCTCGCCCGCCGCCCCGACACCTTCGCGGGCATCCTGTGCACCATCGACATCACCTCCGACCCCGCCCTGGTCTACGGCTCGCTGCGCGCGCTCGGCCCCCCGATGCTCGACTTCCTCCTCCCGCACGCCAACTGGACCAGCCGCCCGCCGCTGCCCCCGGCCCCGGTCAGCCGCACCCCGTACGGCGACTGGCTGTGCACCGTCTTCGACCTCTGGTGGGACGAAGCGGAGCCCGCGCCCCGGATACGCCTCTTCACCGAGATCATCGGCCTGCTGCTGGGCCGCCCCAGCAGCAGCGAGGCGGTCGGCCTGTCGCCCGTGGTCGCCCTCGTCGTCGACACCGACGGCGCCATCGAGCAGGTCGACTCCCTCAAATCGGCGTACGAGGGCGCCGCCGCCACCGGCCTGGACGTCTTCCGCAACAGCTTCGACGAGGCGCTGGCCCACCCGGGGATGGCCGCCCGCCGCCTCGGCGCCGACGGCCTGTGCGACCGGTGCCGTGCCTGCCCGCTGATGACGGTGTGCGGCGGCGGCAACTACGCCCACCGCTACCGGGCCGGCAGCGGCTTCCGTAACCCGTCCGTGTACTGCGCCGACCTGGAACGGGTGATCCGCCACATCGCCGCCCGGCTCGACGCCGAGGTGCACGTGGGACGGCCGCCCCGGGCCGGTGCCGGACTCGCCGCCGCGTCCGTCAACTGGCCTACGCCGCACAAGACCTGACGTGGCGTCGCCGCACGGGGCGATACTTGGGCTATCGTGCCGAACAGCCAGCTCGCGCACGCGCGAACCGCCGCATACCGAGGAGACGGGCGCATGGCCGACCAGTCCGCTATTACCGGCTCCGGAGAGCACATCACCATCAGCTATGCGGGGTTCAACCGGCCCTGGGCGGCATGGATCGCGCACCAGCTGGAGCAGCTCGGGCACGGCACCACCATGCTGCGCTGGGACCCCGCCGCCGACAGCCCCCTCACCGAGGAACTGGCCGGCCTGCTCGCCGCCGAGGGCCGCCTGCTCATGGTGCTGGACGACTGGTACTTCAAGCTGGGCCCCAAGACCCACGAGGAGTGGACGGCCGCCCTCCAGGAAGTCGTACCGGAGCACGCCGACCGGTTCGCCGCCGTCAGCGTCGCCACCCAGCGGCTGCCCGCCACCGCCTCCGTGCTGCGCCCCGCCGACCTGCGCGACCTGGACGCCGTCGAGGCCAACCGGCGCGTCCTGAACCGCCTCGGCGTCCCGGCCGCCGGCCGCGGCTCCGCCGAGCCCACCGCCAACGCCCCGCGCTTCCCCAACGACCCGCCCGAGATCTGGAACATCCCCCGCCGCAACAACCGCTTCACCGGCCGCGACACCGCGCTGGAGGAGCTGCACGGCAAGCTGGCGGGCCCGCTGCCGGGAGCCGGCCAGCCGCTGGAGACCCGGATCGCCCTGTACGGCATCTCCGGCGTCGGCAAGAGCCAGATCGCCGCCGAGTACGCCCACCGCTTCGGCAACGACTACGACGTGGTGTGGTGGATCAGCGCCACCAACCGAGGCGCCGCCCGCGAACAGCTCGCCGAACTGGCCACCCGCATGAACCTGCCGGTCGGCCAGGAGCTGGGCGACCGCATCCGCGCCGTCCACGAGGCGCTGCGCATCGGCCGCCCGTACCGCCGCTGGCTGCTGGTCTTCGACAGCGCCGACGACATGGAGCAGATCGAGGACCTGGTGCCGGACGGCCGCGGCCACGTCCTGATCACCACCCTCACCCGGGACTGGTCCGGCTCCGGCAGCGCCCAGGAGATCGAGGTGCTGCCCTTCACCCGTACTGAGTCCGTCGCCTACGCGCGGCGCCGCGCCCCCCGGCTGACCAACAAGGAAGCCGACCTGCTGGCGGACGCCGTACAGGACCTGCCGCTGCTGCTCGCGCAGACCGCCGCCTGGCTGGACGCCAACCCGATGGCGCCCCGGGAGTACATCGAGCTGATCCGGCGCGGCGAGCCGAGCCTGGTCGGCATCCGCATCTCCACCGACTACCCGATGGCCTTCCAGACCAGCTGGGCCATAACCCTCAACACGCTGCGCGAGCGCAGCCCCGCCGCCGTCGAACTGCTCAAGCTCTTCGCGTTCTTCGCGCCGGACGCCATCCCGGTCCCCATGCTCGCCCGCGCCCGCCGCGGCGACCTGCCCGAATACCTCGCCGACCTGGCGGCCGAGCCGATCGCGTGGAACACCGCGCTGCGCCGGCTGACCGAGTCCACCGCCGTGCGCCTGGACTACCAGGTCGCCCAGACGACCTCGGACCCCGCCGTCGAGACGGCGCAGATGCACCGGCTCTACCACCGGTTCCTGCGCAGCGACATGGCCGAGGACGAGCGGGACACCATGTCCGCCACCGCCTGCCGGGTGCTGGCCACCGCCGACCCGCAGAGCCCCTCCGACACCCGCACCTGGGAGCAGTACGCCGCCCTCATCCCGCACCTGGAGCCGGCCGGCGTCCTGGACAGCCCCGAGACCTCCGTCCAGGAACTGCTGCTGAACTGCATCGAGTACCTGCGGGTGCGCGGTGAGTACCGCATCGGCCTGCGGCTGTGCGAGCAGTTCCTGTCCCGCTGGCGCACCCGCATCGCGCCCACCCAGCGCACCATGCTCGTGATCACCCACCAGCACGCCAACATGCTGCGCCGCCTGGGCCGTTACCGCGAGGCCGAGGCGGTCGGCAGCGCCATCGTCGAGGAACTGGCCGCCGAACGGGACCCGGGCGACGGCGCCCTGCTGCGCGCCCAGGACGGCCTGGCCGGCACCTACATGGCGCTGGGCTCCTACCAGCGGGCACTGGAGATCTTCGAGTCGGTCGTGCGCGGCCGTACGGAACTCCTCGGCCCCGAGGCGCCCCTCACCCTCTCCTCGCGCAGCAACCTCGCCTCCGCGCTCAGCGCCGTCGGCCGCTACGAGGAAGCGCTCGCCCTCTACGGCGAGGTGCTGCTGGTCTGGGAGCGCCAGCTGCGCGCCCGGCACCACCTCACGCTCGGCGCCGCGTACTCGTACGCCCGCATGCTGCGCCTGCTCGGCCGCTACACCGACGCCCTCTCCCGCCAGGAGCTGAACGTACGGCTCTACCACCAGGTCATGGGCAAGCACACGCCGATGACCCTGCGGGCCGAGCACAACCTCGCGCTGTGCCTGCGCCGCTCCGGCGCCGTCACCCAGGCCGACGCGCTGATGGGCGACGTGGTGGAGCGCGCCCGCCGGGTGCACGGCCCCCGCCACCCCGAAACGCTCATGATGCAGGCCAACTACGCCACCTTCCTGCGCGAGCACGGCGACCTCGGCCAGGCCAGGGAACTGGGCGAGGAGGCCGCCGAGCGGTACCGCACCCTGGTCGGCGAGGCCCACCCGTTCACCGTCGGCGCGCTCGGCAACACCGGCCTGGTGTGCTGGGAGTTCGGCGAGCGGGACAACGCGCTGGCCATCGCCGAACAGGCGCTCGAAGGCATGACCCGGGCCATGGGCCCCGACCACCCCTGGACGCTGGGCTGCGCCCTGAACGCCGCCGGCGCCCGCAACCGCGTCGACGACGAGGAGAGCGCCGCCCAGCTGAGCCGCGACACCCTGGAACGCGCCAAGCAGACGCTCGGCGACACCCACCCGCTGACCCTCTCCGCCAAGACGGCCCTCGCCGACGACCTGCGGGCGCTGCGGCGCGGCCAGGAGGCGTCCAAGCTGGAGCAGGAGGCCGTGCAGCAGCTCACCGAGACGCTGGGCGCCGAGCACCCGCACACCCTCTCCGCCCGCCGCCGGCGCCGCCCGTACTGGGACTTCGAGCCGCAGCCGGTCTGACGCGCCCCGGCCCGCCCGGGGCCCGCACCGGCGCGGGCCCCGGCGGCGTACGCTCGTCATGAGCCGAGGAGCAGGTGCAGCAGCCAGGACACGGCGGCCTGCACCGCGCCGGAGGCCACCGCGACGGTCACGTACGACGGAATCTTCACGACAACGCGCTTGCGCCGCATGGGAGCGGTCCTCTCGCTGGGGCCCGGACGGACGGTGGCACGGCACCACCGTCGCGGCGCGCACCGGTGTTGCGGCAGTCCGCACACGTTGCGGACCGGCCCAACGCCCCGCGTCGAGGGGGCCAGCATGGACACAGCGGCCGGACCGGACGGCGACGCGCGCGATCCCGCGCCCGTGCCACCCGCCGGGGAGCGCGTCGGCGACCTCAAGCCGGTGCCCCGGCACGTCGCCCCGCAGTGCCGGGAACTGGCCCTGGCCCTGCGCGGCGTCTTCGCCGGACTGCGGCTGTCCGTGCGGCGCTACGCGCTGCGCCGCCACCACGACCCCGGCACCGTCTCCCGCTACCTCAACGGCACGGCCGTCGCCCCCGCCGAGTTCGTCGAACGGCTCCTGGAGGACGCCGCCCAGGCCCTGGGCCGCCCGGTGTCCGCCGAGGTCACAGCCCGTGTGACGGCCCTCCAACGGGAGGCCCTGCGCGCCACCAACAAGCTCGGTTGGGAGCTCCAGCTGCTCCGCGACCGGCTCGCCGAGGCCGACCGGCGCCAGCGGGCCGCCGAGACGAACGTCGAAGCGCTGACCGAGGCCCTGCACGCCAGACAGCGGCGCATCGCCGAGCTGGAGACCGAACGCCGCGGCGCCGCCGCCCGGCTGGAGGCCCGGCACGCCGCCCAGGAGGACGAGGCCGTACGCACCCGGGCCGCGCAGGAGCGGCTGCGCGCGGACCGCGAACGGCTGCGCACCGAGGCCGCGCGCCTGCGCACCGCCCTGGAGGAGGCGCGCGGCCGGGCGGCGGCCGCCGAGCGGCGCTGCGCGGAGCTGGAGCGGCAGCTGGCCGCCGCGGAGGAGTTCGTCGCCCGCACCCTGGAACGCGGCTCCGGCACCGGGACCACCCGCTTCACCATCAGCTTCGCGGGACCGGACCGGTTCTGGGCCGTGTGGGTCCGGCACCGGCTGGAGATCAACGGCCACGAGGCCGCCCTCCAGTGCTGGGAGCCGCCGGCCGGCCTGTCGCTCCGGGAGTCGCTGCGCGCCCTGCTGATCGTCGAGGGCACCCATGTCCTGCTGCTCGGCGACGGCCTGATCGCCGCCGGTCCGCACACCGCCGCCGGATGGACCGAGGCGCTGCGCGAACAGCCCGGGCGGCTGGCCGTGTTCGCCGTCACCGCACGCGCCGCCGAGGCGGCCGGAGCCGACCCGGACGCGGGCTTCCTGGGCGCCGTGGGCGCCGAGGAGGCCGAGCGCCGCATCCTGGAGCGGCTGGGCCTGGACACCACGTTCGCCGGGGTCCGTACGGGCGCCAGCGCGCCCCGCTTCCCCGCCGAACCACCGCACATCTGGGGCGGCGTCCCGGACCGCGACCCGGGCTTCACCGGCCGCGAGGAACTGCTCGGCCACCTGGGGCACCACTTCGACGAAGGCCGCTCCGGGGCGGCCGTCTGCGTCCTGGCGGGCATGCCCGGCGTCGGCAAGACACAGCTGGCCGCCGAGTACGCGCACCGCTTCGCCGCCCAGTACGACGCGGTCTGGTGGATACCGGCCGGCGGGGACCCGCACGCCGTACGCGCCCGCCTGGCCGCGCTCTACGACGCGCTCACCGCCCCCGGCGCCACGGGAACGGGCGGCCCGGCGGCGCCCGCCGACCGCGCCCGCGCCGTCCTGGACGCACTGCGCCGCGGCGCCCCGTACGGCCGGTGGCTGATCGTCCTGGACGGCGCGGACGACCCGCGCCGGACGGCCGGTCTGCTGCCCAGCGGCCCCGGCCACGTGCTGATCACCTCGCAGCACGGCGGCTGGGCCGCTCCCGACGCCCGCGTCCTCCAGGTGCCGCCCTTCGCCCGGTCCGAGAGCGTGCGCTACGTACGGCGGCGGCTGCCGCGCGTCGGCCGGGCCGAGGCGGAGCTGCTGGCCGCCGAACTGGGCGACCACCCGCTGGCCGTGGCCCAGGCCGTCGCCTACCTCGACGCCGAGGTGCTGCCCGTGCCCCGCTATCTCGCCCGGCTGCGCGACACCTCCTGGGAACGGGCGCCGCTGACCGCCACCGGCGACTACCCGACCACGTTCTCCCGCGCGCTCACCTCCGTACTGCGCCGTCTGCGCGAGACCCACCCCGAGGCCGTCGAACTCCTCCACGTGTGCGCCCTGTTCGCGGACGGCGGCGCCCCGCCCGCCCTGCTCCGCATCAGCCTGCCCGAACCGCTGCGCGGCCAGTGCCTGGACCCGCAGCGCTGGCAGGCCCTGGTCGCCGTCCTCGTCGAGCACTTCCTCGCCGGACTGTGGACCCCGGAGGACGGCGAGGGCGGCGCGGAGCCCACCGGTTCGGTCCTGCGCATGCACCCCCTGGTGCGCCGGGTGGTACGCGACGAGATGCCCGGCGGCTACCGGATCGGCCTGCTGCGCCGGGTCCGCCACGCGCTGGCCACCGCCGACCCCTGCGACCCGGCCAACGTCCGCGTATGGCCGCAGTACGCGCGGATCGTGCCCCACCTGGAGCCCTCCGGCGGGCCCGGCGAGGCCGGGGAGGAGAACGCGTCCCTGGTCCTGAACTGCGTGCGCTACCTCCACCTGCGCGGCGACTCCCGTACCGCCTCCCACCTGCTGGAACGGATGGCCCGCAGCTGGCGGGGCCAGCTCGGCGACGGCCACCCCTGGACGGCGGCCATCGTGCCGCGCCGCTCCGAGGTGCTGCGCGCCCTGGGCTCCTACCGGCGCGCGGCCGCCGCCGACCGCGCCGAACTCTCCCGGCTGCGCGCCGCGGACGCCCCGGCGTCGGCCGTCCTGGCCGCGGTCGGTGACGTCGGCGCGGATCTGCGCGGGCTGGGCCGGTACCGCGAAGCCCTGGAGTACGCCCGCGAACAGTACGACGGCCGCGCCGCCGAACTGGGGCCCGCGCACCCCGTCACCCTGGAGGCGGCCGGCGCCCTCGCGGACAGCCTGCGCCTGCTCGGCCGGTACGCCGAGGCCCTGCGCCTCAGTGAGCACACCGCGGCCGGCTACCAGAGCCCCCCGGAGCCGCAGGACCTGTGGCGGCTGCGCGCCGAGGGGCGCCATGCGCTGGACCTGCGGCTGCTCGGCCACTACGAGAGCGCGCTGGGACGGCAGCTCGCCACCACCCAGGCCCACCGCGAACTCCTCGGCGCGGAACACCCGCTGACCCTGTGCGCCGAACACGGCCTGGCCCTGTGCGAACTGCGCAACGACGCGGTGGGCGAGGGACTGGTGCGGCTGCGGGAGGTCCGGGAGGCCGCCGAACGGGTGCTGGGGCCCACCGCGCCGCCCGCCCTGATGACGGCCGCCAGCCACGCCTGCGCGGAGCGCACCCACGGTGACCCCGACGAGGGCCTGTCCCGCTGTGACGAGAGCCTGCGCCGCCACCGTTCCGTGTACGGTCCCCACCCCTGCACCGCGGGCGCGCTGACCAACTACGCGGTGGCGCTGCGCACCGTCGGCGAGACGGAACGGGCCCGGGAGCTGAACGAGGAGGCGCTGCGGCTGCTGACCGCGTTCCTGGGCGAGGACCACCCGTGGACCCTGGGCGCCGCCTACAACCTCTGCGCGGACCACGAGTACGGCCCCGATCCGGGCGGCGCGCCGGACCTGAGCCGTACCACCGCCGAACGCGCCGCCCGCACACTGGGCGCCCGGCACCCGTGGGCGCTGCTGGCCCGGGCCGCGCACGCCGCCGTACTGCGGCTGACGGGAGCCGCCGACGAGGCCGACGCCGTCGAGGCGCAGGCGCTGGCCGGACTCACGGAGACGCTCGGCGGCGGCCACCGGCTCACCGTGGCGGTCGGCACGGGGCGGCTGCCGGTGTGGACGTTCGACCCGCTGCCCGGGTGACCGGTTCCGTACGGCCGTACGGAACGGCCCGGGGCCCCGCCCCGAACGCCGTGGCGTTCAGGACGGGGCCCCGGGGCACCGGTGGACCGGCCTACGCGTCGAACGCCTCCGCGATCAGCGCGGCCTGCTCGGCCTGGTGGCGCTTGGCGGAACCCACGGCCGGCGACGAGGAGTGCGGCCGCGAGATGCGGCGCAGGCGCTCGCCGTGCGGCACGTCGGCACCGACGGACAGGTCCAGGTGGTCGATCAGGTTCAGACCCAGGAACGGCCACGCACCCTGGTTCGCCGGCTCCTCCTGCACCCACAGGTACTTGCCCGCGTTCGGGTACTTGGCGATCTCCGCCTGGAGCTCCTTGCCCGGCAGCGGGTACAGCCGCTCGATGCGGACCAGCGCCGTGTCGAACGCGCCGCGCTTGACCCGCTCCGCCTCCAGGTCGTAGTAGACCTTGCCGGAGCAGAAGATGACCTTGGTGACGTCCTCGGCCTTCGCCGCGTCGTCCGGGATCACCGGACGGAAGCCGCCCGAGGTGAACTCCGCCGTCTTCGACGTCGCCGCCTTCAGGCGCAGCATCGACTTCGGGGTGAAGACGACCAGCGGCTTGTGGTGCGGGTTGTGCACCTGCCAGCGCAGCAGGTGGAAGTAGTTCGACGGGAGCGTCGGCATCGCGACCGTCATGTTGTTCTGCGCGCACAGCTGGAGGAAGCGCTCGATGCGGGCCGAGGAGTGGTCCGGGCCCTGGCCCTCGTAGCCGTGCGGCAGCAGCAGCGTGACGCCGGAGGTCTGGCCCCACTTCTGCTCCGCCGAGGAGATGAACTCGTCGATGACGGTCTGCGCGCCGTTGGCGAAGTCACCGAACTGCGCCTCCCACAGGACCAGCGCCTCCGGGCGGGCGAGCGAGTAGCCGTACTCGAAGCCCATCGCCGCGTACTCGCTCAGCAGCGAGTCGTAGACGTTGAAGCGCGCCTGGTCCTCGGACAGGTAGAGCAGCGGGGTGTAGTCCTCGCCGGTCTCCCGGTCCACCAGCACCGCGTGGCGCTGGCCGAAGGTGCCGCGGCGGGAGTCCTGGCCCGACAGGCGGACCGGGGTGCCCTCCATCAGCAGCGAGCCGAAGGCGAGGGTCTCGCCGGTGCCCCAGTCGATCGTGTCGTCCTCCACCTGGGCCGCGCGGCGCTGCAACTGCGGCAGCAGGCGCGGGTGGACGGTGACCCGCTCGGGGATGTTGACCTGGGACTCGGCGATCCGCTTGACGACCTCCTGGGAGATCGCGGTGTCCACGGCGACCGGGAACTCGGCCTGCGGCTCCGGCACCTCGGGGGCGGCCGGGGCGGTGGTGGCCTCGCGGACCTCCGTGAAGACCTTCTCCAGCTGGCCCTGGAAGTCCTGCAGCGCCTGCTCGGCCTCCTCCAGCGTGATGTCGCCGCGGCCGATCAGCGACTCGGTGTAGAGCTTGCGCACCGAGCGCTTCTTGTCGATCAGGTCGTACATCAGCGGCTGCGTGAAGCCCGGGTTGTCGGTCTCGTTGTGACCGC
This sequence comes from Streptomyces albofaciens JCM 4342, assembly GCF_008634025.1. Classification (NCBI taxonomy): domain Bacteria; kingdom Bacillati; phylum Actinomycetota; class Actinomycetes; order Kitasatosporales; family Streptomycetaceae; genus Streptomyces; species Streptomyces albofaciens. The sequence goes on along the minus strand of NZ_PDCM01000002.1, from coordinate 3,068,839 downwards.
GGCGCCGGTAGCAGATCAGGTCGATGACGACGTCCTTGTTGAACGCCTGGCGGAACTCGAACGCCAGTCGCGCGACCCGGACGACGGCCTCGGGGTCGTCACCGTTGACGTGGAAGATCGGCGCCTCGATCATGCGGGCCACGTCCGTGGCGTACATGGAGGAGCGGGCCGACTCCGGGGCGGCGGTGAAGCCGACCTGGTTGTTGATGACGATGTGCACCGTGCCGCCGGTGCGGTAGCCGCGCAGCTGCGACATGTTCAGCGTCTCGGCGACCACACCCTGGCCCGCGAACGCCGCGTCGCCGTGCAGCTGGACCGGCAGGACGGTGAAGTCCGTGCCGCCCTTGCCGATGATGTCCTGCTTGGCGCGCGCCACACCCTCGACGACCGGGTCGACGGCCTCCAGGTGGGACGGGTTGGCGGTGAGCGAGACCTTGATCTGCTCGCCGTCCAGGCCGGTGAAGGTGCCCTCGGCGCCCAGGTGGTACTTCACGTCGCCGGAGCCGTGCATCGACTTCGGGTCGAGGTTGCCCTCGAACTCGCGGAAGATCTGCGCGTACGACTTGCCGACGATGTTGGCGAGGACGTTCAGCCGGCCGCGGTGGGCCATGCCGATGACGACCTCGTCCAGGCGCGACTCGGCGGCCGAGTCGATGACCGCGTCCAGCAGCGGGATGACGGACTCGCCGCCCTCCAGGGAGAACCGCTTCTGGCCGACGTACTTCGTCTGGAGGAAGGTCTCGAACGCCTCGGCGGAGTTCAGGCGGCGCAGGATGCGCAACTGCTCCTCGCGCTCCGGCTTGGAGTGCCCGCGCTCGACCCGGTCCTGGATCCACTTGCGCTGCTTGGGGTCCTGGATGTGCATGAACTCGATGCCGGTGGTGCGGCAGTACGAGTCGCGCAGCACGCCCAGGATGTCGCGCAGCTTCATCATGGTCTTGCCGGCGAAGCCGCCGACGGCGAACTCCCGCTCCAGGTCCCACAGCGTCAGCCCGTGCTCGATGATGTCGAGGTCGGGGTGCTTGCGCTGCTCGTACTCCAGCGGGTCGGTGTCGGCCATGACGTGGCCGCGCACCCGGTAGGCGTGGATCAGGTCGAAGACCCGGGCCGCCTTGGTGACGTCGTCGTCGTGGCTGACGTCGATGTCGCGCAGCCAGCGCACCGGCTCGTAGGGGATGCGCAGCGACTTGAAGATGTCGTCGAAGAAGTCGTTCTCGCCGAGCAGCAGTTGGTTCATGATGCGCAGGAACTCGCCGGAGGCGGCGCCCTGGATCACGCGGTGGTCGTACGTGCTGGTCAGCGTCATGACCTTGGAGATGCCCAGCTTGTTCAGGGTGTCCTGCGAGGTGCCCTGGAACTCCGCCGGGTAGTCCATCGCGCCGACGCCGATGATGAGGCCCTGACCGGGCATCAGGCGGGGCACGGAGTGGACGGTGCCGATGCCGCCCGGGTTGGTCAGCGACGCGGTGACTCCGGTGAAGTCCTCCATCGTCAGCTTGTTGTTGCGGGCACGGCGGACGATGTCCTCGTACGCCTGCCAGAACTCGAAGAAGCTGAGCGTCTCCGCCTTCTTGATGGCCGCGACGACGAGCTGGCGGTCACCGTTGGGCTTGACCAGGTCGATGGCCAGACCGAGGTTGATGTGCTCGGGCTTGACCAGCGTCGGCTTGCCGTCCTTCTCCTGGAAGGAGTAGTTCATCGACGGCATGGCCTTGAGGGCCTGCACCATCGCGTACCCGATCAGGTGGGTGAAGGAGACCTTCCCGCCGCGGGCGCGCTTGAGGTGGTTGTTGATGACGATGCGGTTGTCGAACAGCAGCTTCACCGGGACGGCGCGCACGGACGTGGCCGTGGGCAGCTCCAGGGAGGCGTTCATGTTCTTGGCAACGGCGGCGGCGGGGCCACGGAGCGTGACCAGTTCCGGGCCTGCGGGCGCCTCGTCGGCCTTCACGTCGTCCTTCTTGCCTGCGGGCTGAGCGGTCTTCACGGGTGCGGTCTTGGCCGGAGCGGCCTTGGCGGGCGCAGGGGCGCTCGCGGCCGGCTGGGCCGGGGCGGCGGGCTGCGCGGCGGCGGGCCGGTCGGCCGGGGCCGCGGGCTGCTGCTGCGCGGGCCGGGCCGGGGCCGCGGGCGCGCTCGGCGCGGCGGCCTGCGCGGCCTGGCCGGATCCGGAGGCCGGAGTGGCGGGGGCGCCGTCACTCGCCGCGGCCGGCGCGGCGGCGCCCGCTCCCGGCTTGTAGTCGGCGAAGAAGTCCCACCAGGCTCGGTCTACCGAGTTCGGGTCCTGGAGGTACTGCTGGTAGATCTCGTCGACGAGCCACTCGTTCGGACCGAATGCGGCAGCAGGGTTCTTACCCTGCCCCTCTTGGTCAGTCGAAGTGCTCGAACTGTTGGGGGACTGTGGCGACACGGCGGCAACCGCCCTCTTCCGCTTCCTAAGGTGGTGGACAGCGGGAATAAAGGCTACGCCTCTCGGGACCTTTGGTGCAGTCCGGGGCCGTCAGTCGTCGTGCACGTCACATTCAGCAAAGGGTTTCGGGGCATGACGCGATGGGAAACACACCAAGTTCGCCTGTATGCGGGTACGGGCCATCGCCGGCGCACCCCCGAACCGGGTGCTTCCACCACCGACCCTACGTCACACGGAGTCAGCTTCGTATGACACCGGTACCCGGAAGAGTGACACGGATGCGGCAGCCGCGCGGGGATTCGGCCACCCCTATCCGCCCGCCGTGCAGATCCACCGCCCAGCGCGCGATCGCCAGGCCCAGGCCCGTACCGCCGTCGCTGCCCGGCCCCGACGCCGCCGGATCGCCCCGGTTGAAGCGCTCGAAGACATGGTGGCGCTCGGCCTCCGGAATGCCCGGGCCCTCGTCCTGCACCTCCAGCTCCAGGCTCTCCGGCGCCTCGCCCGCCCGCGCCCGCACCGTGACCCGGCCGTGCCGGGGACTGTGCTTGATGGCGTTGTCGATCAGGTTGGCCACCACCTGGTGGAGCCGCTCGGCGTCCGCGTGCGCGGTCAGCTCCGGCGGCGAGACGTCCAGGTGCAGATGCACGTCCGTACGGGTGTGGGTGCCGGAGCCCGCCAGCCCCGAGAGGGTCGAGGCGCCCCGGCTCATGTTGGCCTCCTTGAGCACCCCCGACAGATACGGCCACACCTCGAAGCGGCGGGCGTGCAGCGGCACCACGCCGTTGTCCAGCCGCGACAGGTCCAGCAGGTGCTCGACCAGCCGCCCCAGCCGCTCGGTCTGCTTCAGGGCCGTACGCATCGTCTCCGGATCGGGCTCGCAGACGCCGTCCACCACGTTCTCCAGGACGGCGCGCAGGGCCGCTATCGGGGTACGCAGCTCGTGCGACACATTGGCGACCAGCTCCTTGCGGTGGGTGTCCACCGCCTCCAGGTCGGCGGCCATCCGGTTGAAGGCGTCCGCCAGGTCGCCGAACTCGTCCCGCCGCCCGCCGCGCACCCGGCGGGTGTAGTCACCGTTGGCCATCGCCCGGGTGACGTCCGTCATGTCGTCCAGCGGCGCCGTCAGGCCCTGCGCGACGAACTGGGTGACCAGCAGTGAGGCGATGATCGAGAAGACCGTGATGACCCGCAGCTCGGTGTCGGAGTGGATGGCGACGAACACCAGCAGCGTGGTGATGATCACCGAGACGATGACCAGCGCGCCGAGCGCCGCCTTGACCGAGCGGTACGGGTCCAGCGGCCGCAGCCCCTCCCACACCCGGCGCCAGAACGGCGCCCAGACCCGCTCGCGCAGGAGGGCCGGCCCGTCCCACGCCCGCTCCCGGGCCCGGTCGCGCCGCTCCTTCCGGTCGGCGGGCCGGCGGCGGGTGGGGGCCGTCATACGGGCGGGGTCTCCAGGGCGTACCCGACACCGTGGACCGTACGGATGCGCTCGGCGCCGATCTTGCGGCGGAGCGCCTTGATGTGGCTGTCGACCGTACGGGTGCCGGAGGCGTCGGCCCAGTCCCAGACCTCGGCCAGCAGCTGCTCGCGCGAGAGCACCGCGCGCGGCGTGTTGGCCAGACAGACCAGCAGGTCGAACTCGGTCGGCGTCAGATGCACGTCGGTGCCGCGCACCCGCACCCGGCGCTGCGCGTGGTCGATCTCCAGCTCGCCGAGGCGCAGGATGCCGCTGCGCGGCGTATGGGCGGCCAGCGCCGCGCGCTCCACCCGCCGCAGCAGCACATGCACCCGCGCCGCCAGCTCCCGCATCGAGAACGGCTTGGTCATGTAGTCGTCCGCGCCCACGCCCAGACCGACCAGCATGTCCGTCTCGTCGTCCCGCGCGGTGAGCATCATCACCGGCACCGGGCGCCGGGCCTGCACCCGGCGGCACACCTCCAGCCCGTCGAAGCCCGGCAGCATCACGTCCAGCACCAGCAGGTCCGGCTGCCAGGCCTCGGCGGTGTCCACCGCGGCGGGCCCGTCGGTGGCCGTCTGCACCTGGAAGCCCTCGGCACGCAGCCGGGCCGCGATGGCGTCCACGATCGTCGGATCGTCCTCCACGACGAGGACCCGGCGCTGGGCGCCGGGCGTGGCCGCGGCGGTGCCGCCCTGGGTGGTCTGCGTCTGATCCATCGCCCGCCCCTGCATGTCCCCGTGCTGCCTGGTCGCGTACTGCTGGGCAGCAGCGTAAGGGCAGGGTGTGACCGTCGGCTACGCGCCCTTGCGCGCGAGGTGCACCACGTCCGGGACGCCTCGGACAACGGGGATCTCTTCGGTACGTACGCCGGTGAACCCGGCATTTCGCAGTGCGAGTTCGAAGGCGGACGACGGCTGCGCGGACCACACCGCGAGCACCCCGCCGGGCGTCAGCCGCTCCCGGCAGGCCGCGAGCCCGGCGGGGGAGTAGAGGCCGCCGTTGTCCTCGGTGACGGTCCAGTCCGGCCCGTTGTCGATGTCCAGGCACAGCGCGTCGAAGACGCGCTCCCCGGCCCCGCCGCGTACGTACGCGACCAGGTCGGCCGCGACGATCTCGGTACGCGGATCGGCGAGCGCCGCCCCCGAGACGGCGGCCAGCGGGCCGCCGCGGTGCCAGTCGATCACCGCCGGCTCCCGCTCGACCACGGTGATCCGCCCCCATCGCCGCTCCTCGGCGGCCCGCACCAGGGAGAACCCCACGCCCAGCCCGCCGATCAGCACGCTGGGCGACGGCCGCCCGTCGGCCAGCTCCGCGAGCGCCGCGTCCACCAGCAGCCGCTCGGACCGCCCGTCCGAGGTGTCCATCAGAAAGCACCCGTTGGCGATGATCTCGAAGTGCTCGCCCCGCCGCCGCAGGACGGCCTCCCCGTACGGGCCCTCGCGGCGGTCGAGCACCTGCGGCGGGCTGTCGGCGGCGGGCGAACCGGGTACGGACATGGGGTACGCGGGGTCGAGCATGCACGCCATCCTGACCAACCGGGGCGGGGCGGGTCCAGCCGGTTCGCCGGGCCGGCCCACCGCTTCGGGTGACGCGCGTCACGGGCACAGCTCACTCATGGGTTGAGCGTGCAGGCTGTCGGCGTACGTAGATCTTGGTGGGTTGGCCGGGGTCGTTGGTGCCGTGGCGCCATCGGCACCGTTGGCGCCGGGGATGGAAGGGGCCGAAGGCAGTGGAACGGGTTGGTGTGGCGGACGTGGCCGGGGAGAGGGCCCCTGCTCCCGAGGGGCGGCCGGCAGGGGAGGGGGCGGCGCTTCCGGGGGTTCCCAGACAGCCGGGGGCGGCCCACGTCGTACCGACGGTCGCGTCCACCACCGGGCCCGCGTCCCCGCCCTCGGCGGCATCCGCTCCCGTGCACGCGTCCCCGCCCTCGGCGTCACCAGCTTCCCTACGCCTACCGCGCGTCTGGCGGCTGCTGCCCACTCCTCTGGGCGCGCCCTTCACCTTCGCTTACACCCTCCTCCTCATCGCCACCTCCGTCTTCGCCGAGCACGCCGACCCCGACCTGGTCTCCGCCCTGCTCCGGAGCTCCAGTACGGACGTTGAACACCTGGCGCACTCGCCCCTGCTGGTACTGGTCGCCAGCGCCCTGTGGATCGCGGGCGGCATGACCTCCGCCTACGCCATCGCCTTCCTCTTCGTCCTCACCGCGCTCGAACGCCGCATCGGCGCCCTCGGAACGGCCGCGGTCTTCTTCGGCGGCCACGCGATCGCCACCCTGGCCACCGAGCTGCCGGTGGGCGCCGCGGTCGCTCTCGGGCACCTCCCCGCCGACGCGCTGCAACGCCTCGACTACGGCATCAGCTTCGGCGTGATGACCTGCACCGGCGCGCTGGCGGGCCTGCTGCCGGCCTGGGCGCGGTGGCCGCTCCTGGCGGGCGTGACGTGGTTCGCCGTCAACAACCTCCTCGTCTCCACCGACCCCGTGAGCGACGCCGGCCACCTCCTGGCCCTGCTCCTCGGCACCCTCACCTGGCCCCTCCTGCGGCGTCGCCGTGGGAGGCGGTACGGGGCGATTGTCAGTGGCCGTTGCTAGCTTCCTGAGCGACGCTTCTCCATGGCACGACGGGGAGGTGGAGCGAGGGTTGCACCCGGCCGGGGGTGGCCGGGGCCCCGCTCCGTCAGGAAGAGGCACACATCATGCGAATGATCTTCGTAAACCTGCCGGTGAAGGACATCGAGGCGTCCCGCGAGTTCTTCACCCACCTCGGCTTCACGTTCAACCCGCAGTTCTCCGACGAGCACACCCTGTGCATGGTCGTCGAGGAGAACATCTACGTCATGCTCCTCCAGGAGGACCGCTTCCGGGACTTCATCAACGGCGACATCAGCGACGCCGCGAAGACGAAGGAAGTCCTCACGTGCCTGTCGTGCGACAGCCGGTCGGAAGTCGACGCGGTGCTCGCCAAGGCTCGCGAAGCTGGGGCGACGGCCTGGAAGCCGGTCATGGAGGAGGGGCCCATGTATGGGGGGAGCTTCCAGGATCTGGATGGGCATGTGTGGGAGCTGATGCATATGGCCGGTGCCTGACGCCGCTGTCGCGGCGGGGTGGGGGGTACCGGGCCCGCGCTTCGCGCGGATACGCGTTTGCTTTGTTTGTGGGGCGGGGGTGCGCAGGGGGCCATCTCCTCGGCGCCTGGAGTGAACCAGGTGGTCATTCGTAACCGGGGCTACGGTCGTCCTGCGGGGAGTGTCCCCCTGCACACCCCCTCCCGCCGGTTTGGCGAGTGCGGGCCGGTGGGGGGAGGTGAAAGATGACCTTGGTGCGCGCCACCGTGTGGTGAGGCGCACGGGGCGTAGGCGCAGGGCCCCGGGCGTCTCCACGTCGTGCGTAAGCCGTGCCGGGGGTCTGTAAAGACCCCAGCCACGGTGGTGGGAAAGCCGCGAACGGCGCGGGCTCGGGGACACGTAGGGGTCTCCCCGCAGGACGACCGAGACCCCGGTTACGAATGAACACACGGTTGACTCCCGGCGCCGTGGGGGTCCCCCCGGCCGGAGGCTGGGGGAGAGTGACCCCTGCGGGGCCCCGAGCCCCCACCCACCGAACCCTAGGCGCGAGACGCGCGCCCCCACCCACCGAACAGCCCGCGCAGCACCCGCACCCCCACCCCCACAGCGCGCGATCACGCGACTGATCGCTCACAGCGAACAAGGCCCCAGACAGGGAACACCCCGCGGAGCAATCGCATTGAGTGGGCAGTACTCAACTTGCCTGCCGAAGGGGAGATCATGGCTTCGACGTCCACTTCGCTCACCCTGCCCGTGCTGCCTCTCGACGACGAGGTCGTCCTGCCCGGCATGGTGGTGCCCCTGGACCTTTCCGAAGCGGACGTACGGGCCGCGGTGGAGGCCGCGCAGGCCGCCGTCGTTCCGGGCAACAAACCGCGGGTCCTGCTTGTGCCGCGAATCGACGGCGCCTACGCGCCGATCGGCGTGCTCGGGCGCGTCGAGCAGGTCGGGCGGCTGTCCGACGGCGACCCCGGCGCCCTGATCCGCGGCCTCGGCCGCGTCAAGATCGGCGCCGGTACCACCGGCCCCGGTGCCGCCCTGTGGGTGGAGGGCACGACCGTCGACGAGTCGGTGCCCGATCCGCTGCCCGGTGCCGTGACCGAGCTGGTCAAGGAGTACAAGGCCCTGGCCACCGACTGGCTCAAGAAGCGCGGCGCCTGGCAGGTCGTGGACCGCGTCCAGCAGATCGAGGACGTGTCGCAGCTCGCGGACAACTCCGGTTACTCGCCGTTCCTGAGCACCGAGCAGAAGGTGCGGCTGCTGGAGACCACCGACCCGGTGGCCCGCCTGAAGCAGGCCACCGAAGCGCTGCGCGAGCACCTCGCGGAGCAGGACGTGGCGGAGTCCATCGCCAAGGACGTCCAGGAGGGCGTCGACAAGCAGCAGCGCGAGTTCCTGCTGCGCCGCCAGATGGAGGCCGTACGCAAGGAGCTGGCCGAGCTGAACGGCGACCCGGAGGACGAGGGCGAGGACTACCGGGCCCGCGTCGAGGCCGCCCAGCTGCCCGAGGAGGTGCGCAAGGCGGCCCTCAAGGAGGTCGACAAGCTGGAGCGGGCCAGCGACCAGAGCCCTGAGGGCAGCTGGATCAGGACCTGGCTGGACACGGTGCTGGAGCTGCCGTGGAACGAGCGTACGGAGGACGCGTACGACATCCCCGGGGCCAAGGAGATCCTGGACGCCGACCACGCCGGCCTGGAGGACGTCAAGGAGCGCATCACCGAGTACCTCGCCGTGCGCAAGCGGCGCGCGGACCGTGGGCTCGGGCTGGTCGGCGGGCGCCGCGGCGGTGCCGTGCTGGCGCTGGTCGGGCCGCCCGGCGTCGGCAAGACGTCGCTGGGCGAGTCCGTGGCCCGGGCCATGGGGCGCAAGTTCGTGCGGGTCGCGCTCGGTGGCGTACGGGACGAGGCGGAGATCCGCGGCCACCGGCGTACGTACGTCGGCGCGCTGCCCGGCCGCATCGTGCGCGCCATCAAGGAGGCCGGCTCGATGAACCCGGTCGTCCTCCTGGACGAGATCGACAAGGTCGGCTCGGACTTCCGGGGCGACCCGGCCGCCGCCCTCCTCGAAGTCCTCGACCCGGCGCAGAACCACACCTTCCGGGACCACTACCTGGAGGTCGAGCTCGACCTGAGCGACGTGGTCTTCCTGGCCACGGCCAACGTCCTGGAGGCCATTCCGGAGCCGCTGCTCGACCGCATGGAGCTGGTCCGGCTGGACGGCTACACGCAGGACGAGAAGGTCGTCATCGCCCGCGACCACCTGGTACCGCGCCAGCTGGAGCGGGCCGGTCTGGAGTCCGGCGAGGTCACGCTCACGGACGAGGCGCTGGCCAAGCTGGCCGGTGAGTACACCCGCGAGGCGGGCGTACGGAACCTGGAGCGGGCCGTCGGACGGCTGCTGCGCAAGGTCGCGGCCCAGAGCGAGCTGGGCGAGCGCGAGCTGCCGTTCACGGTGGGCGTGGACGAGCTGCGTCCGCTGATCGGGCGGCCGCACCACACCCCGGAGTCGGCGCAGGACCCGGCCGAGCGGCGCACGTCCGTGCCCGGCGTGGTCACCGGTCTCGCGGTCACCGGCGCGGGCGGCGACGTGCTGTACGTGGAAGCCTCGCTGGCCGACCCGGAGACCGGAGCGTCCGGCGTCCAGCTCACCGGCCAGCTGGGCGACGTGATGAAGGAGTCCGCGCACATCGCGCTGTCGTTCCTGCGCTCGCACGGCGCGGAACTGGAACTGCCGGTCGGCGACTTGAAGGAGCGCGGCGTGCACCTGCACGTGCCCGCGGGCGCGGTGCCGAAGGACGGCCCGAGCGCGGGCGTGACGATGACGACGGCGCTGGCCTCGCTGCTCTCCGGCCGGCAGGTGCGGCCGGACGTGGCGATGACCGGTGAGGTCTCGCTGACCGGGCGGGTGCTGCCGATCGGCGGCGTCAAGCAGAAGCTGCTCGCGGCGCACCGGGCGGGGATCACGACCGTGGTCATCCCCAAGCGCAACGAGCCGGACCTGGACGACGTCCCCGCCGAGATCCTGGAGAAGCTGGACGTCCACCCCGTCTCCGATGTCCGCCAGGTCCTCGACCTGGCCCTCACCCCGGCCTCGGCCCCGGCCGCCCCGGAGGTCCCGGCCGCGGCGTGACGGACGCGGCCGGCCACAGCGGCCCGGAGCCCCTGACACGGGGGTTCCGGGCCGCGCGTGTCCCGGTCACCGTGCGTATCGTTGTACCGCGCGACTGTCCGCACTTCGCGGCGGTGGCGAGGAGCGCATGATGACCATCGAGCCGACCGACAACGGGATCGAGATGGCCGACAGCGACGAGCTCAGCCTGGACATGATGTTCGACTGGCTGGAGCGGATGCCCGTCCCCGAGGGCTACCAGGTAGAGATCGTCGAGGGGGCCATCTTCATGTCGCCGCAACGGGACAACCACTGGGACATCATCGCCGCGCTGTACGAGCAGTTGCGGTCCCGCTATCCGAGGAAGCGCGTGAAGTCCGCTGTCCGCCTGGACTTCCCCGGTCACCTCAACGGTTTCGCCTGCGACCTGATCGCGCTGCGGGAGGGAGCGGAGAAGGACAACAAGGGGCGTTGGCGTTACCAGGACGTCGAGTTCGTCGCCGAAGTCATCTCCGAAGACACGGCGCGCAACGACTACGGCTCCAAGCTGAAGACGTACGCGGTGGCCGAGGTCCCGGTCTACCTCATCGTTGATCCTTACACCGGTACGTGGCATCTCTACACGCTGCCCAAGGACGGGAAGTACCACCGGTACCTGACCCTCGACTTCGGGGAGCCGGTGGATCTGACCGACACGGCCGTCGGCCTGACGCTGGAAACGGCGGATTTCGGCCGGGAGTGACGACGCACGCCGACCCGGGCCCCGGCGCACCCCGTGCTGCCGGGGCCCGGCCGTGTCTCACCCGTCGGCCAACGCCTGCAACCGCTCGTACGCCCCGTTGAACCGGTTGCGGTCGCCGACCGTGGTGCCCGACGACGTGTACTGCCAGATGGTGTGGAAGCCCCAGCCCGCCGGGAGTTCGCCGACCGAGGAGCCGTAACGCGGGATCCACAGCGGGTTGACGGAGCCGAAGCCCGCGTAATTGCCGGTGCACTGTTTCCACCAGCTGGTGGAGGTGTAGATGACGGCGTCCCGGCCGGTGCGTGCCTTGTAGGTGCCGAAGAAGTCCTTCATCCAGCTGATCAGGCCGGACGCGCTCTTGCCGTAGCAGGTCGGGCCGTACGGGTTGTATTCCATGTCCAGGGCGCCGGGCAGCGTACGGCCGTCCTTGGACCAGCCGCCGCCGTGGTCCACGAAGTAGTTGGCCTGGGCCGCGCCGCTGGAGGTGTCGGGGGTGGCGAAGTGGTACGCGCCGCGGATCATGCCGACGTTGTAGGAGCCGTTGTACTGCTGCGCGAAGTACGGGTTGACGTAGCTGGTGGACTCGGTGGCCTTGACGTACGCGAAGCGGACCCCGGCGTTCCACAAGGTCTGCCATGCGACGTTGCCGTTGTGGCTGCTGACGTCGACGCCTTCGACGGAGGCGAGGGTGGGGGGCGGCGCTTCGCCCGGCGCGTCGCCCTCGTGCTCGGCGACCTGGGAGCCGGCCCAGTCCTGGCCGGGGTGGGTGGGCTCGGGGGCCTTTCCGTACGCGGCGGCGCCGGCGGCGCCGGGCAGGCCGAGGAGGAGGGCGGCGATGGCGAGAGACAGGCCGGCCAGGCCCGCGAGGGTGCGCGGGTGACGGCGGGCGGGGTGGCCGGATCTGTGCACAGGCATGGGTGCCTCCGAGATCTCGGTGAAACGACCTGAGGGGGAGGAACAGAGGGCTTCTTTGGTCAGGGCATGACAAGCGGTGTCAGGTGGGTTTTGGTGTGGTCATGCCAGGCGATGCGACGACCGTACGCGCGTAGATGCCCGCGGCAAAAGAGGAGAGCCGGGCTTCCGTTGGTCTAATCCTGCGAAATACTGGACAAGCTGCGGCTTCGGCCGCCGCGGCAGACAAGTTTCACGGTCCGGAAAGCGGGAGAGGGCGCTGACGTGCACAACACCAGACCCGACGGCATGGCCGGGACGGACGAACCCAGTGGTGTGGACCAGGTGTTCCTGTCCTTGGAACGGGAGTTGGCGGTCTTTCTGCGCCGCGCCCGCGCCACCTCCGGCGAGCTGGCGCGGGCGGTCCACCCCGAGCTGGAGTCGGCGGCGTACGGCCTGCTCGTACGTCTCGCGGACGCGGGCCGGCAGCGGGCCACCGACCTCGCCGGGTACTTCGGCGTGGGCAAGGCGACGATGAGCCGGCAGCTGCGTGCCCTGGAGGACCTGGGGCTCATCGCCCGGGAGCCCGACCCGGCCGACGGGCGGGCCGTCCTCGTCCGCATCACCGACGAGGGGCACGACCGGTTCAGCCGCGTACGCAACAGCCGCCGCGCCCAGTACGCCCGCCAGCTCGCCTCCTGGGACCGCCGCGAGGTGGCGGAACTGGCCCGCCTTCTGCACCGCTTGAACGGCGAGCAGGACGCGGACGAGGGGTGCGGCGCGGCCGGGACGCCCGGGAAGGGTGACCGGGGCGGTAACGGCTGAGCCGGTGCGCGGCCCAGCGGGGTCCGCGCACCGGTTCTCGACCGGTCAGCACGACGGCCGCCTCCTCCGCGGACGGCCGGCGTTGTGGGGAGCGCCGTGGCGCTCCGTACGGGTCAGATCTCCGGACGCAGCCGCAACGGCAGCCGCCGCAGCCGCCATGCCCCGGGCTGGCGCATGCGCTCCTGCTCCTCCAGTTGTTCGTGGGGCAGTGCGAGCGCCACCTCCGGATAGCGCGCCAGCAGCTTGCCGAAGGCGACTTCGCCTTCCTGCCGGGCCAGCGAGGCGCCCAGGCAGTAGTGCATGCCGTGTCCGAAGCCGACGTGGTCCTCGGCCCGGCCCGCCGGCTGCCGCGTCAGGTCGAGCTTTTCCGGCTCGGTGTAGTGGCGCGGGTCGTGGTTGGCCGCGACGAGGCTGAACATCAGGGCGTCGCCCTTGCGGACCTTCGTACCGGCCACCTCGACGTCCTCGGAGGCGTACCGCAGCTGGGTGGCCTGGATCGGCCCGCACCAGCGCATCAGCTCGTGGACCGCGCGGGGCAGCAGGGCCGGGTCCTCGGCGAGCAGACGCCGCTGGTCGGGGTGGGTGAGCAGGGCGAGGGTGCCGTTGCTGATGAGGTGGGCGGTGGTTTCGTGGCCGGCCAGCACCAGGGTCAGGACCATGGTGACCATCTCGGTCTCGCTCAGCCGGCCGCCGTCGTCGTCCCGGGCCCGGATGAGTGCGCTGAGCAGGTCGTCCCGCAGGGCCGTGCGGCGCTCGCGGATCACTTCGTGGATGTGCTCGACCATGGCCGGCACGACGGCGCCGATCCGCTTCGGCTCCAGGGAGGCGAGGGCGGCGCCGAACTGCCGCCACCGGTGCCGTTCCTCCTCGTCGATGCCGACCAGTTCGCAGATGACGGTGATGGGCAGCGGGTACGCGAAGTGCTCGACGAGGTCGACGACGCCGTCCTGCGCGTGGTCCGGCAGCTGGTCCAGCAGCTCGTCGGTGATCCGTTCCACCCGTGGCCGCAGATCCTGGACGCGGCGGGCGGTGAAGGCCCGGGAGACCAGGCGCCGCAGCCGGGTGTGGTCCGGCGGGTCGCTGGTGAGGATGGTGTCCACCAGGTACGGGGCCACGTGGTCCGGGATGCCGAACAGCTCGATCAGCTTGGCGCGCGGGTCCGGGTCCGTACGGCCGGGCAGGCGGGACGGGTTGTTGATGAACCGCGGGTCGCGCATCACCTCGCGTACCACGTCGAAGCGGGTCACGAGCCAGACGGGCGAGTCGTCGAGGAACCGGCCGCGGACCAGCGCGCCCTGCTCGCGCAGCTTGCCGTAACCGGTGAACGGGTCGTTGAGCAGCTCCGGCTCCATCACGTTCGGCTCGCCCGGGTGCAGGCCGACGAAGGACGGCAGGGCGGCGGGCGGGGTGCCCGGGCCGGAGGTGGCGGAGGCGGTGGTGGAATCGGTGGAGCCGGGCGGGGTGGTCCCGGCGGACTGGGTGGGCGATGTGGTCATCGTGCGTTCTCCCTACTGATCAGGGGTGTGATCGGGGATCACGGGCGCAGTTGCCGCCGCACTTCCTGCCGGCTCAGCTCCTCCAGGCGCTGGTAGCGCGCGATGATTCCGGGAGCGGCCGCGGCGATGAGCCGTGGGTCGGGATCGGCGTGGGTCTCCAAAGCGGTGCGTACGGTGTGGCACAGCACGTCGGCCCGGTCCTCCGCCCGGTCGGGCGCGTACTCGGGATAGAGCGCCTCCGTCTGGAAGAAACCGGCGGCGATCGACACGCAGGCGTACATCTGCTGGTCGACGCTCAGGTCCTCTCTCACGAGGCCGTGCTCGCGCAGGGCGGTGAGCTGGGTGCGCAGTGTCTGGGTGCTCTCCGCCACCAGGTCCGCCATCTCCTTCTTGGCGACTTCGTTCAGGCGGCCGAGGATGTCGGAGTCGTCCAGGTACACCGCCCGCAGTACCGGGTCCTCCATGAAGTCGAGGAGGGCCCAGCGCAGCAGCCGGCTGGGCAGGATGTTGCGGTGATCGGCCCGCATACGGGCCAACTGGCGGGCGTGGTCGCACGACTTGGCCCGCAGCACCACCGCCAGCAGCAGGGCGTCCTTGGTCTTCCAGTGCAGATAGACGGTGCCTTTGCCGACGTTCGCCCGGCGGGCGATCTCGTCGGTGGTCACCCGGCGGTACCCCCAGGAGAGCAGCAGCTCGCAGGCGGCGTCCAGGATCCGCTCGCCCCGCTCCGTGCGCTCTTCCGGTTCCACGCCGCCTCCTGACTCCGTGACCAGATTTCGAATCTGGTCACGGAGTCAAAGGTAGGCCGGGCGGCGCCCGCCGGATAAGGCGGTTTCCGGCCGTGTGGCGACGTGTGCCGGACCGGTTTCGGCCCCGCCTCTTCGGGCCCCCGCGTCCCGTCCCGCCCCTACGGCTCCACCAGTACCACCGTCGCGTCGTCCCGGGACTTGCCGCGCGGGAAGGCCGTACCGTCCGGGTCGGCGGCCTCCAGCGCCCGTACGCGATCGACCAGGCCCTGTGGCCCCTCCTTGCGCACCACCGCGACGCAGTCCGCCCAGGAGCCCTCGCGGAAGACCTCGACCCACCGTGACGCGCCGTCGCTGAGCGCGGTCAGGGACCGCACTTCGCCGCGCGGCAGGGAGCCGGTGACCGCGCGGGCGGCCACCGCCGGGTCGGCCGCGGCGGTGAAGAAGCCGCCCTCGGCGTTGCGCAGCGCCTCGACCGCGGCGGTGTACTCGCGGCCCGCGGCGGCGCGTTCGGCGGAGCCGCGCGGCAGTCCCCGTACGGCCTCGCGCAGGGCCTGTACGGTGGGCGGGAGTTCGTCCAGGCGGGTGTCCAGGACCGGCCGGACCGTGCCGTCGGTGTGCTCGACGAGCAGTACGGAATCGGACAGAACCAGGTACTCGACGGTCTCCGGCGACCAGCGCGCGGCCACCGCGGTTGCCTGCGGAGTGCGGGCGTGAGAAAGGTCACAGGTGGAGCGGTGAACTTCGGCCGCCCTGGAGATGGCGGCCGAAAGCGACTCAGGGAGCGTCATATCCCGGAATGAACCGGACAGTTCGAGCATTGCGCCCCCGAGGCGTGCGGTGTACCACGGCACCGGGTGGGCGCAGCCGACCTCGTACGGCGGCGGGGTCACGCCGTCCAGCAGGACCAGCACTCCGCCCTGGCCGGAGGCGGGGAGGGCGACGGACGCGTAGTCCTCGTTCGGGTGTTGGGGGTCTCCCGGCTCGGTGGCCAGTTCGATACGCATGCCGGCCAGTCTGCCGGAGCGCGCCCGGTTTCCCGCGGTGTGCGGACTTCGCCGGGTACGGGGCGTGTAGCAGCAGGTCAGGGGCGTGAGCGGGGCTGGAAAACGCGGTCCCCCGGAATGCGGGCGCGCATCCTTCCAGGACCCCGCACGGTTCGCCAAACCCGTCCGGGGGTTGCGGGGGGTTGCACGCCGCGACGGCCGGTACCGGAAGTTGATGGCCAACTTCCGATTGATGTTCACTCATTCGAGTGGCCAGGCATGCGTTGCCGGGCCACTGCGCGATGCCGGTGGAATGGTCGTGGCCCGGATCATGGGAGGGGCCGTGACGCTCGTCGCGACGCGCAGAGCCGGGCTGCTTCCCTCGCGGACGTGTGCATTGCTGCGGTCTTCGCGCAGGTCCGCCCCGCGAACGGGGAGCGAGCCGGGTCCGCGGGACCACACGGTGTGGGCAGGCGAGACAGGAATGCGAGCAGCGGTGCGGAAGAAGCGGCTTCGGGACGGCGCGGTCGAGCCGGGATCGCCGGCCGGTTCGGGTACGGGTACGGCTCCGGGCGGCACCCCGGGCGTCCCGGGCGCGCCCGCGGGGCGCCCCGCGCGGGTGCGCAATCGTCTCGTCGGTGCCGTGGCCGTCGCCGCGCTCGCCGTCCTGGGCGCCGGCGCGCCCGCCGTCGTCTCCGCCGTGGACGACGTCCACGACTCCCAGCGGCTGGTCGACCTCGCCGGCCTGAACGCCCACGCCGTCACGCTCGCGCACTCCCTCGCCGACGAGCGGGACGCGATGACCGAGTTCGTCGCGGGCGGGCGCTCCGCCAAGAACGGCGGCGCGGGCGTCACGGAAGCCCAGCGGGCCCGCGTGGACCGGCAGATCAGCGAGCTGCGCGCGGTGGCGAACGGCGCGGCCGGCGCCGACGCGGCGTACCGGGCGGCCGACAAGCTCCTCGCCGCGCTGCCGCAGACCCGCCAGAAGGCACTGTCCGGGCCCGGACAGGTGACCGAGACCTTCGAGGCCTACACGGCCGCCGTGCAGGCGCTCGGCGCGCTGTCCGACGCCATCGCCCGCGACCTGCCCGCCCGCGCGAACGAGGTCGCCCCGGACCTCCGGGCCCTGCCGCAGCTCGGCCGCGCCACCGACCAGGCGGCCGCGGCCCGCGCCCTGCTCGTCCCGGCGCTGGCCGCCGGCGGCCCGCAGGCCAAGCTCACCGCCCTCGCCCAGCAGGCCTCCGTACGCGAACAGGCCGCGCTGGCCGCCTTCAAGCAGTCGGCGAGCCCCAAGGCCCGGGACTCCTACGACCGCGCCGTCAACGGCGGCGACGTGAACACCGCCGAGGATTTCCTCGCCAAGCTCACCGACCAGCCGCGGCTGGACGCCGACGACCAGAAGCTGAGCAGCGCGCGTGTGAAGACCGCGCTCACCGCCCGGATCGGGCTGATGCGCGGCGTCGAGGCGTCGATGGCCACCGCCGACATCGACCGGCTGGGCGCGCTGCGCGACGACGACGTGACGGCGCTGGAGATCCGTATCGCCCTGGCCGGCGTCTGCCTGCTCCTCGCGGTCGGCGCCAGCGTCTCCGCCTGGCGCTCGGTGACCCGTCCGCTCGCCGCGCTGCGGCTGGGCGCCAGGCGGGTGGCGGCCGACCCGGCGGGCGAGTCCCCGGTCGCGTTCAAGGGGCGCAACGACGAGTTCGCCGACGCCGTACGGTCCGTCAACGCCCTGCACGCCCAGGTCGGCGAGGTCTCCCGCCGGGTCGCCGAACTGGAGGCCGAGCGCGCCCGGCTGATCGGCGGCCGCAAGCGCCTGGTCGCCGAGCGCGACGCGCTCCAGGAGGAGCGCGCGGCGCTGCGCCAGGAGATCACGGACCTCACCGGGCGGATGACGGCGCTGCGCACCGGCGTGCAGGGCCGGTTCGTCAACCTCGCGCTGCGCACCCTGGGCCTGGTGGAGCGCCAGCTGACCGTCATCGAGTCGCTGGAGCAGAAGGAGCAGGACCCCGACCGGCTGGAGACCCTCTTCAAGCTGGACCACTTCGCCGCCCGGATGCGGCGCAACAGCGAGAACCTCCTCGTGCTGGCCGGTGCCGAGCACGGCACCGCGCACGCGGCGCCGGTCCCGCTGCTGGACGTGCTGCGCGCCTCGGTCAGCGAGATCGAGCAGTACGAGCGGGTCCGCGTCCAGTCGCTGCCGCCGCACTCCCAGGTCGCCGGTTTCGCCGCCGACGACCTCAGCCACCTCGTCGCGGAGCTGCTGGAGAACGCCACCGCCTTCTCGCCGCCGGACTCCCATGTGGAGCTGTCCGGCTGGCTGCTGGAGAGCGGCGAGGTCATGCTCTCGGTGCAGGACCAGGGCATAGGGATGACCGAGGAGCGGCTGGCGGAGCTGAACGACCGCCTCGCCGCCGCCGCCGGAAGCGACGACCATCCGGATCCGGTGGACGAGACGCTGGGCCTCGGCCTGTACGTCGTCGTACGGCTCGCCGCGCGCCACGGTGTGCGCGTACAGCTGCGGGACCAGAAGCAGGGCGGGATCACGGCGGTCGTCGTGCTGCCCGCGGCCATCCTGCCGGCCCGGCCGGCCCCGGGCGCCGTCGCGCCCGCCCCGCCCGGCGAGGGCGCCATCCAGAACCTTCCCGGTTCGGTCGCCGAGGCCAACTCCAACACGCTCCAGACGCGACTGCCGCGTCTGGAGCAGGGCGGGACGGCCGACGGTGTCGCGCACGGTACGGAGGAGACCGCGGCTCCGGCAGCCGCCGCTCCGGCAGCCCCGGCTTCAGCCGCGGCCATGCCGTCAGCCCCGGCTCCGGAAGCAGCCGCAGCACGGGCCGCGGAGCGGCAGGCCGCAGCACAGGCCGCGGCGCAGACCGGGAAGCAGACCGCCAAGCCGGTCACGCCCGTGGACGCGGCGGTGGACACGGCAAGGGGAGCGACAGCGGGCGGAGAGACGACGCCCGCCGCGAGCCCGTACGGTCCGCAGTCACCCGGCCCGTACGCCAAGGAGACGGCCGAGCACACCCGGCCCGCGGAAGCGGCGCACCCGGCGCCCGGGGCGGCGGTTCCCGGCCCGGCGGCGCCCGCCGCGGACACGACCACCGGCCACGGCGCCGGTGCGCCACGTCGGCTGACCGACCAGGGCCTGCCCAAGCGCACGCCCCGGATCGTGGCGCGGAAGCCCCCCGCCGCACCCCGTACGGGCAACGCGGCGGCCAACGCCGAAGCCCTGCGGGCCCGGCTCGGCGGCTTCCAGCAGGGGGCGCGGGACGGCCGGCGCGACGTCGAGGCCGAGATCGCGGAACGTACAGCGGAGCAGACCATCCCACAG
Source organism: Streptomyces albofaciens JCM 4342 (assembly GCF_008634025.1). Classification (NCBI taxonomy): domain Bacteria; kingdom Bacillati; phylum Actinomycetota; class Actinomycetes; order Kitasatosporales; family Streptomycetaceae; genus Streptomyces; species Streptomyces albofaciens. The sequence goes on along the minus strand of NZ_PDCM01000002.1, from coordinate 3,049,776 downwards.
ACGGACACCGACGGAGCGGGGGCCCCGGGAGAGAGCCACGTTGTCGAGGAGGCACGCGATTGAAGGCGCAAGCGCCCACTGCTCACGGGCTGAGCAGCCAGGCACGGAATCTGCACTGGCTGCTGACGAATCTGGTCGATGAGGTACCGGGCATCCGTTCGGTGGCGGTGGTCTCCTCCGACGGACTGCTGCTGCTCTCCTCCGACCCGGGACTCGCCGCCGCAGCCTTCCAGGCCGGGCAGCCGGACACGCCGGCGGGCCCGCGCGGATCCAGCGCGGACCTCGCCACCATCGTCTCCGGACTGGGCAGCCTGACCACGGGGGCCGCCCAGCTGATGGACGGCGGAACGGTCAAGCAGACGATGGTCGCGATGGAGGAGGGCAGCCTCTTCGTCATGTCGATCAGCGACGGCTCGCTGCTCGGGGTGCACGCCACCCCGGACTGCGACATGAGCGTCATCGCCTACCACATGGCGCTGTTCGTCGGCCGGGCCGGCCACGTCCTGACCCCCGAGCTCCGCAGCGAGCTGCGCAAGTCGATGGAGAGCGCCCAGTGAGCACGAGCCCGAAGCTCCCCGTGCGCGGCGGGGACCGCAAACCGGCCCGCGTGCGCCCGTACTCGCTCACCGGCGGGCGCACCCGCTTCGGCCACGTCCTGCTCGTCGAGACGTTCGTGGCCGCGCTGGACGGCCCCGAGGAGCGGCGGGAGCTGACCGCCGGCAACTGGGGCGACCGGGTGATGCCGGAGATGCGCGCGATCGTCGAGCTGTGCCGCCGGATGCGCTCGGTCGCGGAGATCTCCGCGCTGCTCAAGATGCCGCTGGGGGTGGTCCGGGTGCTGCTCAGCGACCTCGCCGACCAAGGGAAGATCCGCGTCTACGGCACCGGGCACGGCACCGGCCGGCCCGACCGCGCGCTGCTGGAAAGGGTGTTGGGTGGACTTCGCAGGCTCTGACACGATGACGGCCGCCGCGGCCGGGGTGGCCGGAGCGCCGCAGGTGTCCGCCGGGGAACCGGTGCTCGACGAGGAGGCGGGGCTCCAGAGCTGGCAGACGGATCGTTCCCGCGCCCCCATCGCCACCAAGATCGTGGTGGCCGGCGGCTTCGGCGTGGGCAAGACGACCTTCGTCGGCTCGGTCTCCGAGATCACCCCGCTGCGGACCGAGGCGGTGATGACGCAGGCCAGCGAGGGCACGGACGACCTGTCCGCCACCCCGCAGAAGACCACGACCACGGTCGCGATGGACTTCGGGCGGATCACCCTCGACTCCGACCTGGTGCTGTATCTGTTCGGTACGCCGGGGCAGCAACGTTTCTGGTTCATGTGGGACGACCTGGTGCGCGGCGCGATCGGCGCGGTCGTCATGGCCGACACCCGCCGTCTGGACGACTGCTTCCCCGCGCTCGACTACTTCGAGAGCTGCGGTCTGCCGTACGTGGTCGCGGTCAACCACTTCGAGGGGACGGCCGAGTACGCCGTCGAGGACGTACGCGAGGCGCTGACCGTGCCGCCGCACGTGCCCGTCGTGATCATGGACGCGCGCAAGCGGATCACGGTCGTCGAGTCGCTGCTCGCGCTGGTCGCGCACGCCCTCGAAACCACTCCCGAATAGCCCGAGCCGCCCCCCCCGTACCTGGGAAGAGAGCACAACCATGCGGAAGATACTCATCGTCGGAGCCGGCCAGTCCGGGCTCCAGCTCGCCCTCGGGCTCCAGTCCCAGGGCTATGAGGTCACCCTCATGTCCAATCGCACCGCCGACGAGATCCGCGCCGGCCGGGTCATGTCCACGCAGTGCATGTTCCACACCGCGCTCCAGCACGAGCGCGACCTCGCGCTGAACTTCTGGGAGAGCCAGGCCCCGCGCATCGAGGGCCTCGGCGTCTCGGTCGCCGCCCCCGGCAGCCACGCGGAGCCCGGCGGCACGCAGCGGGCCGTCGACTGGGTGGGCAAGCTGGACGGGTACGCGCAGTCCGTCGACCAGCGCGTGAAGATGGCCGGCTGGATGGAGACCTTCGCGCAGCGCGGCGGCCAGCTCGTCATCCACGGCGCAGCCGTCTCCGACCTCGACTTCTTCGCGAGCCGCTACGACCTGACGCTGGTCTCCGCAGGCAAGGGCGAGCTGGTGTCGATGTTCGCGCGGGACGCGTCCCGTTCGCCGTACGACGCCCCGCAGCGCGCGCTGTCCGTCGCGTACGTGCACGGCCTGGGCCCGCGCCCGGAGCACCCGGACTTCGACGCGGTGCGCTGCAACCTCGTACCGGGCGTCGGCGAGCTGTTCATCATGCCGACGCTGACCAACTCGGGCCGCGCCGACATCCTCTTCTGGGAGGGCATCCCCGGCGGCCCGCTGGACGTCTTCGCCGGCATCCGGGACCCCAACGAGCACCTGGCGACGACCCTGGAGCTGATGGAACGCTTCACCCCCTGGGAGTACGCGCGCGCCACCAAGGTCGAGCTGACCGACGCCAACGGCACCCTCGCCGGGCGCTACGCGCCGACCGTGCGCAAGCCCATCGGCCGGCTCCCCTCCGGCGGACTGGTCCTCGGCGTCGCGGACGTCGTGGTCGCCAACGACCCGGTCACCGGCCAGGGCTCCAACTCGGCGTCCAAGTGCGCCGCCTCGTACCTCGCCTCGATCATCGAGCACGGCGACCGGCCCTTCGACGCGGAGTGGATGCAGACGGCCTTCGACCGCTACTGGCAGACCGCCCGGCACGTCACGAAGTGGACCAACGCGATGCTGGCGCCGCCGCCGGAGCACGTGCTGAACCTGATCGGCGCGGCCGGACAGCTCCAGCCGGTCGCCGACCGGTTCGCGAACGGGTTCAACGACCCGGCCGACTTCGAGAACTTCTTCTTCGAGGCGGAGAAGACCCAGAAGTACCTCGCCTCGCTCGGCTAGCGGCCGGGATTCAGCCGGTGGTCCCCGGCGCCGGGCACGTGGTGTCCCGCGCGGGGGCCGCGCCCGTCAGCAGGTACCGGTCGACCAGGGAGTCCACGCACGGATTGCCGTTCCGGTACTGGCCGTGGTCACCGCCGCCGACGGTGACCAGACGGGAGCCGCGCAGGGCCCGGTGGGCCCCGAGCGCGCCTTCGTAGTGGGCGGCAGGGTCGCGCCGCGAGGCGAGCATGAGCGTCGGCGGCAGGCCCTTGCCGGTGACGTGGACGCGCGGGGCGTGGGAGGCGGGCCAGGCGGCGCAGGTCGCCGTGAAGGCCAGGGCCCGCGCCCCGGCCAGCGGGTACGTCCGGGTGTAGTCGGCGGTACGCCGCACCCAGCCGTCCATGTCCCGGCTCCACGGAGTGTCGTTGCAGGTCACCGCGGCGAACTCGGCGAGGAACGCCGGACTGAGGTAGTCGCCGAAGACCTTCCGGGCCGTGCCGCGCTCGGCCGGTGTGGCCGTGTCCCAGTGGTCGAGGGCGGCCAGCGCGGTGGCCAGCGGGGCGAAGCGGCGCGCGTTGTACATCGCGTTGACGGCACCGTTGTCCAGCACGTTGGGCGTCACCCGCCGGCCGTTGCCCAGGTCGGCCGGGTGCGCGCGCAGGACCCGCCGCCGCGCCTCCCACTTCTCCTTCGCCTCGGCCGCGGTGCGCCCGTAGTGGTACGAGGTGTCCCGCGCGGCCAGCCACGGCAGGAAGTCCTGCTCGAACCGGCGCTGGAAGCTGAGCGGCTGGCCCTCCTCGAAGGCCTGCCAGGTGCCGGCGAAGCCGACCGGGCTGTCCAGGACGAGCCGGTCGACGCGGTGCGGGAACTCCGTCGCGTAGTAGGCGCCGATCATGGTCGCGTACGAAGGGCCGTAGTACGCGATCCTGCGGGCGCCGAGCAGCGTGCGGAACAGGTCCATGTCGCGCACGGTCTGGTCGGTGGTGATGTACGGCGCCAGCCCGCCGCTGCGCTCCTGGCAGGCGCGCGCCAGCTGCCGCGAGCGCCGCACGACACCCCGTACCGCCGCGGGCGAGCGGTCCCGCGCGTCGTCGCCGAAGAAGGCGTCGAACTCCGTCCTGGTCTGGCAGGTGAGGGGTGTGCTGAGCGGCAGCCCGCGCTGATTGAAGCTCACGATGTCGTACGCGGCGGCCACCGCGGGGGAGCCTTCGGCGAAGTCGGCCGGTCTGAGCAGGCCCTGACCGCCCGGCCCGCCCGCCGCCATCATCAGCACACCGCGCCGGGCCGCCGGGTCGGCCGCCCGGTGCCGGGAGACGGAAACGCCGAGGTCCGGGCCGTCAGCAGGGTGGTGCCAGTCGCGCGGCACGGTCATCGTCGCGCACTCCAGCGACGGCTTGCCGTCGCAGGCGTGCCAGCTGAGCCGCTGCTCCGTGTAGCGCGCCGGAACGCGCGCGCCGCCCGCGGCCGCTGCGGGCCCGGTGGCCGCCGGCAGCAGCGCGGCCACCGCCATGGTCACCAGCCCCGCGGCGGAAGCCCTCCGCCACCGCCGCCCTCCGAAAACTCGCATACGTTCCTCCCCTGTAGGCACGTACGGCTGTGTGCCGCACGGCAACGATGCTGCGCCGCGCGGCCGGGGGAGTCGATGGAGCAGGGGTGAGTCCCGGGGGTGGTGTCAGTACCACCGCGGCGGCACATAGGTGCGCAGGGCCGCCGCGTCCCGGTCCGGGCGGACCGCGCCGAGCAGCGGGTTCGCCGCGATGGGGGAGACCTTGATCCTGGTGCCGGGGCGCGGGGCCTGCACCACCATGCCGTCGCCCAGGTACATCGCGACGTGCGTGGCGCCGGGGAAGTAGATCACCAGGTCGCCGGGGCGCAGCGCGTGCAGCGGTACGTGCGGGAGCCGCCGCCACTGCTCCTGGCTGGTGCGCGGGATGGCCCGCCCGGCGTGCGACCACGCCTGCGAGGTGAGGCCGGAGCAGTCGAAGGAGTCGGGCCCCTGCGCGCCCCAGACGTACGGCTTGCCGACCTGCCGCAGGCCGTACCGTACGGCCCGGTCGCCGCTCGCCGACGGCGCCCGCGACCCGCTCAGCTCGCCGGACGCCAGCAGACGGTCCTGCGCGTCGTCCGTACTCCGCTGTTCGAGCGCGTCCAGCTCTCCGAGCTGGTCGTCGGAGAGCGTGGCGAGCAGTTTCTCGACCTCCTTGAGCCGTTCCGTCACCGCGTCGCGCTGCCGCTTGCGCCGCTCGGTGAGCACCTGCTGCCGGTCCAGGGCCGCCCGCGCCTGCCGGGCCAGCCCGTTGGCCCGCTTCTCGGCGCCGGTCAGCCGCGCGACGGCGGCGGCCTGGCTGCCGGCCGCCTCCTTGAGCAGGTGGCCCTCCTCCAGCACTTCCTCCGGATCGGCGGACAGCAGCATGCGCAGGTACGTGGACAGCCCGGCGGCGCCGCTGCCCTGGTACTGCCGGCGGGCCAGCCGCCCCGCGTCGGCCTGTCCGTCGGCGAGCCGCGTGCGGGCACGGGCCAGCCGTTCGTTGAGGTCCCGGGACTTCGCGCGCTCCGCCTTCAGGTCCTCCTCGGTGGCGTTGTACGCCTCGGTGGCCTGCTCGGCGCGGCGGTAGAGGTCCTGGAGGCGGGTCAGGAGGCGGCGGGGGGAGGCGTCGTTTCCAAGAGCGGCGGTGCTGGAGTCGGTGGTGTCACCGGAATCCGTCGTCTCCTCAGATGTGGCCGTTTCCCCGGCCCTGGAGGCCTCCCCGGCCGCCGCCGGATCCGGCTCGGGAGCGGCGTGTACGGGGGCCGCGGGCAGCGTCAGCGTGACCGCGCCCACCAGCGCCATCGCGCAGACCGACCGTACGATCCGGCCCGTCCCGGACCGACCCGACATGCACCGCTGCGACACGAACCCACCTCCGACGGACCGCTGTGGCTCCGGCGGACCCGCGGCCCGCCGTCCGATTCGTTCGGATCGTGCCACGGTGGTCGTATCTTCGCCGTGGGGGTGCGGCCACCGGGGCGGTACGCTCACCCGATCGGGCGCCGGAGGCGTGTCCCGGCGCCCGACGGCGGTCGCGGTGTGCTGCTGAGGCGCAGTCAGCTCCCGTAGTACGCGTCGAAGTTCTTCTGGAACTCCCAGCCGCCGAACCGGTCCCAGTTGATCGACCAGGTCATCAGGCCCCGCATGCCGGGCCAGCGGCCGTGGGTCCGGTAGCTGCCGCAGTCGGTGCCCCGGGTGAGGCAGTTGAGGGCCTTGGTCACCTCGGCGGGCGCGGTGTGCCCGTTGCCCGCGTACGGGGAGGCGGGCAGGCCGATGGCGACCTGCGACGGCTTCAGCGGCGGGAAGACGTTGTCCCGGTTGCCGGCGACCGGGAAGCCGGTCAGCAGCATGTCGGTCATCGCGATGTGGAAGTCCGCGCCGCCCATGAAGTGGTACTGGTTGTCCAGGCCCATGATCGGGCCGGAGTTGTAGTCCTGGACGTGCAGCAGGGTCAGGTCGTCGCGGAGCGCGTGGATGACCGGCAGGTACGCGCCGGCGCGCGGGTCCTGGCCGCCCCAGGGGCCGGAACCGTAGAACTGGTATCCGAGCTGGACGAAGAACGTCTCCGGCGCCATCGTCAGCGTGAACCCGGCGCCGTATCTCGCCTTGAGGGTCTTCACCGCCGAGATCAGGTTGACGATCGCCGGGGTCCTCGGGTTCCTGAAGTCGGTGTCGCCGGTGGCCAGCGAGAGGGAGTGGCCCTCGAAGTCGATGTCCAGGCCGTCCAGCCCGTACCGGTCGATGATCGCGCCGACCGACTGCACGAACCGGTCGCGGGCGGCGGTGGTGGTCAGCTGGACCTGCCCGTTCTGCCCGCCGATCGATATCTGCACCTTCTTGCCTGCGGCCTGCTTCGCCTTGACCGCGGCCTTGAACTCCGCCTCGCTCTCCACGCCCGGGCACTCCGTCCTGGGGCAGAGCGAGAAGCGGATGTCGCCGGAGGTGACCGAGGTCGGCTCGCCGAAGGCCAGGTTGACGATGTCCCAGCTGTCCGGCACGTCGGCCAGGCGGGTGTAGCCGGAGCCGTTGGCGAAACTGGCGTGCAGGTAGCCGACGAGGGCGTGCTCGGGGAGTGCTCGCGCACGGGCGGCCGGTGCGGGCGCGGAGGCCGGGGCGGCCTGGACCGGGGAGGTGAACAGGGCCGTGGCGCCGAGGAGGCCGGCGGCGACGGTGGCGAGAGCGGCGGTCAGGGGTCTCCTGGACAGGCGGCGTCTGCGGCGCATGGGGGGTGCTCCTTGTCGTCGGCGGTACGGAGGGGACGTACGCGCGTGCCGAAACGGGAGGGGCCGCCCCTGCGGGGGTGGGGCCTTGCCAGGGAGGCGCAAGCGCGGCTCCCCCCTGGGCAGGCAGCAAACAGGACTAGACCAGTACTGTCAATGGTCCGGACCAGAGTGGACGTGCCGGACGGCGCGCCGGGGGAGGCCGTCCGCCGCGCGGCCGACGCCGCGGCCGGCCATGCGGTCGCCCGCGTGATCAACGCCGCCCGGACCACGGCCACTTCGGCCCGCCCCGCGGCTTCCCCTCCGGGTCGTACTCGTACTTCCACCCCCGTGGCAGCCCCAGCCGCCCCACCCGGCCCGGCGCCCGCCGGTACAGGTGCACCGTCGGCGGGCTGCCGTCGTCGTTCGGCACCGGGATCTCGTACGTCTTCGGCGGCTGGCCGGTCGCGCCGACGAGGACCGGCAGCACCCGTCCATCGAGCGGGCCGCCGACGAACGGGGTGTTCTCACTTCTCACCCCACCAGTCTCACATCCTCCTGGCGGCCGGTGAAAGCGCAGGTCAGGCCAGGTTCGGCGGGGATGCGGCCGGACGGGTGGCGGTCACAGGAGGTGGGCCGCGTCCCCCACGACGGGCAGGACGCGCCGGGCCAGCACGCCGACCGGGCCCTCGCCGGACTCCATCGCCAGCGCCGCGCGCGTCACCTGCGCGGCCTGCTCGTCGGTCGCCGCGGTCGCGGTCAGCAGCGCCACGAAGTGGTCGACCAGCCAGTCGCGCAGTTCGTCCAGCGCCGGCTGCTTGTCCTCGTCCAGCCAGATCAGCGACGCGGCCTCGACGGCGGTGATCCACGTACGCACCGCCATCCGCAGCCGGGGCGACGGGGCGGGGGCGCCGAGGTGGTGCAGGATCTGCTCGGCGGCCGTACGCCGCACCTCGTCGACGATCGCGGACGTACGGGCCGTCTCGACGACGCTGCCGCCCTGGAGCAGGGCGCTGAACCCGGCGTCGTGCTCGTCCACGAAGGCCAGGTAGCGGTCGAGCGCCCGGCCGAGGCGCCGCGTCAGCGGGCCTTCCTCCGGCTCGTCGAAGCAGCCTTCCAGTATGTCGGCCGCGCTGCGCAGGGCCGCCTCGTACAACTGCTGCTTGCCGCCGGGGAAGTAGCGGTAGACGAGCGGACGGGAGACCTCCGCGGCGTTCGCCACGTCGTCCAGCGACACGTCTTCCGGGGCGCGCTGGGCGAACAGCCCCAGGGCGGCCGTGAGGAGTTGGGAGCGGCGCTCCTCGACGCTGAGCCGCCGGTAGGCGGGCCGGGGTACTGCTGGGGCGGTGCCGCTGCCGTTCATTCCAGCAGCGTAACCGCCCCGTCGGGCAGGCGCCGGGGCGGGTGCGGGAGCACGGGGCGCACCCGCGCGTACGTACCCGCGCTGCGCCGGTGCCTACGCCAGCAGCCCCGAGCTCTTCCAGAGCTTGCGGCCGACGCCGCGCAGGACGCCGATGTCGTCCAGGAACTCCGTCAGCCGGCCCGCGCCGGACTGCATCACCTCACGCCGGTGCCCGCTCGCCTTCACCTGGGCGACCGCCTCCCGCCGGTCCAGCCCGACGTTGGTGTACACCTGCGGGTTGACGAACGCGATGGAGAAGACGCGGGCCGCCTCCCCGCAGCTGAGCCGGGTCAGTTCCCGCTCCCAGCGCGGCGCCGTGACCATCTGGCGGCGCAGTTCCTCGCGGGCGTAGCGGACGTGCCGGGCCTCCTCGACGACGTGGATGCGGGTGACGCCGCGCACGATCGTCTGGACCCGCTCGTCCGGGAAGGTCAGCCGCTGCATCCAGTCGAGGATCTCCTCGCCGAGCAGCGTGCAGGCGAACGAACCGGGAGTGGTGGAGACGGTCTTGAGGACGCGCGCCAGGTTGTGGTTGAGGCGGGAGACGGGGTACGAGGGCGCCTCGCCCTTCTGGATCATGCGCGCGAACATCTTCGAGTGCCGGCACTCGTCGGCTATCTCGGTCAGCGCGTAGCGCACATGTGCACTGGTGACGGACTTGTCGTAGATGTGCCGGACCAGCAGCTGCATCAGGATGATCTCGAACCAGATGCCCAGCGAGGCCAGCGAGGCGGCCTCGTGCCGGGACAGCTCCATCCGCTGCTCCTCGGACATCTTCTTCCACAGCGGGGTGTCGTAGAGGGACACCAGCTCCGGCGGCCAGAACCACTTGCCCTCTTCCAGGGGCGCGTCCCAGTCGAGTTCGGTGTCCGGGTCGAAGGAGTGCTTGGCGGAGGAGTCGAGCAGCCGTTCCGCCACCTGCTCGCGGTCCTTGAGCAGCCCGAGGGCGTCCCGGAGGACTTCCGGCTCCGTCACGGTCGTCGCTGTCGTCACGGTTGTCATGGCTGTGGCTACCTCGCTCGTGGGTTACCCGCGGTCACCGTCTTATGAGACTGCGTGTCAGCAAGCGCGTCAATCCCCTGTGCGCGAATTGTTGACCCGCCGGTAAGTTCGTGTGAGCCTGCCAACGACCGTCCCCGGCAAGCGGGTCGGGCCGAGCGAGGAGGCGTGGATGTCGAGCCGCGAGCTGTACGCACAGGCCCCGGGCGCCTACGAGTGGACCGTGCCGGCCGGCAGCCCGGCCCGCTTCAGCTGGGAGTACGACGACGGCCGGGAACGGCTGCTCGCCCTCTACCAGAAGGGCAAGGACAAGCAGTGGGACGCCAACCTGCGCATCGACTGGGCGCAGGAGGTGGACCCGTACAACCCGCTCGGCACCCCGGACGAGTCGGTGGCCCTGTACGGCACGCCCTACTGGGACCGGATGTCGGAGCAGGAGCGCGGTGAACTGCGGCAGCACTACGCCTCCTGGCAGTTCAGCCAGTTCCTGCACGGCGAGCAGGGCGCGATGGTGTGCGCCGCGCGCATCGTGGAGACCGTCCCCGACCTCGACGCGAAGTTCTACTCCGCGACCCAGACCATGGACGAGGCCCGGCACGCGGAGATCTACGGCCGCTTCCTCAAGGAAAAGATCGGGATGCTCTACCCGGTCAACGACAACCTCCAGGCGCTCCTGGGGGACACCCTCAGGGACTCCCGCTGGGACATGCCGTACCTCGGCATGCAGGTGCTGATCGAGGGCCTCGCGCTGGCCGCCTTCGGCATGATCCGCGACACCACCACCATGCCGCTGCCCCGGCAGATCCTCGCCTACGTCATGCAGGACGAGGCCCGTCACGTCGCCTTCGGCCGGCTGGCGCTGCGCGACTACTACAAGCAGCTCACCGACGCCGAACTGCGCGAACGCGAGGAGTTCGTCATCGAGGGCTGCTACCTGATGCGCGACCGGCTGCGCGGCCTGGAGGTGCTGGAGAACTTCGGCGTCCCCCACCAGGAGGCCGCCCACCTCACCGAGAACTCCAAATTCCTCCATCTCTTCCGCAAACTGCTCTTCAGCCGCATCGTGCCGTGCGTGAAGGACATCGGCCTGTGGGGCGAACGCCTCCAGCAGGCGTACGTGGACATGGGCGTCTTCGAGCTGGGCGACTCCAACCTGGACCAGCTGATGGCCCAGGACGAGGAACTGGCCGAACAGCTCGACGCCGAACGCTTCGCGAAGGAAGAGCGCGAACGTACGGCGGAGGTGGCCGAGGCGATCGCCGAGGGCGTCAAGTCCGAGCAGTTGGACAGCTGACACCACCCGGACCGCTGACACCACCCGGACCGCTGACGCCACCCCGGCCTGCTACCGCAACGAACCGGTGCCGGCGCCCTTAGCGCCGTCCCGAACGGGCGAGCCAGCGGCCGTCATGGCGGGACACCTCGATGGGACGGCCGAAGCAGGCCGTCATGCGCTCGCCGGTGAGGACGTCCGCCACCGGCCCCAGAGCTTGCACTCGCCCCTCCCGCAGCAGCAGCGCGTGGCCGATGGCGGGGGAGAGCTCCTCCAGGTGGTGGGTGACGGTGACGGTCGCCAGGCCGGGGCGGCCCTTGGCCAGGCGGTGCATCGTGTCGATCAGGTCCTCCCTGGACGGCAGGTCGAGCGCGTTGAACGGCTCGTCCAGGAGGAGCAGTGACGGATCGGCCATCAGCGCGCGGGCGATGAGCAGCCGGGCCCGCTGGCCCCCGGAACACACGCCGTACGGCCGGTCCGCCAGGTCCTTGCACTCCAGCTCGGCCAGCAGTTCGTGCGCGCGCTCGCGGGTCGCGTCGTCGTACTTCCCCCACAGCGGCTGCACGGTTCCGGTCGCACCGGTCAGGACCACGGTGTGGCCCGTGGCGTCCTGGGGCACCTTCTGCGCGCTGGAGACCAGGCCGATCGCGGCACGCAGTTCGCGTACGTCCACGGTGCCGAGGCGGTGGCCCAGCACCTCGACCGTGCCCGTCGTCGGGAACATCAGCGCGCCGATCAGCCGCAGCACCGTGGTCTTGCCCGCACCGTTGGCGCCGAGCAGGGCCCAGTGCTCACCGGAGCGTACGGTCCAGTCGATGCCGTCGAGGATGACCTGCCCGGTGGTGAAGCGGCGGACGCTCGCGTCGTGGAGGGCCGCGATCACCTGGGTGCCGGGGGCCGAGGAGGCGGTGGGGTCCGAGGGCTCCGAGGTCGTCATGGCGGGCAGGTTAGCTGTATGGAGCAGCTTTGTGAGGGCGGTGTCCGGGGTGTGGACCGCGGACCCCTATGCCAGCCCCAGCAGCGCCCGCACCCGGGCGTACTTCACGGTCAGCCGCTCCCGGGTCGCCGCGTCCAGCACCGCCAGCCGCGCCGGATCCGCGTTGTGCGCCAGGTCCGCCTGCTTGACCAGCAGCGCGCCGGGCGTGGCCAGGATGCGGGCCGTGTACGCCTCGACCGGCTCGCCCCGGCGTTTGGTCACCGCGCGGACCATCGCCTTGGTGCGGGGTGTGAGCGCGGCGCCGTCCAGCCACGCGGGCGGCAGCGCGTCGTCCTCGATGGCGTCGTGCAGCCAGGCGGCGGCGATCTGTTCGTCGTTGCCGCCGCGCGCCCGGACCCCCTCGGCGACCGCCGCCAGGTGCTCCGCGTACGGGCGCCCCGCCTTGTCCGTCTGTCCTTCGTGCGCGCGGCGGGCCAGCGCTTCGACCTCGGAGAGCGGCAGCACGGCGGCCGGGCCCCGGTTCTGGCCGGCGGCCTGCCGGCCGCGTTCCTTCCGGTGCGTACGTACCATGCGTATCCCTGCCCCCTCGCGAAGTACGGCCCCGCGTCCATCCCCGGTCTTCCTCTGCGTCACCGTAGCGCGGCCTGCATCACCGCGCGGGCGATGGGCGCCGCGTTGCCGCCGCCGCTGATGTCCGCCCGGTCGGCCGCCGCGTCCTCGACGACCACCGCCACGGCCACCGCCGGATCGCGCGCGCCGTCGCGCTTCGCCCAGGAGATGAACCAGGCGTACGGCGTGCCCTCGTTGTGCACCCCGTGCTGCGCGGTGCCGGTCTTGCCGCCGACGGTGGCGCCGTCGATCGCCGCGCTGCCCCCGGTGCCCCGGGTGACCACCCCCGTCATCAGCTCCTGGAGACGGCGTGCGGTGTCCCGGCTCATGGCCCGGTGCAGGGTCCGCTGCCGGGTGGCGGAGACGGTTCGGCCGTCCGCGGCGGTCACCTTGTCCACCAGGTGGGGGGCTTTGACCTCGCCGTCGTTGGCCACCGCCGCGGCGACCATCGCCATCTGGAGCGGGGTGGCGGTGGTGTCGTACTGGCCGATGGCCGAGAGCGCCAGCTGCGCGTCGTTCATGTCGGTGTCGAAGATGCTGCGGGCGGCGGTGGAAGGGATCTTCAGGTCCGCGTCGTTGAAGCCGAAGTTCCGCGCCGTCTCCGTCATGCCGTCCAGGCCCACGTCCACGCCCAGGCGGGCGAAGACGGTGTTGCAGGACACCTCGAAGGCGTGGCGCAGCGACGCGTTCGCGCAGCCGCCCGCCTCATTGCCGAGCCGCGTGGACGTCCCCGGAAGGGTGTAGGGGCTCGGGGTGCGGGTGGCCGCGTCCAGGTCCGTGACCTTGCGGTGGTCCAGTGCCGCCGCGGCCGTGACGACCTTGAAGGCCGAGCCCGGCGGGTACGTCTGCTTCAGCGCCCGGTTGAGCATCGGCTGTTCGCCGCCCCGGTTGAGCCGGTCCCAGGCCGCGGTGACCGCCCGCCCGGTGCCGGCCAGCTCGTTCGGATCGTACGAGGGCGTGCCGGCCAGCGCGAGGATCTTGCCGGTGCGCGGCTCGACGGCGGCCACCGCGCCCTTCTTGCCGCCCAGCCCCGCGAACGCGGCCCGCTGCGCCGCGGCGTCGATCGTGGTGTGCACGTCGCCGCCCGGCTGCTGCTCGCGGGTGATGTCCGTCCACAGCGGGACCGGGGCGAGCCGGGGGTCGGTGCCGGACAGCACGCCGTCCTCGGCGTGCTCCAGCAGCGAGGTGCCGTAGACCTGGGAGGCGTAGCCGGTGACGGCGGCGTACAGCGGCCCCTCGGTGTAGGTGCGCTCGTAGCGCAGCCGCCCGCCGCTGTCCCGGGACCCAGTGACCGGCCAGCCGTCGACCAGGATGTTCCCGCGCGGCTGGCTGTAACGGGTGAGGGCGGTGCGCCGGTTGGCGGGGTTCGCGTCGTAGGCGTCGGCCTCGAAGACCTGGACGCGGGCGGCGTTCAGAAGCAGCGCGACGAGCAGCACCAGGCCGAAGACGCTGGCCCGGCGGATGTAGCGGTTCACCGTTCCCGCTCCTTCCCGCCGCCGGGCCCGAACCCGTACCCGGACCAGTACGGGGTGTCCTCCTCCCCGTACGGCCCGGCCGAGGCACCGGACCGGCCGCCGGGATGCGCGGCGGCGATGACCCCGGCCTCGGCGGCGGGCGGGGCCGGGCGGCGGGCGCTGTCGCTGATCCGGATGAGCAGCGCGACGATAATCCAGTTGGTGACGACGGACGAGCCGCCCTGGGCGAGGAACGGCATCGCCATGCCGGTCAGCGGAATCAGCCCCATCACCCCGCCCGCGATGACGAAGACCTGGATCGCCAGCAGGGAGGCGAGGCCCACGGCCAGCAGCCGGCCGAACGGGTCGCGCAGCGCCAGGCCCGCCCGGTAGCCGCGGGCGACCAGCAGCGCGTACAGCAGGAAGAGCACGGTCAGGCCGACCAGGCCCAGCTCCTCGCCGAAGGTGGCCAGGATGAAGTCCGACTTCATGGCGAAGCCGATGAGCGCGGAGTGGCCCTCGCCCAGGCCGGTGCCGAGCATGCCGCCCGCGGCGAAGGCGAACAGCGACTGGGCGAGCTGGCCGGCGCCGCGGCCCGCGTCGATGCTCGCGAACGGGTGCAGCCAGTCCGAGACCCGGCTGTGCACATGCGGTTCGAGGGAGCCCACGGCGGCGGCGCCGGCGGCGGCGAGCAGCAGGCCCATCGCGATCCAGCCGGTGCGGCCGGTGGCCACGTACAGCAGGACGACGAAGACGCCGAAGAAGAGCAGCGAGGTCCCCAGGTCGCGTTCGAGGACCAGGACGCCGACGCTGATCAGCCAGATGGTCAGGATCGGGCCGAGCACCCGGCCGGTGGGGAACTGGTAGCGCCACATCCGCCTGCCCACATGGGTGAGGGCGTTGCGGTTGGCCGCCAGGTAGGCGGCGAAGAAGACGGTGAGCAGGATCTTCGCGAACTCGCCGGGCTGGAAGGAGAACCCCGCCACCCGGATCCAGATCTTGGCCCCGTTCACCGCGGGGAAGAAGATCGGGACGATCATCAGGGCGAGGCCGGCGGCCACCGACACGTACGCGTACCGCTGGAGGACCCGGTGGTCGCGGAGCAGCAGGACGACGGCGGCGAACAGGGCGACGCCGAGGGCCGACCAGACCAGCTGGGTGGGCGCCGCCTGGTTCCGCGGCGTCTCCAGGTCGAGCCGGAAGATCAGCACCAGCCCGAGCCCGTTGAGCAGCACGGCGATGGGCAGCAGCAGGGGATCGGCGTACGGCGCCCGGAACCTGACGGCGAGGTGGCCGAGGAGGGCCAGGGCGCCGAGGCCCGCGCCGTAGCTCACCGCGTCGCCCGGCACCGCGCTCTGCCGGGCGAGCCCGACGTCGATGTACCCGTAGACGCTGATGAGGACGGCACCGACGAGGAGCACCAGCTCGGTGCCCCGGCGTCTGGGCAGTCTCAGGCCCGGTGGGGGAGCGTCCGCCGTGGTTGCGGTCATGTCGGGCAACGTAGCAAGCGCCGGGAAATATGTCCTTTATGTCGGGACGGGCGGGGCGCGTGGTGCGGCGTGGGCGGTGTGGGCGGGGTGAGGTGGCCGGGTGCGGGTGCGGGTGCGGGTGCGGGGGTGCGTGGGAAGGGCGGTCCGTGAGGGAAGGGCCGTGCGGGCACGGTTTCCGGGAGAGCGGGGTATGGAGCGCGTCCGGCGGGCGGGTCGCATGGGCGCGGAATCCCGGGCCGGGCGGGCACGATTTTCCGGGGCGGGTGGAGTGGGCCGCTCCCCGGTGGGCCCGTCCGCGGGTGGGCCGGGGCGGCCGGACGCGAGGAGCGGCGTACGGGTTGCCCCGTTCGCCCGTGACGGAAACCGTGGGCGGCGCACCCCGCATACGGTTGGCTTTCACCTCTGGAGTCCGGTACGCGCGCCACTCCGGCGGTGTGTCCGGCGGGGGTGGCCTACTGGCCCGGTAACGGGGCCGGTTCGCCGGACCGTCCGGCTGCCGAGGCCTTCTCCGGGGCGCCCCTAGGGGGCGAACAAGGGTTGTTCCGTGATTGGGCGCAATGGCAGTTTGTAAACTCGACCTCAGACCGCGCGCACACATATGTACAAGGCTGAGCTCGTCACGCTGGATGCGGCCGACCGGTCCATGGCGCACGTCACATCCGCGAACGCCGAGCGGATGTCCCGGCGTTCGGCAGTCCATACGGGGGGCCGCCGAGGGCGGGTGACCGTCCCCCTCGACGAAAGGCAGTATTAGCGTCATGACGACTCTCCGTTCCCGGATCATCGCCTGGGCCGGCCGCCTGTATATGGCAAGGACGCGGAAGAAGGGCTTCGACCTGTCTCGGATGTCTTTCTTGCCCGACTCTGTGCTGATGCCGTTGCGGCGTCAGGGGCTGGACCCGGTGGGCGAGCTGGCGACGGTGCGCGAGCAGGAGCCCATCGCGAAGCTGCCGGTGCCGATCGCCGCCAATGTGTGGCTCGTCACCGGATACGACGAGGTCAAGGCGGTACTGGGCAAGGCCAACGCCTTCAGCTCGGACTTCACCAACCTCATCGGCCAGGCCGGCGCCAGCACCGACCAGAACCCCGGCGGCCTCGGATTCGCCGACCCGCCGGTGCACACCCGGCTGCGCCGCCTGCTGACCCCCGAATTCACCATGCGCCGGCTCGGCCGGCTCACCCCCCGCATCCACGAGATCGTGGAGGAGCGGCTGGACGCCATGGAGAAGGCCGGCAGCTCCGGTGAGCCGGTCGACATCGTGGAAACCTTTGCGCTGCCGATTCCGTCGCTGGTCATTTGTGAACTGCTCGGTGTGCCGTACGAGGACCGCGCGGACTTCGAGCGGCTGAGCGCCGCGCGCTTCGACCTCTTCAGCGGCGCCAACGCGTCCTTCGGTGCCATATCGGAATCGCTCGCCTATTTCCGTGAGGTGGTCAAGAAGCAGCGGCAGAATCCGGGCGACGGCCTGCTCGGCATGATCGTCAAGGAGCACGGTGACTCGGTCAGCGACGAGGAGCTGGCGGGCCTGGCCGACGGCGTGCTGACCGGCGGCTTCGAGACCACCGCGAGCATGCTGGCGCTGGGCGCCCTGGTTCTCCTCCAGGACCCCGAGCACTTCGCCGCCCTCAAGGACGGCGACGAGGCGGCCGAGCGCTACGTCGAGGAGCTGCTGCGCTACCTCACCGTCGTCCAGGTGGCCTTCCCGCGCTTCGCGCGCGAGGACCTGGAGATCGCCGGTGTGCAGATCGCCAAGGGCGACGTGGTGCTGTGCTCGCTCAGCGGCGCCGACCGGGACGGCAAGCTCGGCCCCGACATGGAGCGCTTCGACCCGTCCCGCAACGTTCCCTCGCACCTCGCCTTCGGCTACGGCATACACCGCTGCGTCGGCGCCGAGCTGGCCCGTATGGAGCTGCGCGCCGCCTACCCCGCGCTGGTGCGGCGGTTCCCGAACATGCGGCTCGCGGTGGCGCCGGACGCGCTGGAATTCCGCAAGCTGTCGATCGTGTACGGAATCGAGTCGCTGCCGGTGCACCTCGGCGGCTGAGGCGGCACAGAGCTTCGCATTTCAACGACCGGGTACCCGGCCGAAAGGCCGAGTGCCCGGTCGCCGCTTTTCCGCCGCAAGGACGAGAAACGGGGAATTCCGCCGGGACCTGGGACCCGGAAAGCGCGGGAGTTGCCGTCCCGTGTCCGCATCTCCGGCCGGTTGTTACAAATCCGGCGAATTGCCGTGATGCGGGCTGCCTAGCTTCAACGGTGTCGTCGGCGCACCGCCGGACGGCGATCTTCAGTCCGGACAACCGAAAAGGAAATCCTGATGACCATCACCCGCCGCCGCAGCCTTGTCCGCACCACCGCCGTCGCGGCCGTCGCCGGTTCCGCGATGCTGCTGCCCGCCGCTGCCGCCTTCGCCGACAGCCCGCAGCCGACCACCGCGGGGAGCCCCGGGGCCGCCGGGGACCAGCAGCAGAAGGACGACCGGCAGAAGGGCGGCCAGAAGCGGGACGACCAGAAGAACGACAACGGCCAGAAGAGCGACAACGGCCCGAAGGGCGACAACGACCAGCGGAAGGGCGACCGCAAGCTGGTCCGTACGCAGAATCTGTCCGGCGGATTCCTCGCCAAGGTCTACAAGCTGGGTCCGAACCATTTCCAGGCCGACATGTACGCCAAGGACCCGGGCACCGGCAAGCTCGTCAAGATGGACACGCTGGAGACCAAGGGCGGAAAGCCCGCCTACGGCCGGCACAATGGCGCGCATTTCGTCCTGCGGTCCGACGGCACCCTGACCTCGTGGGTCGAAGGGGGCGACAAGAAGGACGAGAAGAAGGGCGAAGGGAAGGACGGCAGGAAGGGCGCGCACCCGGGCGAGAAGGGGAACCAGCGGCAGGACGGCGGTCAGCAGACCAAGGTCACGCCGAAGGGCGGCGTCAAGGCCGGTGCCGAGGGCGTCGGCGGGACGCCGGACACCCCGGCCGTGCTGCTCGCCGGGGGCGGCGCCGCCGCGGCCGCCGCGGGCCTGGGCTTCGCGCTGCTGCACCGCCGCAAGGCCCGCGAGGACGCCTGAGCCGCGCCACCGGTCCGGGCCCGGGCCGCTCCGCCCGCACCGGAGCGGCCCGTTCCGGTCGGCTGCCGGCCGCCCACCGCCCTCCTGGGCCTTCTCTCTCCGTACCCACCAGGAGTCACCGTGACCACGTCCACCACGTCTCGCCCCGGCCGCAACGGACGGATCGCACCGATCGCCGCACTGAGCGCCCTCGCGCTCGCCGCCTGCGGCGTCCTGACCGCCTGTGGCGGCGGCCCCGGCCCGGACGTACGGATGGACAACGCCGCCACCCGGCCGGCCGGACAGGCCGCCGCGCCGATGCAGCGGTCCGAGCCCACCCGTGTACGGATCCCGTCGGCCGGGGTGGACAGCCGCCCGGTCCTCCCGCTCGGCCTCACCGGCGACGGCGAACTGGACGTGCCCCCGGTGGACAAGGCGGACAAGGCGGGCTGGTTCACCAAGGGGGTCACCCCCGGCGAGAAGGGCCCGGCCGTCCTCGTCGCGCACTACGACACGGCGAGGGGCCCGGCCCTGATGAAGAACGTCGGGAAGATGAAGATCGGTGACGTCATCGAGGTCGGCCGCGCCGACGGCACCACCGCCACCTTCGCCGTGCGCGAGATCCAGCAGGTCGACAAGAAGCACTTCCCCACGGACCGGGTGTACGGGAACACCGGCCGCCCCGAACTGCGCCTGCTCACCTGCGGCGGCCCGATCGTGAACGGCCACCGCTCGGACAACATCGTCTTCTACGCGGACCTGGTGAAGTGACCCGCGGCGCGCCTCCGACGGCACCCCGGACCGGGGCCGCCGCGCCGCGACCGGCCCGCGTACTCTCCGCGCCGGCCGTGGCCCGGGCCCGCGGCCCCGCTACCGCGCCCGCAGTGTGACCGGCAGACTGGTCACACCGCTCAGCAGGTTGGAGTAGTTGCGCCGGGTGTCCCCGCACAGCTCCACCGACGCCACCAGTTCGCGCAGCGCGGTCAGCATGGCGGCGATCTCCGCCCGGCCGAGGTAGGCGCCGAGGCAGAAGTGCGGGCCGTAGCCGAAGGACAGGTGCTTGTTGGGGGTGCGGTCGAGCCGGAAGCGCTCCGGGGCCTCGAAGACCTCCTCGTCCATGTTCGCGGAGTCGTTCCACAGCGTGACGATGTCCCCGGCCCTGATCACCTGGCCCTGGGTGCCGACCGGTACGTCCTCCAGCGCCGTCCGGCCGAAGTGCAGCGCGGGCGTCGTCCACCGCAGGATCTCGTCGACGGCGGTGGGGATGTCCGCCTCGCCGCTCTGCAACGCCCGCCACTGGTCGGGGTGTTCGACGAGCGCGAGCACGCCGCCGGTCATCGACATCCGGCTGGTCTCGTCACCGCCGATGATCAGGCTGTAGCAGTTGACCACGATCTCGTCCATGGTCAGCGGCTCGCCCTCGATGGTGCCGGTGGCCAGCACGCTGATCGCGTCGGAGCCCGGGTTCGCGCGGCGCTCCTCGGCCAGCGTGCCGAAGTAGGCGAGGATGTCGTTGCGCGCCTGCCAGGCGGCGGCGGGCGACTGGGCGGCGCCGTCGTTGCCGAGGGCCGTCGCGGTCAGCTCCAGCACCTTCGCGCGGTCCGCCCCGGGCACGCCCATCAGGTCGCAGATCGCGGTGAGCGGGATGTCCGCGGCCACGTCCCGGGCGAAGTCGCATTCCCCGCGGGCGACCGCCTCGGCGACCAGCGCGCGGGTGGACTGCCGGATGTTCTCCACCACGCCTTCGAGAGCGCGCGGCGAGAACGCCTTGAGCAGGATCTTGCGGATGTCGGAATGCCGTGGCCCGTCCGTCACCGCGGCCATCATGCCCGCCGCCGAATCGCCGCCCATCAGCAGCGTGGTGAGCACATTTCCCTTCTCCGACGTGAACCGTTTGTCGTCCCGGTAGATCTCGGAAACGTCCGCGTGCCGGGAAACGACCCAGAAGCCCGGCGCGCCGCCGATGGACGGGTGCCAGTGGAACGGTTGCGTTTTCCGCAGGTGCCGCCACACCTCGAACAGGTCGTACTCGGCGTGGGTGCGCGGATCGGTCAGGTCCAGTGTCGCGGTGTCACCGGGATTCAGCATGATGCGGCTGGGCATGGATTCTCCTGCTTCTCAGGCTTCTTGGAGTCGCCCGTGCGGCCGCTCCGCGACGGCACAGTAACAACTCGGCGCGGCCGGACGGGAGGTGCGCGGCGTCCGGCCGCCCACGGCCCGGCGCGGGAGCGTCGTGGAGCCGTGTGTCCCGGCCGCGGGCGTACGCCGGAGCCGGTGTCCAC
Source organism: Streptomyces albofaciens JCM 4342 (assembly GCF_008634025.1). NCBI lineage: Bacteria > Bacillati > Actinomycetota > Actinomycetes > Kitasatosporales > Streptomycetaceae > Streptomyces > Streptomyces albofaciens. Next base: position 3,029,173 of record NZ_PDCM01000002.1, on the reverse strand, counting down.
GCCGTCGGCCGGTGCCGTCCGGGGCCTTCGCAACGCCCTCTCCCGCTTTCGGTGGCTTCGTCCAACCACCCCTCTTGAGCTGCGGATTCGTCATCGGTCGCCGCTTCATGAGGTGACATTTCGGCATAGAGTGCGCACAGAGACGCGTGCTAGCATCCCCGTGTTCGACAGGGCCGCAACAGGTCGTCAGGATCGTTGGCCGACGGGGGCGCGAATGATGGCAATCGACGAGAGAGCGGACGCGGTGACGGGCATCGCCGCGCGCTCCGGCAGCGTGGCCCGGCGGGCCGCCGGCCGCCGCACCGCACCACCACGCCGCCCGGCGGACGCCGCCGCGTAGCGGGCCCCGGTCCGGCGTCCGGAGCCGGAACGCCGACCGCCGTCCATCTCCACGAGCGGACCGTGCCTGCCGTGAGCGGCACCGGGTCCCCTGCGTACCGGCGGGCATTTCGCCGCTCCGCGACCCCGCGCCCGCTCCGCACCGACCGCCATCGATCACAACGGAATTCCCGGCCGGCCTCTTTCCGCGCCGGCGCGGCCGAATCCCTGTGCCGTCCACGTCCTGAATGCGCACCGACTAGGAGCGGAACCAACCATGACCGGTCAGACAAGCCTCGGGCTGCTGGTGGACCAGGCGTTCTACGGTTCCCCGTACAAGGGCAAGGACGCCTGGCGGGCCGCCGCCGATCTGGGCGCCGAATGGATCTGCATCGTCGAAGAGGCGATGGAACTGGACCAGGAAAGGCTGCTGCAATTCCGCAGTGACGCGGAAGCGGTCGGCCTGCCGATCAGTTTGACGGCCTGTCACGCTTTCGGCCTCAGTGATTTCCGCGATGTCGTACGGGAATTCCACCTCAAGCGCGCCGAAATGCATGTGGACCTCACCCGCGACCTGGGTGGCGAGGTCATGAAGCTGCTGCTGGGGGACTGGTTCTGGCGTGCCATGTGGCCCGAGGAGGCGCAGTGGCGACTGCTGGTCGCCTCGGTGCGCCGCCTCGCCGAGTACGCCGAGGCGCGCGGCATCGGGCTGAGCGTCAAGCCCGAGCCCATGGACACCTCGCTCATCACCGACGTCGACGACCTCGTCCGGCTGCTGGACGACGTGGACTCCCCGGCGCTCCAGGCCAACGTCGACGTCTCCCACCTGGTCGTCGCGGGGGTGGCCGCGTCCGAGGTGGGCCGGCTGGCCGGCCGGGTGAACAGCGTGGACTACTCCGACTCCAACGGCACCTTCCACGAGCACCTGGTGCCGGGCGAGGGCGTCGCGGACATGGCCGCCTTCACCGAACAGCTCCTCGCCGTCGGCGCCGGGTGGATCGGCGTCGAGGTCGGCCCGTTCGCCGACCCGGAGAACGCCTACGACAAGGTCGGCCGGGCGATGGCCCGGTCCCGCGCCTTCTTCGAGACGGCGGCGGCGCGGCGTGCTTGATCCCGACACCCTCCCGGAGGCCCCCGTGGTGAACCCCGAAGACAGCGCGTCCGTCCCGGCGGACCCGCTCCAGCTCGTACGCCAGGCGTGGCAGGACGTGCTGGGCATCGACGAAGCGCCCCTGGAGACCGGGTTCTTCGAGGCGGGCGGCAACTCGATGCTGCTGGTCATGCTCAGCGACGAACTGTCCGACCTGACCGGCCGCGAGCTGGAGGTCGCCGAACTGTTCCGGCACGACACGGTGCGCGCGCAGGCCCGGCTGCTGGACCCGTCGTACGAGCCCGAGGCCCCGGCCCCGGTGGCCGCCGCGGCCGGCCGCGGACGGCTGCTCGGCAGCGCCCGGCGCGGGCGCGCGGACAGCGGCCCGGAGCGGGCGGAAGGGCCCGCCGCGCGATGAACAGCGAGACCGCCGTAGCGGTGGTGGGCGTCGGCTGCCGGTTCCCGGAGGCCGCGACTCCCGAGGAGTTCTGGAGCAACCTCGACAAGGGCGTGGTCTCGCTCCGGGACATCCCCGCCGAGGACCTGCGCCGCTGTGGTGTGTCCGCCGAGGCCGCCGCCGCGCCCGGCTTCGTGACCCGGGCCGGATGGGTCGAGGACCCGGAGCTGTTCGCCGCGGAGTTCTTCGGCTACCCGCCCGTCGAGGCCGAGCTGATCGACCCGCAGCAGCGCCTGTTCCTGGAGGCGTGCCGGGAGGGCCTGGAGCGGGCCGGTCACCTGCCGAACGGTGACAACGGCCCGCAGGTCGGTGTTTTCGCGGGCGCCAGCAACAGCACGTACAACACACTCCTCCAGTACGCCCGCGCCCGTACGGAGGGGCCCGCCGCCTTCGACGACCTGACGCTCCAACTCGGCGGCGGCATCGACTTCATGGCGCCCCGCGTCTCGTACAAGCTCGGCCTGCGCGGCCCTTCGATGGCCGTCCAGACCGCCTGCTCCTCCTCGCTGACCGCCGTGCACTACGCGGTCCTCAGCCTGCTCTCCGAAGAGTGCGACATCGCGCTGGCGGGCGGCAGCGGCCTGTCGTACCCCTCCGTCGGCTACCGCTACCAGCCCGGCGGCGTCCTGTCCGAGGACGGCTACTGCCGCGCCTTCGACATCCGCTCCACCGGGACCGGCGCGGGCTCCGGCATCGGCGTCGTCGTGCTGCGCCGCCTGGCCGACGCGCTCGCCGACGGCGACCCGGTCCTCGCGGTGATCCGCGGCAGCGCGGTCGGCAACGACGGCGCCCACCGGCCCGGCTTCACCGCGCCCAGCCCCGACGGCCTGGCCTCGGTGGTCGCCGCCGCGCTCACGGTGGCCGGCACCGACCCCGCCGACCTGCGCTACGCCGAGGCGCACGGCTCCGGCACACCGCTCGGCGACCAGGTGGAGCTGCGCGGCTTCATCGACGGCCTGCGCGCGGCGGGCGGCCGTCCGGCCGGCCGCGGTCACATCGCGCTCGGCACGGTCAAGGCGAACATCGGGCACGCCGGATCGGCCGCCGGCATCGCCGGGCTGATCAAGGCGGTGCACGTCGCCCGCACCGGCCACCTGGTCCCGCACCCGATGTTCGAGCACGCCCGCGACCCCGGCGTCCTCGCCGACAGCCCCTTCTACGTCCCCACCGACCTGGAGCGCTGCACCGACCCCGGACGCCAGGTGCTGGTCAACTCGATGGGCCTGGGCGGCGCCAACGCGTCCGTCGTCCTCGCCCCGCCCCCGGAGCCGGTCCGCCCCTCCGCGCCCGCCCGGCCCGTCGTACGGCTCCAGCTCTCCGCCCGTACGCGTACGGAACTGGACGCGCTCTCCCGCCGCCTGGCCGACGAGATCGACCAGGACCGTGCCCCGGTCGGGGACATCGCCCACACCCTGCGCGTCGGGCGGCAGGACTTCACCGAACGCCGGGTGGTCACCGCGGCCCCCGACCGGCTGGCCGCCGCGCTGCGCCTGCCCCGCCCGCCCGCCGCCCGCACGGTCCGCGCGGGCACCCGCCGCCCGGTGCTGGCCGTCACCGCGGCCGGGGAGCGCGCCGAGGAGATACGCACGGCCCTGCTGGCGGCGCTCGGCCGCCGTACCGAACAGCACGATGCCGTGCCCGAGGCGCTGCCCGCCGACGCCCACCTGATCATCGTCGGCGAAGGGGAGAGCGGCCCCGGCCGGTCCGTGATCTCCGCGGAGGGCGGCGCCGGCCTCGGCGAACGGATCGCCGCGGCCCTCGCGGACGCCTGGCTGCACGGCGTCCCGGTGGACGCCCGCGCGCTCGACGACGGCACCGGCCGCCGCGTCACGCTGCCCACGTACCCGTTCACCCGGCGCCGCTGCTCGGCGCTGGACGACTCGGTCTTCGACCTGCCGGGCGCCGCTCCCCAGGAGCCCGCCCGGCCGAGCGCGCCCGCCGGCCGGCCCGCCGGACTCGAAGGCGAACTGATCGCCCTCTGGGAAGAGCTGTTCGGCACCCGAGGCATCGGCCCGCACGACACCTTCGGCGCCCTCGGCGGCACCTCCCTGCTCGGCCTGCGGATGACCCTGGAGGTGCAGGAGCGGTACGGCACACTGCTCAACCTGCACCGCACCGGCGGCAGCCAGGCCACCGTCGCCCGCGTCGCCGAAGCGATCCGCGGCGCGTCGGGCCGTACGGAGAGCGAGCCCGCCGAAGCGGCGGGCGCCGCGCAGGACGCCGCCCTCGTCGACGCCGACCTGGCCCTCGAACTCCCCCCGCTCGCGCCCCGCGAGACACCGCCCGGCCCGGATGTACTGCTCACCGGCGCCACCGGCTTCGTCGGCGCCTTCCTGCTGCACGAACTCCTCCAGGACCCCGGCCACCGCGACAGCCGCGTCTACTGCCTGGTGCGCGCCGACGACGAGGAGCACGGCCGGCGGCGCCTGCGCGAGGCCGCCGCGCGCTTCCGGCTGCCCGAGCCCGACCCGGGCCGCGTCCGCGTCGTGCCCGGCGACCTGCGGGACATCGCCGAGGTGTGCGAGTCCTACGGGGACGGCGAACTGGCCCGCCGCATCGGCCACGTCGTGCACTGCGGCGCCCATGTCGTCTTCACCGAGCCGTACGAGGTCCTGCGCCCGGCCAACACCCTCGCCACGTACCACCTCCTCGGCTGGATGCGCCGCCACGGCATCGCGGACATCAGCTACATCTCCACCCTCGCCGCCTGCGGCCAGGCCCTCGGCTCCGAAGGCCGGCTGCTGGAGCGCCGCGAACAGCCCCTTGATCCGGACGCCGGCGGGTACGGCATCTCCAAGTGGGTCAGCGAACGCCTGCTGGACAAGGCCGAGCGGGACGGCATGCGCGTGCGCGTCTTCCGCCCCGGCCTGATCGGCGGCGACACCGCCACCGGCGCCTGCAACGACCTGGACCTGCTCTGGCGGCTGATCGCCGCCTGCCTGGCCATCGGCGCCCACCCGGCGGACGACATGCCGCTGCCGGTGGCGCCCATCGACCTGGTGGCCCGCGCCGTCGTGCGGCTCGGCCGCGAGCCCGGCTCCGTCGGCCGCGCGTACCACCTGGTCGGCGAGGGCACCACCACCTTCGCCGCGCTGTTCGCCGAACTGGCCGCGCTGGGCATGCCGACCCGCGGCGTGCCGGTCGCCGAGTGGGCGCGGCTGGCCGGGCGGCGGGCGCTGGAGACCGGCGACCCGGTGCTGTCGACCATGGCGCTGTACGAGACCCACGACCTGGACACGCCACGCGTGGACGTGGAGAGCCGGCTGTGGCGGCCCTGGCTGGACGAGCACGGCCTGGACCCCCGCCTGGACGGCGCACGCGCCCTGCGGGCCCTGCGCCACCTCGCCGGACGCCCGGCCTTCGCGGCCCTGTTGACCGATGTGACGGAAGGTGCGGCGCAGTGACCACCGACGGAACGACCGACGAGACGAGCGGCAGGACGACGATGGACGAGGAATGGGGCGACGGTCGGCTGGCCATCGTCGGGGCCGGTGTCATGGGTACGGCGCTGGCCACGCTCGCCGTGGGCCGTGGCCTGCCGGTGCTGCTCACCGACGTGTCGAAGGAGCAGCTGGAGCGGGCCCGCGGCGCGGTGCGCCGGCAGCTGCGGCACGCGCGGCTGCTGGGCAAGCTGCCCAAGGGCCCGGACGGTGAGCTGATCACCGACACCTCCAGCGCGGGCCTGGAGTCCGCGGCGGCCGTCATCGAGGCGGTCACCGAGACCACCGAGGCCAAGGCCGAGGCGCTGGCCGCCATCTCGGCGGCGGTCCGCCCCGGCACGCTCGTCGCCTCCAACACCTCGGCCGTGCCGGTCGACGAGCTGGCCGGCCACACCCAGCGGCCCGAGGACGTCGTCGGCACCCACTTCATGAACCCGCCCTACCTGATCCGCGCGGTCGAGGTGATCCGCGGCCCGCGCACCGGCGACGCGGCGATGGCCACACTGGACCGGCTGCTGACCGCCCTGGACCGGGAGGCGATCGTGGTCGGCGACGGCCCCGGCTTCGTCTCCAACCGCATCCTGATGCGGGTGATCAACGACGCGGCCCGGCTGGTCGCCGAGGGCCGCGCCTCCGCCGAGTCCGTCGACCGCGTCTTCACCGGCTGCTTCGGGCACCGTACGGGGCCGCTGGCCACCGCGGACCTGATCGGCCTGGACAACATCGTCGACACCCTCAAGGTGCTGCACGACCGCACCGGCGACGACGGATACCGCGCCTGCGACCTGCTCCTGGAGAAGGTCCGCGACGGCGACTTCGGCCACAAGACCGGCAACGGCTTCTACTCCTACGGAGGAACGCGCGCATGACCACCGTCGACAACCAGGACGCGGCGACCGGACCCGGCGCCGCGGCGGTGCAGCAGCGCCTGGTGGCGTTCCTGGGCGAGCGCACCGGCGGCGACTGGGCCGTGGACCAGGACCTGTTCGCCTCCGGGGCGTTCTCCTCGCTGTTCTCCCTGGAACTGCTCCAGTACGTCGAGCAGGAGTTCCGGATCACCGTCGAGGGCGACGACCTGACCCTGGACAACTTCCGCACCGTGCCCGCCATCACCGCGCTGGTCCAGCGGCTGCGCGGCGAAGGAGCGGCGGGCGCGTGACGGCACAGGCGACCGCGGACGACGCCCGCGCCGCGCTCGGCGAACTCGTCGGCGACCGCGCCGGGGAATGGGACCTGGCCGGCCGCATCCCCGCGGAGACCGTACGGGAGGCGTCCCGGCGCGGACTGCTGTGCGCGCAGGTCGCCGCGGAACACGGCGGCCTGGGCCTGGACAGCCGGGCCAACGGCGAGCTGACCGCGCACGCCGGGTCGCTGTGCGGCTCGCTGCGCTCGCTGATGACCTCGCAGGGCATGGCCGCCTGGACCGTGCAGCGCTTCGGCACCGCGGCCCAGCGCGGCACGTTCCTGCCCCGGCTCACCGGCGGCGAGACGGCCGGTGTGGCGTTCTCCGAGAGCGGCGCGGGCAGCGACCTGTCGGCGATGCGCACGGAGATCCGCCGCGAGGGCGACACCGTGCACGTCACCGGCGCGAAGGTCTGGGTGACCGGCGCCGCCTACGCGAGCCTGCTCGTGGTCTTCGGGACGTACGGCTCCGGCGCGGCCGCGGTGGTCGTACCGGCCGACGCGCCGGGCGTCCGCATCGAACGGGTGCCGGACCCGATGGGCTGCCGGGCCGCGGGCCACGCCGACGTGCACCTCGACGGCGTACGGGTGCCCGCCGGCCACCTGCTCTCCGGCGCCGGCCTGCCGGTCGCCCTGCTCGCCACCGCCGCGCTGACCTACGGGCGGCTCTCCGTCGCCTGGGGCTGCGCGGGCATCCTGCGGGCCTGCCTGGACAGCGCGGCGGCACACGCGCGCACCCGCGAGCAGTTCGGCAAGCCGCTCGCCGACCACCAGCTGGTCGCCCGGCACCTGGCCGAACTGGCCGTCGCCGAGCAGGTCGCGCTGCGCTGCTGCGAGCACGCCAGCACCTGCTGGGACGAGAACCGGCCGGAGCTGGGCACCCAGGCCGTGGTCGCCAAGTACGTCGCCTCCCGGGAAGCCGTCCAGGGCGCCGCCACGGCCGTCCAGGTGCTGGCCTCGCGCGGGGCGCGCGACGGCCACCCGGTGGCGCGGGCCTACCGCGACGCCAAACTCATGGAAATCATCGAGGGCAGCACGGAGATCAGCCAGCTGCTCCTCGCGGACCACGTACGGACGGGCCGGGGATGACGACGACGGACACGGGCGGCCGCACGGACGCGGGCGGAGGGCCGGACACGACCGTCGGGGTGGGGGCCGTCCACTGCCTCCTGCCCGACGAGCTGATACCCGTCGAGAAGCTGGACGAGATCGGTCAACTGCCGCGCGACGAAGCGGACTTCGCGCTCGGCTGCGGCATCCGTACGGTCGGCCGGTTCACCGGCGAACCCGGGGCGGCGAGCCTCGCCGCCCGCGCCGTCCGCGCCCTCCGCGAGCGGGACACGGCCGCCCCCGACCCCGACGTGCTGGTGGTGGTCGGCGCCCGCGCCCCCGAGGTGCTGCTCGGCTCCGAATCCGGCCGTATCGCGTCCGAGGCCGGGCTCACCCCGGCGTTCTCCTTCGTGCTGGACGGCCTGGGCTGTACGGGCTCCAGCGCGGCCTGGTCGCTGGCCCGGGACCTCCTCGTCGCCGACCCGGCCCGGCGGTCCGTCATGATCGCGCACGCCAGCCGCCCGGTCGCGCTGGACCGGGTGCGCCACCCGGTCACCGTCGTCGGCGACGGCGCCTTCGCCATGACCCTGGTGCGCGGCGGCCGCCCCGTACTGCGCGCCCACCGCCAGCACACCGACGGCCGCTTCCACGACCTCCTCCAGGTCGACTACAAGAACGCCCCCTGGTACGAGTGGCGCGAGGAGGTCAACTCCGCCGACCGCTACCGCTTCGAACTGGCCCTGCACAGCCAGCAGCACCTCAAGCGCCTGGTCGGTCAGGTCCTCGCGGACGCGGGCGTGGAACGGGAGCGGATCGCCGCCACCCTCATGCAGAACGTCACCGCGCCGGCCTTCCAGTTCTACGAGACCCTCCTCGGCCTGCCCATCCACCCCGTGTGCACCGACCACCTCCAGGCGTACGGCCACCTCGGCGCCATGGATGTGGTCCTCAACCTGGACCGGCTGCTGGCCCGCGGCGAACTGGCACCCGGCGACCTCGTCCTCGTCCTGAACAACAGCCCGGTCGCGGCGTGGGCCGTGACCCTCTGGGAGGTATGACCGGCATGGCGGGCAGCGGCACGGCGGAGACCGGCACCACGACGGGGGCGGCGCGCCCCGCGGTGAAGTGCCTGGTCTGGGACCTGGACAACACCCTGTGGCAGGGCACCCTGCTGGAGAACGACGAGCTTCGGCTGCGCCCCGGCGTCCTGAAGACGCTGCGCGCCCTCGACGAGCGCGGCATCCTCCAGTCGGTCGCCAGCCGCAACGAGTACGACGACGCCTGGGCACGGCTGGAGGCGCTGGGCGTCGCCGAGTACTTCGTCCTGCCGCACATCGGCTGGGGCCGCAAGTCGGACGCCGTCCGCGCCGTCGCCGAACAGCTGAACTTCGCGCAGCACACCATCGCGTTCATCGACGACCAGCACACCGAGCGCGCCGAGGTCGCCTACCACTTGCCGGACGTGCGCTGCTACGACGCGGCGGAGGCGGCCGGCCTGCCGGACCTCGCCGACTTCACGCCCACCGTCACCGGCGACGCGCGCCGCCGCCGGGCCATGTACCAGGAGAAGTTCCGGCGCGAGGCGGCCCAGAGCGAGTTCAACGGGCCGGACGAGGACTTCCTGCGCTCCCTGGACATGCGGATGCGCATCGCCCGCGCCGACGCGGACGACCTCGCGCGCGTCGAGGAACTGACCCTGCGCACCAGCCAGATGAACGCCACCGGCGTGCACTACTCCGACGCCGACCTGCGCGCCCTGCTGACCGACCCGGACCACGAGGTGCTGGTCACCACCGTCGAGGACCGCTTCGGCTCGCACGGCGCGGTCGGCGTGGCGCTGCTGGAGCGGCAGCCGGCCAGCTGGCGCCTGAAGCTGCTCGCCACCTCCTGCCGCGTGGTCAACTTCGGCATCGGTACGCACGTCCTGCGCTGGATCGCCGACCAGGCCACCCGGGCCGGTGTGCACCTGGAGGCCGACTTCCGGCGCACCGAGCGCAACCGGATCATGGAGGTCGCCTACCGCTTCGCGGGCTTCGACTCCAAGCCCTGCGCCTGCCAGGACGGCCGCGAGCCGGCCGCGGACGCCCCGGCGGACCTCCAGCGCCTGCACCTGGTGCCGCAGCGCCAGGCCGCGCCCACCACCCTCACCGCGACGGGCCCGGACCTGTGGTCCGGCGACGGCACGGAAAAACCGTGGGAATGACGGAGGGGCCGGGCGCGCACGTCCCCCGCGGCCGCTTCACGCCCTTCGGGCGGCTGTGGGCGTCCACCGCGGTCTCCGCGCTCGGCGACGGCGTACGGCTCACCGCCCTGCCGCTGCTCGCCCTCTCCCTGACCACCGACCCGCTGCTGATCTCCCTGGTCACGGTCGCCAACTGGCTGCCGCTGCTGCTGTCGCCGCTGGCCGGGGTCTGGGCGGACCTGGCCGACCGGCGTTCCCTGCTGATCGGCATCGACCTGCTGCGGGCCGCCGCCGTCCTGGTCCTCACGCTGACCGTGGTCACGGGCGTGGTGAGCCTGCCGGTGGTCTGCGCGGTGGCGGCGGTGCTCGGGCTGGGCGAGACGGTGCACGTCGTCGCGTCCCAGTCGTACCTGCCGATGGTGGTGACCACGGACCGGCTCGCCGCCGCCAACGGGCGCCTCCACGTGGCGCAGCTGATCTTCCGCGACTCGGCCGGGCAGCCGCTCGGCAGCCTCGCCTTCGTCGCCGGCGCGGGCCTGCCGTTCCTGATCGACGGGGTGTCGTTCCTGCTCGGGGTGGTCCTGCTGGTCACCCTGCCGCGCTTTCCCGCGCCCGTCGGCCGGACCACGGGGCCGGGCGACGCGCCGCGCTGGCGCACCATGATCCTGGACGGTGTACGCCTGCTCCGCACCGACCGGCTGCTGGCCACCCTCGCGGGCATGCTCGGCGCGCTGAACTTCTTCATGGGTGTCACCGGCACCCTCGAAGTCCTCTACGTGGTGCGTTGGCTCGGCCTCCCGGAAGCGGCGTTCGGCGTGTTCCTGGCGGTCGGCGCGCTCGGCGGCATCGTGGGCGGACTGCTCAACTCGCGGCTGGCCGGCCGCTTCGGGCTCTTCCCGGCCGCGCTCGGCGGCATGGTCCTGATGGGCGTCGCCATGCTGCTCACCGGCCTGGTGCGGCACGCGCTCGTCGCGGCCGCCGGCTTCGCCCTCATGACGCTCGGCGCCGCCGTCTACCAGGCGCTGACCGTCTCCTTCCGCCAGGCCACCACCCCGCCCGACCAGCTGGGCCGCCTCAACGGCGTCTACCGCCTGGTGGGCACCGGCACCATCCCGCTGGGCGCGCTGGCCGGCGGCGCGGTCGCCAAGCTGGTCGAGGTCAACATCCCGTACGTGGCCGCCGGAGCCGGTGTACTGCTGCTGTTCGTGCTGGTCGCGCGGCCGGTCGTACGGATGGGGGCGGCGCAGGAACAGCGTGCCGGGGCCCCGGAGGCACCGGCGGAGGCCGCTCCGTGAACCGCCCGCCCACCGCAGTCAGCGCCCCCGCCCCGACTCCCGCCCCGTTCCCCGTGGACCCCGTACGCCAGGAGCCCGCCTTGGAAGACCGCACCCTCCACCAGTGGTTCGCCGACTCCGCCCGCCGGTGGCCCGGCGCCCCGGCCCTCGAACTGGGCGACCGGGTCCTGAGCTACGGCGAACTGCACCGCAGGGCGGAGGCCCTGGCGGCCCGCATCCTCGACGAGCTGCCCGCCGAGGGCGCCATGGGCCCCGCGCGCCCGCCCGCCAGAATCGCGCTGGTCGCCTCCCGCACGGTGGCCGCCTACGTGGCGTACCTGGCCGTCCAGCGCCTCGGCGCCTCCGCCGTCCCCCTCCACGCCGACCACCCGCTGCCCCGCAACCTCGACATCGCCCGCCGCGCCGGGGTCGGCGCGATCCTCGTCGGCGAGGAGCACCGCGCCACGTTCGCCGGCCTGCCCGACGGCTTCCGGCCCGCGGTGACCGTCGTACCGGCGGACGGCGACGGCCTCCCGCAGCCGCCGGAGGGCGCCCTGCCCGCGGCCCCGGCCGACCCGGAGGCGGAGGCGTACCTGCTGTTCACCTCCGGCTCGACGGGCCGCCCGAAGGGCGTGCCGATCCGCCACCGCAACGTCTCCCCGTACATCGCGTACAACATCGCCCGCCACGAGGCGGGCCCCGGCTGCCGGATGTCCCAGACCTTCGGCCTGACCTTCGACCCGTCCGTCTACGACCTGTTCGTGGCCTGGGGCTCCGGCGCCACCGTCGTCGTGCCGGACCAGGACGAGCTGTACCGGCCCGTGGACTACGTGGTACGCCGCCGGCTCACCCACTGGTTCTCCGTACCGTCCCTGGTCACCACCGCCCAGCGCTACGGAAACCTGCCGCTGGGGCAGGTCACCACGCTCCGCCACAGCTGCTTCAGCGCCGAGCCGGTCACCGCGCAGCTGACCGCGCTGTGGCAGCAGGTCGCGCCCGGCACCCGTATCCACAACCTGTACGGCCCGACCGAGCTGACCATCACCTGCACCGACCACGACCTCACCGACCACGACCTCACCGACGCCGCCGGCACGGCGGGCAGCTCCAACGGCACGGTCCCCATCGGGCAGCCGTACCCGCACATGGAAGCGGTCCTCCTGGACGAGGAGGGGCGCCCGTGCGACGACGGGGAACTGTGCGTGCGCGGCGCCCAGCGCTTCGACGGCTACCTGGACCCGGCCGACAACGCCGGACGCTTCGTGCGCCACGAACCGGGCGCGCCCGCCGTCCCGTACGACGGCACCGGCCCGCTCACCCGCGCCCACTGGTACCGCACCGGCGACCGGGTCCGCCGGGAGGACGGCCGGCTGGTGCACCGCGGGCGGCTGGACAGCCAGGTCAAGATCATGGGGCACCGGGTGGAGCTGGGCGAGGTCGAGGCCGCGATGCGGCGCCACCCGGAGGTGACCGAGGCCGCCGTGGTGGCCGTCACCGTCAAGGACGAGGTACGGCTGCTCGCCGCCTACCTGGGCAAGGAGATGCGCGCGCACGAGTTCGGCCACTGGCTGCGGCAGCACATCCCGCTGCACATGGTGCCGCGCCGCATCCGGCGCCTGGACGAACTGCCGCACAACGACAACGGCAAGCTCAACCGCGCGCGGCTCGCCGAGCTGCTGGCGTGAGGGGCGGCGGTCAGGTGGCCGGGCCCTGGGGGACTGCGGGTGGCTCCGGAGCGGCGAGCGGGCGTGGCGCGCCGATGCGCGGACGGCCCGTGCTCACCACGGCGGCGACCGCGTCCCGGCGCGTGTCCGTGTGGTCGAGCACGTACAGGTCGCCGTGGCGGGACAGGCCGTTCGAGACGTCGTCCGCACCGGCGCCGTCCGGCCCGACCGGCAGGCCCGAGAGGTCGACGGCGGCCAGCCCGCCGAGCGTCGCCCTGCCGAGCTTGATGAAGCATTCCTTGCGCACCCACTGGCGCAGGAAGTACGCGTCCGGGTCGGCGTGTTCACGCATCGCCGTCCGCTCGGCCGTGCTCAGCACCCGGCCCGCGGCACCCCGTATGCCGTCCGGCAGCCCGCGCCGCTCCACGTCGACACCGACCGGTTCGTGGCCCGCCGCCGCGGCCACCACGCCCGTGGTGTGCGACAGGCTCACGGAAACCTGCGGCAGCCCGGCCAGCGCCGGACGGCCGTGCTCGGCGGAGCCGCAGCCGGGGCAGCGCTGTTCCAGTACGAGCTGCTTCAGTGCCCGGACGTCGGCGGGCCGGTCCAGCAGCCGGGCCGCGCACAGCCGCACCAGCACGTGGGCGGCGACGAAGTCGGCCCGGGCGCGTGCTTTCAGCATCGCGTCGGCACGCCGCCGCTCGACTTCGGTGAGCAGCCGGTCGTACGCCGGAACCAGCTCCAGCACCTCGTCCGTGCCCGCCACCATCGCCCACGGCTGTCCGCTCGCCCCCATGGCGATCACCTTCGCAGAGCGCCCGCCGGCCGGGCAAGGCAGCCCCATTCCCGCTTTCGACCCTTTTGAACGGCCCGCTCCAGGCGCCGGCCGACGAGTGGAGGACCAGTGAACGACAGGACGCACGCGGGGGTTTCCGCCATGCCCTTCCCGGAACTCTTCGCCCGGCAGGTGGCGCGTACGCCGGAGGCGACGGCGCTGGTCTTCGAGGACGTGGCGCTGTCGTACGGGGAGTTGGACGCGCGGGCGAACCGGCTGGCGCACTGGCTGGTGGGGGAGGGGGTGGGGCCGGAGGCGCGGGTGGCCGTGGTGCTGCCCCGGTCGGCCGACTTGGCGGTGGCGCTGCTGGCCGTGCTCAAGGCGGGCGGCGCGTACGTACCGGTGGACCCGGAGTACCCGGAAGCGCGCCGCGCGTTCGTCCTCGCCGACGCGGCCCCCGCGCTGGTCCTCGACGAGGCGGCCCTGCGCCGCGACTTCTCCGCGTACCCCGCGACCGGTCCCGGGGTGCGCCTCACCCCGGCCCACGCCGCCTACGTCATCTACACGTCCGGCTCGACGGGCGTACCGAAGGGCGTCGTCGTCCCGCACGCGGGCCTCGGCGGACTGGCGGCCTCGCAGGCGGAGCGGTTCGCGGTGACGGGGCAGAGCCGCGTCCTGCAGTTCGCCTCGCCGAGCTTCGACGCGTCGGTCGCGGAGTTCTGCGTCGCCTGGCTGTCGGGCGCCGCCCTGGTCATGGCGCCCGCCGCGCGCCTGCTGCCCGGCGCGGGCCTGGCGGAACTGGTCGCCGAGCAGCGCGTGACCCACGCCACCCTGCCGCCGTCCGTCCTCGCGGCCCTGCCCGCGGAGACCGCCCTGCCGGAGATCACCTCGCTGGTGGTGGCGGGCGAGGCCTGTCCGCCGGACGTGGCCGGGCGCTGGTCGGCCGGGCGGCGCATGGTCAACGCGTACGGGCCGACGGAGACCACGGTGTGCGCGTCGGTGAGCGAGCCGCTGTCCGGCCGGGTGGTGCCCGCGCTCGGCACGCCCATCGCCGGCGTGCGCCTGCATGTGCTCGACGCGGCACTGCGCCCGGTCCCGGCGGGCGGCACCGGTGAGCTGTACGTCACCGGCTCCGGTCTGGCCCGCGGCTACCTGGGGCGGTCCGGGCTGACCGCGGAACGCTTCGTGGCCTGCCCGTTCGGGCCGGCGGGCGCGCGCATGTACCGTACGGGCGACCTCGTACGCCACCGCGCCGACGGCGAACCGGAGTTCGTCGGCCGGGCCGACGACCAGGTCAAGGTACGCGGCCACCGCGTCGAGCCGGGCGAGGTCGAGCAGGCGCTCGCCGCCCATCCCGGGGTCGGGCAGGCCGTGGTCGCCGCCCACGAGGACCGGCCCGGCGACGTACGCCTGATCGGCTACGTCGTACCGGCCGACGGCCCCGCACCGGACGTCACCGGGGCCGACGCGCACCAGGTCGGCGAATGGCAGCGGATGCACGACCTCGTGTACGCCGACGAGGCCAAGCCGCAGGACGACGAGCCGCCGTTCGGCGAGGACTTCAGCGGCTGGAACAGCAGCTACGACGGCACCCCGATCCCCGTCGACGAGATGCGCGACTGGCGCGACGAGACCGTCCGGCGCATCCTCGCGCTCAAGCCGCGCCGCGTCCTGGAGATGGGCGTCGGCAGCGGCCTGCTGCTCTCCAAGGTGGCGCCCGCCTGCGAGGCGTACTGGGGCGCGGACTTTTCCGCGCCCGCCGTCGAGCGGCTGCGCCGCCAGGTCGCCGCCGTACCGGACCTGGCCGGCAAGGTCGAGCTGAGCTGCCGCCCCGCCGACGACACGACGGGCCTGCCCGCCGGCCACTTCGACACCATCGTGATCAACTCGGTCACCCAGTACTTCCCCAACGCCGCCTACTTCCTGCGCGTCCTGCGCCGCGCCGCGGACCTGCTCGCCCCCGGCGGCCGGATCTTCGTCGGCGACCTCCGCAACCGGCGCCTGCTGCGCCTCTTCCGTACGGCCGTCGAGCTGACCCGCGCCGGGGCCGGCACCGATGCGGGCGCGCTCGCCGCGGTGATCGACCAGGGCGTCCGGCTGGAGAAGGAACTCCTCGTCGACCCGGACTTCTTCGCGGCCCTGCCCGCCGAGCTGCCGGACCTCACGGGCGCCGACCTCCGGCTCAAGGGCACCCGCCACCACAACGAGCTGACCCGCCACCGCTACGACGCCGTCCTGCACAAGCGGCCCGCCCGTACGGTCTCGTTCGCCGATGTGCCGTGCCTGGCCTGGGGCAAGGACGTACGCGACACGGTTGGTCTGGAGGCTACCCTGCGGGAGAGGGCCGGGCAGCGGCTGCGGCTGACCGGCGTGCCCAACCCGCGGCTGGCGGGCGAGGCGGCGGCCTCGGCCGCCGTCACGGCGGGCCTGCCGGTGGACGAGGCGCGGGCCCGGCTCGGCGCGGCCGGCGCCACCTCGGGGGCCGAACCCGAGCTGATCACCGAACTGGGCGCCCGCCTCGGCCTGTGGACGGCCGTCACCTGGTCGCCCGACGGCACGGAAGGACAGTACGACGTCCTCTTCGCGCCGGAGGCGGACCTGGCCTCGGCGGCCCCCGTCGGCCTCTGCCGCCCGTCCGGCGACCTCACCGGCCCCCTCGCGGACCACACCACCGACCCCGGCGCCGCCCTGACCACCGCGGCCCTGGTCACCGACCTCCAACGCCACCTGCGGGACCGGCTGCCCGCCTACCTCGTACCCTCCGCGATCGTCGCGCTCGACGCCCTCCCCCTGACGCCGAACGGCAAGGTGGACCGCGCCGCGCTGCCCGCGCCCGAGCCGTCCCGCACGGACGGCGGGACCGGCGGCCGGGCGCCGCGCACCCCGCGCGAGGGCGTGCTGTGCGAGCTGTACGCCGACGTCCTCGGCCTGCCCCAGGTCGGCATCGACGACAGCTTCTTCGCCCTGGGCGGCCACTCCCTGCTCGCCACCCGCCTGATCGGCCGCATCCGCACCGCCCTGGGCGTGGATCTGCCGATCACCGCCGTGTTCGAGGCCCCCACGGTCGCCCGGCTCGCCGAGCACATCGACGCCGCGGCCGCCGGGGACCGCCCGGCGCTGCGCCCGGTCCCGCGCCCGGACCCGCTCCCCCTCTCGTACGCCCAGCGCCGCCTGTGGTTCCTGCACCGGCTGGAGGGTCCGAGCGCCACGTACAACGTCCCGCTCGCACTGCACCTGTCCGGCGAGCTGGACCACGACGCGCTGCGGGCGGCCGTCGGCGACCTGCTCGCCCGGCACGAGAGCCTGCGCACGGTCTTCCGCGAGACGGCGGGCGGCACTCCGCACCAGGTCGTCCGCGAACCCGGCGATCTGCCGCCTGTGTTCTCCGTCGTACGGACCGGCCCCGACGACGTACGGCGGCTGCTCCACGAAGCCACCCGCCACGCCTTCGACATCGCCACCGAACTTCCGCTGCGCGCAACGCTGTTCCACGTGAAACCAAGCGAGCACATCCTGCTGCTCCTGCTCCACCACATCGCGGGGGACGGCTGGTCGGCGGCCCCGCTCTCGCGCGATCTGGCCGAGGCGTACGACGCGCGGCGCAAGGGCGCGGCACCTCGGTGGTCGCCGCTGCCGGTGCAGTACGCCGACTACACCCTCTGGCAGCGCGATGTCCTCGGCGACCCGCAGGACCCGGACAGTGTGCAGAGCCGGCAACTGGCCTACTGGACCGAGCAGCTGAAGGCTCTGCCCGAGGAGATCGCCCTCCCGTACGACCGCCCGCGCCCGCGGCGCGCGACGTACCGGGGCGACGCCCTCGCCCTGGAACTGCCCGCCGCCCTGCACGCGGACCTGCACGCACTGGCACGCGACACCGGCACCAGCCTGTTCATGATCGTCCAGGCCGGGCTGGCGGCCCTGCTGACCCGCCTCGGCGCCGGTACGGACATCCCGCTCGGCAGCCCCGTCGCGGGCCGCACCGACCCAGCCCTCGACGACCTCGTCGGCTTCTTCGTCAACACCCTCGTGCTGCGTACCGACACCTCCGGCGACCCCACCTTCCGTGAGCTGCTGCGCCGCGTCCGCGACACCGACCTGGCCGCCTGGTCCCACCAGGACCTGCCCTTCGAGCAACTGGTCGAGGCCCTGAACCCGGTGCGCTCCGCGGGCCGGCAGCCCCTGTTCCAGGTGGTCGCCGCGGTGCAGAACGCCCCGGAGGGCGGCTTCGGCCGGCTCGGCGTGCGCACCCGCTCCGAGCTGATCAGCACCGGCACCGCCAAGTACGACCTCTTCTTCAGCCTCTGGGAGCGCCAGGGCCCGCAGGGCGAGCCCCGCGGCCTGGACGGCTTCGTGGAGTACAGCACCGACCTCTTCGACCGCGGCACGGCCGAGACGCTCGCCGCCCAGCTGGTCCGCGTCCTGGAAACGGCGGCCGCCACCCCGGACGTGCCCCTCGCCCACCTCGACATCCTGACGGCCGGGGAGCGCGAGCGGCTGCGCCGGGACGCGTCGGCCGCCGCGCCCGCCGTACGGCACGGCACGCTGCCCGAACTGTTTGCGGAGCAGGTGGCGCGTACGCCGGAGGCGACGGCGCTGGTCTTCGAGGACGTGGCGCTGTCGTACGGGGAGTTGGACGCGCGGGCGAACCGGCTGGCGCACTGGCTGATCGGGGAGGGGGTGGGGCCGGAGGCGCGGGTGGCCGTGGTGCTGCCCCGGTCGGCCGACTTGGCGGTGGCGCTGCTGGCCGTGCTCAAGGCGGGCGGCGCGTACGTGCCGGTGGACCCGGAGTACCCGGAAGCGCGCCGCGCCTTCGTCCTCGCCGACGCCGCGCCCGTCCTCGTCCTGGACGAGGAAGCCGTACGCCAGGACCTGTCCGCGCACCCGGACACCGCACCGGAAACCGGTCTGTGCCCGGCGCACCCGGCGTACGTGATCCACACGTCCGGCTCGACCGGCACGCCCAAGGGCGTCGTCGTGACGCACACGGGCCTCGCCGCGCTGGCGGCCTCGCAGGCGGAGCGGTTCGCGGTGACGGGGCGGAGCCGCGTCCTGCAATTCGCCTCGCCGAGCTTCGACGCGTCGGTCTCCGAGATGTGCGTGACATGGCTGTCCGGCGCCGCCCTGGTCATGGCGCCGGGGGAGCGGCTGCTGCCCGGCGCGGGACTGGAGGAACTGCTCGCCGAGCAGCGGGTCACCCACGCCACCCTGCCGCCGTCGGTCCTCGCCGCGCTGCCGCCGCAGGCGACGCTGCCCGGCCTGGCGTCGCTGGTCGTGGCGGGCGAGGCCTGCCCGGCCGACCTGGTGGAACGGTGGTCGGCGGGGCGGCGCATGGTCAACGCGTACGGGCCGACCGAGGCCACCGTGTGCGCCACCGTCGGCGAGCCGCTGAGCGGACGCGTGGTGCCCGCGCTCGGCGCGCCGGTCGGCGACGTCCGGCTGTTCGTGCTCGACGCGCTGCTGCGCCCGGTGCCGGACGGCGCCGTGGGCGAGCTGTACCTCGCGGGCTCCGGTCTGGCCCGCGGCTACCTGGGGCGGTCCGGGCTGACCGCGGAACGCTTCGTGGCCTGCCCGTTCGGCCCGGCGGGCGCGCGCATGTACCGTACGGGCGACCTCGTACGCCACCGCGCCGACGGCGAACCGGAGTTCGTCGGCCGGGCCGACGACCAGGTCAAGGTACGCGGCCACCGCATCGAGCCGGGCGAGGTCGAGCAGGCGCTCGCCGAGCACCCGGCGGTGCGCCGGGCCGCCGTGGCGGCGCGCGCCGACCGCACCGGCGACCTGCGCCTGACCGGCTACGTCGTGCCCACGGCCGACGCCGCCCGGCAGACCCTCGCCGCCGACCTGCGCCGCGACCTCCTCGGCCGGCTGCCGGAACACCTGGTGCCGTCCGTGATCACGGTGCTCGACGCGCTGCCGCTGACCCCGAACGGCAAGGTGGACCGCAAGGCCCTGCCCGCCCCCGACCCGTCCCGTACCGCCGGGGAAGCGGGCGGCCGGGCCCCGCGCTCGCCGCAGGAGGAGATCCTGTGCGAGCTGTACGCCGACCTCCTGGGCGTCACGCGCGTCGGCATCGACGACAGCTTCTTCGCCCTCGGCGGCCACTCCCTGCTCGCCACCCGCCTGGTCAGCCGCATCCGCGCCGTACTGGGCGTGGAACTGCCCATCGCCGCCCTCTTCGAGGCGCCCACCGTGGAAGCCCTGGTGGAACGCCTCGGCCTGTCCACCGCCCGGACCCGCAGCGCCCTGCGGCCCATGCCGCGCCCCGAGGTCCTGCCGCTCTCGTACGCCCAGCGCCGCCTGTGGTTCCAGTACCGCCTGGAAGGCCCCAGCCCCACGTACAACATCCCGCTCATGCTGCGCATCGCGGGCCCGGTCGACGCGCAGGCGCTGCGCGCGGCCCTCGGCGACCTGCTCGCCCGCCACGAGAGCCTGCGCACGGTCTTCCGCGAGACCGGCGGCACCCCGCAGCAGGTCGTCCTCGACCCCGCCACGGACCCGGACGCCTTCGACATCCTCGACGTCACCGACGATGTGCCCGACGACCCCGCGGCCTTCCGCGACCTCCTGAAGCAGGCCGCGCGGCACCGCTTCGACCTGACCACCGACCTGCCGCTGTACGTGAAGCTGTTCCGCGTCGGCCCGGGGAACCAGCGGGAGCAGGGCCGGGAGGAGACCGTCCTGCTCCTCCTCCTGCACCACATCGCCGGTGACGGCTGGTCGATGGCCCCGCTGTCGCGCGACGTCGCGACGGCCTACGACGCGCGCCGCGCGGGCCGGGCACCGCGGTGGACGCCGCTGCCCGTCCAGTACGCCGACTACACCCTCTGGCAGCGGCAGTTCCTCGGCGACCCCGACGACCCGGACAGCGTCTACGGCCGCCAGATCGCGTACTGGCGCGAGCAGCTGCGCGACCTCCCCGAGGAGATCGCCCTGCCCTTCGACCGCCCGCGCCCGCAGCGCGCCTCCTTCCGCGGCGACTCCATCACCTGGGAGATCCCCGCGGACCTGCACCAACGCCTGCACGCCCTCGCGGGCGAGACCGGCACCAGCCTCTACATGGTCCTCCAGGCAGGCCTGGCCACCCTGTTCACCCGGCTCGGCGCCGGTACGGACATCCCGCTCGGCAGCCCCGTCGCGGGCCGTACCGACCAGGCGCTGGACGACCACATCGGCTTCTTCGTCAACACCCTGGTGCTGCGCACCGACACCTCCGGCGACCCCACCTTCCGCGAACTCCTCCAGCGCGTACGGGACACCGCCCTCACCGGCTGGGCCCACCAGGACCTCCCCTTCGAGCAGCTCGTCGAGGCCCTGAACCCGGTCCGCTCCGCGGCCCGCAACTCCCTCTTCCAGACCATGCTCACGCTCGACAACGCGCCGGAGGGCGAGTTCACCCTCGGCGGCCACACCGCCCGCACCGAACCCGTGCACGTCGACGCGTCCCGCTTCGACCTGTCGGTCTTCCTGACCGAACGGCGCGGCGCGCACGGCGAACGGCCCGGCATGGACGGCGCGATCGAATACAGCACCGACCTCTTCGACCGCGGCACGGTCCAGGCGCTGGCCGCCCGGCTGGTCGCGCTGCTCGACGCGGTGACCGCCGACCCCGACCAGCCGCTCGCCCACCTCGACGTGCTGACCGCCGACGAGCGCGCCCTGCTGCTCGGCGAGGTCAACGCCACCGACCGGCCCGTCCCGCGCACCTCCCTCGCCGAGGCGTTCGAGGACACCGCGGCCGCCCGCCCCGACGCCCCCGCCGTGACCTTCGACGGCACCACCCTCACCTACGCCGAGCTGAACGCCCGCGCCAACCGCCTGGCCAGGCACCTGACCAGCGCGTACGGAGTCGGTGGCGAGAGCCGCGTCGCCGTCCTCCTGGACCGTTCCGCCGACCTGGTCGTGGCGATCCTCGCCGTCCTCAAGGCGGGCGGCGTGTACGTACCGCTCGACCGGCGCTACCCGGCCGCGCGCATGCGGCTGATCGCGGCCGAGACCGAGGCCGTCCTCGTCCTCACCCAGCGCGACCTGCCGACCGCCGCCTACCTCCCCGGTGTACCGGCCCTGAACGTGGACGCCTGCGCCGGGACGGTGGCGGACCTCCCCGCCACGGACCTCCCCGCGCCCACCGCCCACGCCGACACCGTCGCGTACGTCATGTACACCTCCGGATCGACCGGCGCGCCCAAGGGCATCGCCGTCACCCAGGGCGACGTGGTGGGCCTGGCCGCCGACCACTGCTGGGGCGAGGGCGCGCCGGACGGCGCCCGGCACGCCGTGCTCGGCCACGCCTCCACCGCGTTCGACGCCTCCACCTTCGACCTGTGGGTCCCCCTGCTCAACGGCGGCCACCTGGTCATGGCCCCGCCCGGCGACCTCACCCCCGACGACTACCGCCGCCTCCTCACCGACCACGCCATCACCGCGGTCCTGCTGACCACGGCCCTGTTCAACCTGATCGCCGAGGAGTGCCCGGACGCCCTCTCCGGCGTCCGCCAGGTCTGGACGGGCGGCGAAGCGGCCTCCCCGTCCGCCGTACAGAAGATCCTCAACGCCTGCCCGGACACCCGCGTCTTCAATGTGTACGGGCCCACCGAGGTCACCATGGCGGCGACGTACCACGCCCTCCAGGCACCGCGGCGCCTCACCGGCACGGTCCCCATCGGCCGCCCCATGGACAACACGCGCGCCTACGTCCTCGACAGCGCCCTGCGCCCCGTCGCCCCGTCGGTGACCGGCGAACTGTACGTGGGCGGCGCGGGCCTCGCCCGCGGCTACCTGAACCGCCCGGCGCTGACCGCGGAACGCTTCGTCCCCGACCCCTTCGGCGCACCCGGCGCCCGCATGTACCGCACCGGCGACCTGGTCCGCTGGACCGCCGACGGACAGCTCGACTACATCGGCCGCGCCGACTCCCAGGTCAAGATGCGCGGCTTCCGCATCGAACTCGGCGAGATCGAGACCGCCCTGGACGCCCACCCCGCGGTCGCCCAGGCCACCGTCAACCTGCGCGAGATCGCCCCCGGCGACACCCGCCTGGTCGCCCACCTCGTCCCCGTGGCCAAGGAAGCCTTCGACTCCACGGCCCTGCGCCGCCACCTGCGCGACCGGCTGCCCGCCTACATGGTCCCGTCCGCCCTGGTGGCGCTCGACGCCCTGCCGCTCACCCCGAACGGCAAGGTGGACCGCGCCGCGCTGCCCGCCCCCGACCCGCGCTCCGAACTCGGCGGACGCGGCCCCCGCTCACCGAAGGAAGAGATTCTCTGCGCGCTGTACGCCGACGTGCTGCGCGTGCCCCGCGTCGGCATCGACGACAGCTTCTTCGTCCTCGGCGGCCACTCCCTGATGGCGACCCGCCTGATCAGCCGCATCCGTACGGCCCTGAACGTGGAACTCCCCATCGGCGCCCTCTTCGAGGCCCCCACCGTCGCGGCCCTGGCCCGGCGCATCGACAGCGCCACGGCCGAGGCCCGCCCCCCGGTGAAACCCGCCGCACGCCCCGAGACCGGCATCCCCCTCTCCTACGCCCAACGCCGCCTCTGGTTCCTGCACCGCCTGGAAGGCCCCAGCCCCACCTACAACATCCCCCTGGCCCTGCGCTTCTCCGGCGCACTCGACCCCGAGGCCCTACGGTCGGCCATCGGTGACCTCGTGGCCCGCCACGAGAGCCTGCGCACCGTCTTCCCGCGCCGGGCCCGCGCCGCGCAGCAGATCATCCTCCCGCCCGACTCCGGCCGCGACCTCCTCACCGTGGTGGAGGTGACCCCCGGCGATCTCGCCCCGGCCCTGCAGAAGGCCGCTCGCCACCCCTTCGACATCACCGCCGAACACCCGCTCCGCGCGACCCTGTTCACCACCGGCCCGACCGACCACGTCCTGCTCCTCCTCCTGCACCACATCGCAGGCGACGGCTGGTCCATGGCGCCCTTGTCCCGCGACCTCGCCGCGGCCTACGACGCCCGCAGCGCGGGCGAGGAACCCCAGTGGACGCCGCTCCCCGTCCAGTACGCCGACTACACCCTCTGGCAACAGCGATTCCTCGGCGACCCGGCCGACCCGGACAGCACGTACAGCCGCCAGCTGGTGTTCTGGCGGCGGGAGTTGGCAGACCTTCCCGCCGAGATCCGGTTGCCTCTCGACCATCCCCGCCCGGAGGTCACCACCTACCGCGGCGACATGTTCCCCCTCCACCTCCCCGCCGACCTCCACCAGGGCCTCCAAGCCCTGGCCGGCGACACCGGCACCAGCCTCTACATGGTCGTCCAAGCGGGCCTGGCGGCCCTCCTGACCCACCTGGGCGCCGGCACGGACATCCCCCTCGGCAGCCCCATCGCCGGCCGCACCGACCAGGCCCTCGACGACCTCGTCGGCTTCTTCGTCAACACCCTCGTGCTCCGCACGGACACCTCCGGCGACCCCACCTTCCGCGAACTGCTGTGCCGCGTCCGCGACACCGACCTCGCCGCCTGGTCCCACCAGGACCTCCCCTTCGAACAACTCGTGGAGGCCCTCAACCCCGTCCGCTCCACCGCCCGCCACCCCCTCTTCCAAACCCTCCTCACCCTCGACAACGCCCCCGAACGCCACTTCACCCTGGGCGGCCACGCGGCCCGGACCGAGCCGGTGGACCTCGGCGTCTCCCATTTCGACCTGTCGTTCGGGCTCACGGAGCGGCGGTCGGGGCAAGGGGCGCCGGAGGGAATGGAAGGGTTTGTGGAATTCAATACGGACGTATTCGAGAAGGAGACCGTGGTGCGTATCGCGGAGGAATTGGTGGGGGTGCTGGGGGCGGCGGTGGCGGGGCCGGACACGCCGATCTCCGAGCTGCTCCCGTAGGCGTTGGGAAGAACGGGGCCCGCTACGCCCTCGCCCGGATGATGTAGCGGGCCCCGCCGATCCCACGGAAGGCAGTCACAGGGACATACACCTGACCCCATGCAGACCTTCCTCCCCTACCCCGACTTCGCAGCCTCCGCCGCCGTCCTCGACACCCGCCGCCTGGGCAAACAGCGGGTGGAAACCCTCCAGGTCCTCCGCGGCCTCACCGTCCCCGGCTACGGCTGGCGCCACCACCCGGCCGTCCGCATGTGGCAGGGCTACGAGGAGGCACTCGTCCGCTACGGCCTGGAAATGTGCCGGGAGTGGACGGCAGCGGGGCGGCGGGACACGTGCGCAACGACGCTGGCCACGGATTTCGGCTCGTACCGCCCGCAGGCTTCCGTACGTTCGTACAGCGAACTGTCGGATGCCGGAGAACTGCCGAATTGGCTGGGTGACTCGGAATTCCATCGGAGCCATCAGTCGGCGTTGGTGACGAAAGATCCGGGGCATTACCGGGCTTATTTTCCGGACGTTCCGTCAGGGCTGCCGTACGTCTGGCCGACGTCGGACAGGGCGGCCGGCCGAGGCGCGTGACGGGGCCTCGGACGTGGGGCTGTGATCGGTGGGGGAGACCGGTGGGGGCGGTGGGGGGCCGGGCGGACGGGAAACCCCGTACGTGAATCACGCTGCCGACACCGGACGTGAATCGCGCTGCCGACACCTGCCGCCGAAGTGACGAGAAGCCGGGAGCCGCGTTGCCCACGGAAACCGAAAGGGCGTCAGGCGCGTCGGTTAGGTTGATCGGCAGACAGGTGAGGCATGAGAACGAGAGGGTCATTCCATGACGGAATCCGGCAATACGGGTGGAATACCGGATGACGCGGCTTTCGCCCGTAACAACGGAAACGCCGGCACGGAGGGGAACGCGGCCGGTACCACCGGCGGAAACGCGGCGGGCGCCCCGGGCCCTCAGCCGCCCTCGCTGCCGCCCTACGCTCCGCCGCCCCCGCCGTCCGCCACTCCTCCCGCGGTGGTGCCGACCGATGCCGATCACGCGCTGGAGATCGGCCGTACGCTGTTTCCGCCTGAGGGCTCGCCCGGCGGCCCGGTCGGCCTTTTCGTCCACGAATTCGACATCGGCTACCTCATCTACCCCGGCTATCCGGTCCACGACGATCCGACCGTGCCGCCGCCCTGCCCGGGTGGCAGCAACGCCGTCATCGCCAAGGCCGACGGCCAGGTGACGTTCCTTCCGAACCACCCGCCGGAGGACGCCGTGGAGCTCTACCGCCTGCTGCTGAGCCGGGAGACGCCCTGATCCTGGCCGGCGTGTGACCGGAACCCATGAGTCCGGCTCCGCGGCGAGGGGTGCCGTTGGTTCCACCCCGGCACCGGGCCGGACGGACATCTGATTTCCCGGACAGGTAGCGACCCGCGCCGCGCACCGGCCGCCACCTTCCACTGAACGATTTCACGCATGTACACGGGGGAGTTGCGTCTTGTCTCTCATGCTGCCGGATCCGCTGGAGTGGGTCCTGGACATGCTGGGCTTCAACTGGCCGCATGCCGACGAGGACAAGCTGATCGAGTGCGCCCAGGTCTGGCGTCAGTTCGCCGGTGAGGTCGCCGGTCATCAGGCCCGGGGCGCGAGCGCGGCGGGCAATGTCCTGGCGGCCAACGCCGGGGATGCCATCGAGGGCTTCAGCAAGACGTGGGAGAAGTTCGCCGACGGCTCCGGCTACTTCGACGATGCCCGCCAGGCCGCCGAGATCATCGCTTTCACCCTGGAGGCGGCCGCGGCGCTGGTCGTCGGCATGAAGATCGCTGTGATCACGCAGCTGGCGATCCTGGCCGCGGAGATCATCGCGGCCCAGGCGGCGGCGCCCTTCACCCTGGGCCTGTCCGAGATCGGGGCGGCGGCGGGCACGGTGGCCACCCGTGAGATCGTGCGGCGCATCCTCAAGGAGGTCGCCAAGCAGCTGCTGGACGCCATTATGGAGGCGGCCAAGGAACCGGTGATCTCCGCGCTGGAGGCCATGGCCTCCGACCTGATCGCCCAGACCGTCAACCAGAACTTCGGCGCCCAGAACGGCTATGACCTGGGCCGCACCACCAAGAAGGGTGTCGAGGCGGGCAAGGACGCCCTGAAGAACACCGGCGAGACCCTCGGCGAATCCCTGCGCGACGGCGCCGGCCACCGCGCCGGTCACCGTGCCCGCCAGGGCCTGGACTCCGCCGCCGGCCACGGTGGCGGTGGTGGCGGGACAGGCGGCGGGAACGGTGACGGGGGCGGTGACGGGGGCGGCTCCGGCAGCGGTTCCGGATCCGGCAGCGGCGACGGCGGCAGCGGTGCGGGGGCCGGGAACGGGTCGGGCTCCGGGTCCGGTGCGGGCTCGGGTTCGGGGGGCGGTTCCGGTACGGGTACGGATGGCGGCAGCGGCTCGCACTCCGGCGGCGGATCCGATGCGGGCGGCTCCGGAAACGGCGGCAGCGGAACCGGCTCAGGCTCAGGCTCGGGCTCTGGTTCCGGGGCTGGGTCTGGGTCCGGCAGCGGTTCCGGTTCCACCTCGCACGCGGGCACGGGGGAAGGTACCGGCGGAAGCGGCAGTTCCTCCCACACCCCCCGCACAGGCGAAACCGGCACGGGCACGGGCACGAGTGCGAGTGCGAGTGCGAACGCCGGTCCGGACACCGGCTCCGGCCACACGCCCTCCGCCGCCCCCGACCACTCCACCCCGAGCCCGGACGGCAACCGCGACACCCCCCGCGCCCAGCCCCTGCCACCCCCGGACCAGCGCTCCCCCTTCGACGCCGGCTTCCAGGGCGGCAACGACCACAACCCCTACGGCGCAGACCGCCCCTCCGACACGCCGTCCACCCGGCAGGACCCGGGCACCACCCCGGAGCCCGGGCGTACGGACCCCGATTCCGCCGGGACCCGGCCAACCTCGGACACCACCCCGGACCACGCGCGCCCTGCTTCCGAGACCAGCAGCACCCACCCCACGCCGGGCCCCGGCCATGAGCCGGTCTCCACCCAGCCGACGCCTGACCACACCCCGGACCCGGCTCGTCCCAACCCCGAGAACAACCCCGCCAACGTCTCCACCCAGCCCGCTCCGGGCCCGCCGCCTCCCACCCACCCGGACGCGGCGCCCGCGCCCGCTCCGGCGCCCGACACCACCCCGGCCCCGGACCATTCCGCCCCGCGACAGGAGACCCCCAGCTCCACGCCCGATCCCCGGCCTGACACCTCCACCTCCACCCCGGGCCCCATGCCCGGCAACCCCCCAAACACCAGCAACGACAGCTCCGGCTCCGCACCCGGCGACAACGCCTCCACCGGCACCGGTGGCGGCCGTCCCGCCATGCCGCACGTCGGCACGCCGCCCCAGGGCGCCCCCGTCCAGCACACGCCCTCCCACCACCAGCCCGTACAACAGCGGGACCCGGTCTCGGGCGACCCCATGCCGCACGCGGGGGACGACACCGAACTGTCCACCCAGTCCGCGGCCACCGCGACCGCCCCGCCACCCACCAGCGCGCACACCCCCGCCCCGGACGCGGGCCCGACGCCCGGCCCGGCGCAGAACACCCCGCAAAACGCGGGACCGGCCATGGGCATGCCTGCCGCCCCGCCGCCCCACGCGGGCCCCACACCGTCGAACGCCGCCCCACCGCGCGGCAGCACACCGTCAAACGCGAACCCCCCGTCACAGCCCAACCGTCGCCCCGACGGCCGCCGCCCCGTCCAGGACGCCACCCAACAACCGCGCCCCGACCGCCCGCCGTACAACCCGCGTCTGGACGGCCCACGGCGCCCCGATGCTCCGGCCGACCCACCGCACAACAACCGCCGCCCCGACGGCTCGCAGATCGTCAGCGACCAGACCCAGCACCCACGCCCCGAAGCACCCCCGCACAACCCCCGCCTCGACGGTCCTGCTCAGACGGGCCACACACCGCCGGTACGGAACGACCAGCCATCGCCCCGCCTTGGCGCACCCCGCCCTGACCAGCCCCAGTCACACCCGGACACAACCCGCCCGGTCACCCCTGCCCAGCCCTGGCCCCACCAGCCCCCTCAGCCTTTCCAACAACAGCTCAACCAGCCCCACCATCAGCAACATCCGGAACAGCAAAACCCGTACCAGCAGCACCCCCACTACCAGCAGCAATCCCCCTACCAGCAGCCCAACCTCCAGAGCCACCAGCCCACCACCCCTCAGCACATCCCTCACCCGCAAACACCGCCCAACCACCAGCAGCCACACCCCCACCAGCAGCCGCACCCGCAACAACAGCCATACCCGCAACAGCAGCAGCCACTGCACCACCAGGCCAACCAGGCGCATCCTCAGCAGAACCACCAGCAACACCCGGCCCCTCAATCCCAAGCACCGCAGCACCAGCAGCCCCAGGCTGCTCCCCAGCCCCCACGCCCGTCCTTCAACGACGTCAGGGCGAGCCTCAATCACCACCCCAACGGCCTGTACCTGCCCGCGCCGCGCGACCAACAGGCGTTGCTGTACCACTTCCCGCGCAACCCGGACGGCACCTTTCAACGTTTCCCCGACCCGTTCCAGCGCTGGGCCCAGTTGCAGAACGACGGCGGTATGGGAGTTCTGGGCCGCTCCAACAACTGCGCCGACTGCACCCGTTCCTTCATCGAGTCCTGGTACGGCAATCCCCAGGTCTCCGCCACCCGTACCTACGACCGCGATGCCAACGGCGACTTCGACCGGAACAGCGGCGAACGCGACGGCACCAGCAACATCGAGAACTGGGCCGGCACCACCTTCCGTGCCTCCGGCAACAACGCACACGAGGGTTACGCCCGAATAGCCGACGAACTCCGCCAGGCTGGTCACGGCGCGGTCGCCGCTGTGCTCGTCACCTGGCCGACGAGGCCCAACGGCAGCGGCGGTGGTGCTCATGTTTTCAACGCCGTCAACCACAACGGCCGCGTCATCTGGGTGGACAGCCAGTCCGGACAAGTCAGTCACCAGCCGCTCGGCACCAACGCCACAGGTGTCTGGCATCTCACACTCGACGCCAACCGCAACCCGTACGACCCCACACGCTCCCAAGTACCCGTAACTCCACAACAACCCCCGTATGCCCACCAGCCCACCCCCCATCAGCAGCAGCCTCACCCGCAGCAGTCCACCCCCTACACCCAGCAGCCGGGCCCCCACCAACAGCCACAGCACCCCGCTCCATACACCCAGCACCCGCAGCAGCCCGGCCCCTATGTACAGCCGGGGCCGTACGCCCAGCAGCCCGGGCCATACCAGCAGCCGCAGCAGCAGCCCGGCCCTCACGTACAGCCAGGACCGGTACAGCAGCCGCCGCACCAGAACCCGAATTTCCAGCAACCAGGCCCCTACCAGCAGCAGCCGCAGCACCCCGCTCCGTACGCGCATCAGCCGCATCAGCCGGGCCCCCAACAAGTGCCGCAGCAGCAGGGCCCGCTCACACAACAGCCCCACCAGCATCCGGCACCCCAGACGCAGCCGTACCAGCCACTACCGCAACAAACACAGCTCTACCAGCAGCAGCCGAACCAAACACAACCCCAGCCTCAGCAGCCAGCCCCGCGCATCGAGGCTCAGCAGCCCCCGAAGCGGCAGGAATCGTCCCCCCAAGAGCAATCACCTGTCCGCGATCACCCACCTGTCCAGGAACAATCGCCCACCCAGCAGCAATCACCCACCCAGGAACAGGCACCGCATCAAAACCAGGCGCCTGTCCAGGAACACACCGAGCCCACTCCCGAGCACGAGCCCTCGGACCCGGACTCCAACTCACTGCATGCCATCCGGGCCGATCTCGATCAGGAGAACGGCGGCCTCCGCGCACCTGACCCCGCTGATCAACAACGGCTGGAGGATGCGCACCCGCGGAACCCCGACGGTACCCCGCAGCGTTTCGCCAACCCCTTCGACTCCTGGGGCCAGCTTCAGAACGACGGCGGTGACACCGTGCCTGGGCGCGGCAACAACTGCGCCGACTGCTCCCGCTCCTTCCTGGAGACGTGGTACGGCAACCCCCAGGTCTCCGCACCGCGCACGCTCGACACCGACGAGCACGGCAACGTGCTCGCCTGGAAGCCCGAGGACAACGCCAACGAGAACCAGATCCGCTGGAGTGGTGCCACCCATTCTTATGCCGGTCGTGGCGATGACCCGCATACTGCGGCGCGTATCGCGTACGACCTTGAGCAAGCAGGCCACGGCGCAGCCGCCATTGTGCAGGTCAACTGGCCCAACGGCCGTGGAGGCCACGCATTCAACGTGGTCAATCACCACGGGCAGATCATTTGGGTGGACGCACAGTCCGGCGCGGTCAGCACGGAGCCGCTGCACATTCCGAAAGCGGAACACGCCTTCTACATCCCACTCGACGCGAATCGTCAGCCGCTCCACGCCGATCGCGTTGTGGAGAAGCCCGATGACACCTCCACCGATACGTCCGAGAACAAGCCGGACTCCATTACAGAGCCGACCGACACCAACTCCCACGACTCGTCCGCCGACAAAACTGTCGACGAGACTGTCGGTGAGCCGACCGGGTCGTCGACCGAGTCGTCAATCGACCACGGTACGGCCGAGCCTCGGGACGCGCACACCGAGGATCGGACGTCCAGACCTCTTCCGAGCAACCGCGAAAGCCCGCCCGCGCACCGCGGCACAAACATTTCTCAGCACCTGGCCGAGGCCCTCCGCAACGATCCTCAGCCGCTGAGATACGGCAGGCCGGTCGGGGAAACGTCGGACGGTGTCACACCCGCCGAGGACACACCGGCCCGGACTTCGCGTCCGAGTGACCCGCGTTCGCAGGACCCGCACCCGCAAGGACCGTCCGAGCCCGCCGGGGCCGATACGCGTCACCAGGACGGGAACGAGCCGCCGGCCGAACCGTCGGGTGGCGAACCGGACCCGTCTGCGGACGACCACGACCTCGCCCAGCATGAGGTCAGCGAGGCCGAGCAGGACGGGGACCGGGAACCGGCCGTGCGGTTCAAGGTGCCCTCGGCCGGCGACGTGCGGGTGGACGACCTGCCCGAGTTCCCTGATCCGGTCGACCCCGGTGATGCTCCTGATACCAGTGACCTGGATTCGGAGGTGGAGGACAAGAGGCGCGGCGGGTTTGTCGAGCAGCTCGACCTGAACGACACCGACCGGGTGCAGTTGGACGACAACGGCTTGATCACGAGTATCGATGGAAAAACCGTCAGAGAGTATGTGCAGGAAATGTCCGAGGAGCGGGCACGCAGGCATGCGGAAATGTTCGTCGATGGTGACGGGCCCTGTTCGGCCCTGGCGATCGACCGTCGCACCGGTCTGATCACCGAGGGCCTCAATGGTGATCCGGATGATGTGATTAAGCTGAAGCACCTGCACCCGCTACTGCGCGAGAATTACCTGGGCATCGCCGCCTGGATGCACCCGATCATGGCATCCGAGGGCCACGTCCTGATAGGTAACCAAATTGCTCCGGATGGTTCGGCGGCGCGGGATGAAAATGGAAAAGTAATCCCCAATTCGGAGATGGTCTATACTGGTCAGGCATACTTCGACAATCCTTTGCGGCATGCCGAGGTGAAGGCTGTAAACGAACTGTTGTGGGCCCGTCAGCGAAAGCATGAAGAAGACTGGCGCAAGGAACACGGGGAAGATTCCACGCCGCCGCCGCTGAGCCGTATGGCGTTGGACGAAATTCGGTTCGATCCACGATGGATCGAAACTGCCGTCGTGAAGAGGGGGAAGAATAAGGGCAAAATTATTCACTCCGTCGGCGAATCGGCACCGGCCTGTCCGAACTGCAACGGTGTTCTCCAGGGTGTCCCGAGCTACGCTGGTCGCCATCAGTACTCCATCGGCGACTACCGGCGCAGGGACGAAGCCAATTACATACCTCCCGTAATGGAATGAACGTGCGTATCGAACACAAAGACACACACCGGGACGAGGATTCCCGCTTGCACTGCGGGGATGAGCTGGTCACGGGCGAGGTCGTCTCCCGGGACCGCGAGGGCCGCATCATCGCTCTCATCTCTTACGTCGATGGCGTCCCGTCCGGACCGCACATCCGGTGGTATCCGGACGGCACGAAGAAGAAGGAAGGTCAGACGCGTTGGGGCCTGGCCGTGGGGGACTGGCGCAAATGGCACCCGAACGGTCAGCTCGCCGAGCACACCGTCTTCGACCTCCGGGGCATGCCGGTGCGCAGTCAGGCGTGGGACAAGGACGGCAACCTCACGGAAGACGACTGAGGCGCGGCCTGACTTGCGCCGTCAGGCATGTCCCCGGGCCGGCTTCCGCGCCCGGGGCGCCCGCCCGTACGGCAATCACGCTGAATAGGAGAGAAACCTTCATGGCGCAGGACACTCCCATGCCGCCGACCACCCCCGAGGAAGCCCTCGCCATCGTGCTTAGCCGT
This sequence comes from Streptomyces albofaciens JCM 4342, assembly GCF_008634025.1. Classification (NCBI taxonomy): domain Bacteria; kingdom Bacillati; phylum Actinomycetota; class Actinomycetes; order Kitasatosporales; family Streptomycetaceae; genus Streptomyces; species Streptomyces albofaciens. The sequence continues at coordinate 2,996,478 of NZ_PDCM01000002.1, read as the reverse complement.
TACGCCCGTCCCCAACTGGCGGATGGCTCCCCGGCATCGATGCACGTCCATGAATTCGACATCGGCTACCTCGTCTACCCCACTTACCCCCCCTCCGCACCGGTGGATCCGGCAGCCCCGCCGATGCCCGCCCCGCCCGGTGGCGCGAACGTCGTCGTGGCCAAGGACACCGGGGAGACCGTCACCGTCCCCAACGTCGACAACGACTCGGCCATCGCGAGCTACCGCAGGCACCGCGCGCGCACGGCCACCTCTTGAACCACTTCATCGTCGGCGGGACCCAACGGCCCGGCCGACTGCGTGAGGTGGCGACCACGCCGCGAGCGCCGGCGGCCCTGGTCGTTTCCGCCGGGGAAGCGACCAGGGGCATCGCCTGCCCGACGCGCCTGGTCGCCGGTTCCCGCCCGAAAGTAAAAAGCCGACCCCGGAGTCGACTCGACGCTGCTGTCCCACGATTCCGGCTCAAGACACAGAAACCCAAACCCACGATTCTGCACGCAGCACACGGCCACCCAACACAAAGACCCCGCACCCAACGTTGAACGCTGAAGGCGGGGTCTTCCGGCACCTCGTACAAGGTGCCCCCGGCAGGATTCGAACCTGCGCACACGGCTCCGGAGGCCGTTGCTCTATCCCCTGAGCTACGGGGGCGTGTCGGCCGTTGTTCGCGGCGACGGGTAGAACACTACCAGCTCCGGAGGGGTGTTCATGAACGGGTTGGGGGAGGGGCGGGGTAGCGCATGTGGGGGTGGGGTGGGTGGGGGTCGGGGGAAGGTCCCTCGGACGGGGCGGAAGTGGGGAAAACCCGGACGCAGCCGGAGGCGCGCGCCTAGTCTCAAGGTGTGCCTGGCTTGTCCGGCCGGGTCCTTGTCGTCGACGACAACAAGGTCATCCGGCAGTTGATCAGGGTCAACCTGGAGCTTGAGGGCTTCGAGGTCGTGACCGCGGCCGATGGTGCCGAGTGCCTGGACATCGTGCATCGGGTCGCTCCGGATGTGGTGACGCTCGATGTGGTGATGCCCCGGCTCGACGGGCTGCAGACGGCGGCCCGGTTGCGGGCCGACCCGCGGACGCGGGGGATACCCCTCGCCATCGTCAGTGCCTGTACGCAGGCGGAGGTGGAGAGCGGGCAGGCGGTCGGGGTGGACGCGTTTCTGGCCAAGCCGTTCGAGCCGATGGATCTTGTGCGTACGGTGCGGCGGCTCATGAGCTGTGGAAGGCGCGACGGAGCGGAGGGGCAGGCGGGGGGAGCGGGGGAAGGGGAGAGTGCGGGGGCGGTCGGGGGTGATGCCGGACGGCCTGAGGGGGAGGTTGGGGGAGCAGGGAAGGGTGGGGACGTCGAAGCGGAAGTGGATGCCGAGGGGGGATCGGAGGCTGCGGTGCGGCCTGCTGGGTGAGGGGCGCGTGTGTGTGTTGGGGGCGTTGGGGGCGGGACGCAGACGGCCGGTGACCGGCTGGTGCGGCATGGGCCTCGGTGGCCCGGCGGCCCGGTGGTCGGCTGGTGTCGCATAGTGCCCGGCGGCTCGGTGACCGGTTGGTGCGGCATGCGGCATGCGGCCCCGGCGGCCCGGCGGTCGGCAGGTGTCGCACAGGTGCCTGGTGGCTCGGTGACCAGTTGGTGCGGCATGCAGCCCCGGTGGTCCGGCGCCCCAGTGACCGGCTCCTTCGGCATGGACCCCGGTGGCCCAATGACCGGCTGCGTGGGCCCCGGCAGCCCGATGGCCGGCTCGTGTCGCACAGGCGCCCAGTAGCCCGATGCGCGCTGCAGTCGAGGGCAGTCGAGGTGTCGGTGACTGGCGCGCTTCGGGTGTCCGATGGCCGCCACCGTCCCAGACCCCCGCTGACCAGTAGCGTCCAGCTGTCCGGTGGGTGAAACCGGGTGGCGGACGGGGGCTGTTCCTCCCATACGCTGGGGGTGTGACCCCTGCTGAGTTCTCCCGCGCCGTGCTCTGTGCCGTGCGTGGCGCTGTTGAGGGCGGGGAGCTCTCCGTGACCGTACCGGAGCGGGTTGTGGTGCGCGCGCCGGGCGGTAAGGGCGCCGGTGATGAGGCTGATCTGGCGTGTGGTGTCGCGTTGCAGGTGGCCAAGGAGGCCGGGCGGCCGCCGCTGGAAGTGGCTGAAGTGCTGCGGCAGCGGTTGGCGGGGGTGCCCGGGGTCGCCGGGGTGGGGGTTGCCGGGGCCGGGTTCCTGAATGTGACGTTGACGGGGGCGGCTCGGGCCGGGGTCGTACGGAGTGTGCTGGCGCAGGGGCGGGCGTACGGGGACGCCGGCGGCCGGGGCCGGGTGGAACTGCGGGCGGCGGAAGGCGCAGGTGCGCGCGCCGTCGTCATGGCCGAGGCGCTGGAAAAGATCCTTCCCGCGGGAGGCGCGGAGACGAGGCCGGGTGGGGAGACGGTCCGTCCCAGGGCGATCGCCCACGACTGGCACGCTCTCACCACCCGCCTGGGCCCCGACGAAGCTCGCTGGGTCCTGCTCCGTCCGGCGCAAGGTGATGCCGTCCGCCTTCCCGACCGTCCCGTCCAGCGGGAGAGCAACGCGCGCTTCCGGGTGCAGTACGCGTACGCCCGTACGTGCGCGATGACGCGTAACGCCCGTGACCTGGGGTTCGCCGCCGAGCCCGCGGACATCGGGGAACTGGGGGGTACGGGCGCGCAGGATCTCGCCCTGCGCGGCCTCTACGCCGCCGTCGCCGAATACCCCGCCGCCGTCGAGGCCGCCGCGCGGCACCGGGCGCCGGATCGGGTCGCGCGGCATCTGGAGGTCACCGCCGACGCCTGGCTGCGATGTCACGACATGTGTCCGCCGCTGCCTGTCGGGGAGGAGAAACCCTCGGCCGTGCACCGTGGCCGGCTGGCCCTCGCCGAAGCCGCCGGGACGGTGCTCGCCAACGGCCTTCACCTGCTCGGCATCTCCACGCCCGATCGTCTTTAGATCTGGTCCCCCCACTGGCAGGCAAGCTCGGACTCCGGCAGCCGGAGACCGGCGGTCGATGCCCGACAAGGGCGTCCGGCAGTCGACCCGCCGCTCCGCCAGTGGACGCACAGGACCAGGTCGTCGCACTTCCGAGGGGAATTCCCACGTCATGAGCCGTTCCGCACACCCCGCAGGCCCCCGCCACGGCGACGTCCTGCCCGAGGGGCACTACACCGCTCCGCCCGCCGACCTGAACAGCCTCGACCCACGGGTGTGGTCCCGTACGGTCGAGCGCAATGCCGACGGAGTGATCACTGTCGGCGGGGTCGACGCAGCCGCGCTCGCCGAGGAGTTCGGGACGCCCGCGTACTTCCTGGACGAGGAGGACTTCCGGGGGCGGTGCCGGGCCTGGAAGGAGGCCTTCGGGGAGGGGGCGGACGTCTTCTACGCCGGCAAGGCGTTTCTTTCGCGGGCCGTGGTGCGGTGGCTGGCGGAGGAAGGGATGAATCTCGACGTGTGCAGTGGTGGCGAACTGGCCACGGCGCTCGCGGCCGGGATGCCTGCCGAGCGGATCGCGCTGCACGGCAACAACAAGAGCGTCGAGGAGATCACCCGGGCCGTGGAGGCCGGTGTCGGGCGGATCGTGCTGGATTCGTTCCAGGAGATCGTGCGGGTGGCGCACATCGCGGACCGGCTGGGCAAGCGGCAGCGGGTGCAGATCCGGGTGACGGTGGGCGTGGAGGCGCACACCCACGAGTTCATCGCGACCGCGCACGAGGACCAGAAGTTCGGCATCGCGCTGGCCGGCGGGCAGGCCGCGGAGGCCGTACGGCGGGTGCTGAAGCTGGACGGGCTGGAGCTGACCGGCATCCACTCGCACATCGGGTCGCAGATCTTCGACATGGCCGGCTTCGAGGTGTCCGCGCGGCGTGTGGTGCAGCTGCTGACCGAGGTGCGGGACGAGCACGGGGTGGAGCTGCCGGAGATCGATCTGGGCGGTGGGCTCGGGATCGCGTACACCCCGGACGACGACCCGCGCGAGCCGCACGAGATCGCGAAGGCGCTGGGCGACATCGTGACGCGGGAGTGCGCGGCGGCCGGGCTGGCCGTGCCGCGGCTGTCCGTGGAGCCGGGCCGCGCCATCGTCGGACCCACCGCCTTCACCCTGTACGAGGTGGGCACGGTCAAGGAGCTGGACGGGCTGCGGACGTACGTCTCCGTCGACGGCGGCATGTCGGACAACATCCGTACGGCCCTCTACGACGCCGAGTACAGCGTGGCGCTGGCCTCGCGGGTCTCGGACGCGCCGCCGATGCTCTCCCGCGTGGTCGGCAAGCACTGCGAGAGCGGCGACATCGTCGTACGGGACGCGTTCCTGCCCGCCGACGTGGCACCCGGTGACCTGCTCGCGGTGCCCGCGACCGGCGCGTACTGCCGGTCGATGGCGAGCAACTACAACCACGCCCTGCGGCCGCCGGTGGTCGCGGTGCGTGAGGGGGCGGGGCGCGTCATCGTGCGGCGCGAGACGGAGGAGGACCTGCTGCGTCTCGACGTCGGGTAGGACCGGTGCCGGGCACCGGGGGGCGTGGGGCGCCGTCCGTACGGGCGGTGTCGGCCGTACCCGCCGGGTGACCGACAATGGTGGAACGAACATCTCGGCATCCGGACCGGGGCCGGAAAACCCGGTCCGGTGCGTGAGACTGGTGCATGACCGAGAAGGAAAGCGAAAGAGGTCGAATGATGCGTACGCGTCCGCTGAAGGTGGCGCTGCTGGGCTGTGGAGTGGTCGGCTCAGAGGTGGCGCGCATCATGACGACGCACGCCGACGACCTCACGGCGCGCATCGGGGCGCCGGTCGAGCTGGCCGGAATCGCCGTTCGCCGTCCGGACCGGGTGCGCGCGGGAGTGCCCGCCGAGCTGATCACCACCGACGCCAAAGAGCTGGTCAAACGGGGTGACATCGATGTGGTCGTCGAGGTGATCGGGGGCATCGAGCCCGCCCGCAGCCTCATCACCACCGCTTTCGAGCACGGCGCGAGCGTCGTCTCGGCCAACAAGGCGCTGGTCGCCGCGGACGGCGCGGCGCTGCACGCCGCGGCCGAGGCCAACGGCGCGGACCTCTATTACGAGGCCGCCGTGGCCGGCGCGATCCCGCTGGTCCGGCCGCTGCGCGAGTCGCTGGCCGGCGACAAGGTCAACCGGGTGCTGGGCATCGTCAACGGGACGACCAATTTCATCCTGGACAAGATGGACAGCACGGGGGCGGGGTATTCGGAGGCGCTGGACGAGGCCACCGCCCTCGGGTACGCGGAGGCCGACCCGACCGCCGACGTCGAGGGCTTCGACGCGGCCGCCAAGGCCGCCATCCTGGCCGGTATCGCCTTCCACACCCGGGTGACCATCGACGATGTGCACCGCGAGGGGCTGACCGAGGTCACCGCCTCCGACATCGCCTCCGCCAAGCGCATGGGCTGCACGGTCAAGCTGCTGGCGATCTGCGAGCGGGCCGCCGACGGCGCTTCGGTCACCGCGCGCGTGCACCCGGCGATGATTCCGCTGTCGCATCCGCTGGCCTCCGTGCGCGAGGCGTACAACGCGGTCTTCGTCGAGGCGGAGGCCGCCGGGCAGCTGATGTTCTACGGGCCGGGCGCGGGCGGCTCGCCGACCGCCTCCGCGGTCCTCGGCGACCTGGTGGCGGTCTGCCGCAACAAGCTGGCCGGGACCACCGGGCCCGGCGAGTCCGCGTACACGCAGCTGCCGGTCGGGCCGATGGGTGACGTGGTCACCCGCTACCACATCAGCCTGGACGTGGCGGACAAGCCCGGTGTCCTGGCCCAGGTGGCCATGGTTTTCGCCGAGCACGGCGTGTCCATCGACACCGTGCGCCAGCAGAGCAAGGACGGGGGTGCCGCCCGCTCCGGTGAGACCGCGAACGGGGGAGAGGCGTCCCTCGTCGTCGTCACGCACCGGGCGGCGGACGCCGCCCTGTCGTCGACCGTCGACGCGCTGCGCGACCTGGACACCGTCCGGGGCGTTGCCAGCATCATGCGGGTCGAAGGGGAGTAAAGGAACCCATGTCTGCCATTTCCACCGCGAGCCGTCAGTGGCGCGGAATCATCGAGGAGTACCGCGACCGGCTGCCGGTCGGGGCGTCGACCGAGGTCGTCACGCTGCGCGAGGGCGGTACGCCGCTGGTGCCCGCCCAGGTGCTCTCCGAGCGCACGGGCTGTGAGGTGCATCTCAAGGTGGAGGGTGCCAACCCCACCGGCTCCTTCAAGGACCGCGGCATGACGATGGCCATCACCCGGGCGAAGGAGGAGGGTGCCAAGGCCGTCATCTGCGCCTCGACCGGCAACACCTCCGCGTCGGCGGCCGCGTACGCCGTACGGGCCGGGATGGTCTGCGCCGTGCTGGTCCCGCAGGGCAAGATCGCGCTGGGCAAGATGGGCCAGGCGCTGGTGCACGGCGCCAAGATCCTCCAGGTCGACGGCAATTTCGACGACTGTCTGACGCTGGCCCGGGGGCTGTCCGAGAAGTACCCCGTCGCACTTGTGAACTCCGTCAACCCGGTACGGATCGAGGGCCAGAAGACCGCCGCCTTCGAGATCGTGGACATGCTGGACGACGCGCCGGACATCCATGTGCTCCCGGTCGGCAACGCGGGCAACATCACCGCGTACTGGAAGGGGTACCAGGAGTACGCCGCCGACGGCGTCGCCTCGCGCACCCCGCGCATGTGGGGCTTCCAGGCGTCCGGCAGCGCGCCGATCGTACGTGGCGAAGTCGTCAAGGATCCGCACACGATCGCGACCGCCATCCGGATCGGCAACCCCGCCTCCTGGCAGTTCGCCGAGCGCGCCCGGGACGAGTCCGGCGGCTTCATCGACGAGGTGACCGACCGTCAGATCCTGGCCGCCTACCGGCTGCTGGCCTCCCAGGAGGGCGTCTTCGTGGAGCCCGCCTCGGCCGCCTCGGTGGCCGGCCTGCTCAAGGCCGCCGACGAGGGCAAGGTCGACCCGGGCCAGCGGATCGTCTGCACGGTCACCGGCAACGGCCTCAAGGACCCGGACTGGGCCGTCGCGGGCGCCCCGCAGCCGGTCACCGTCCCGGTCGACGCGGACGCCGCGGCCGAGCGCCTCGGTCTGGCGTAACGCGCCCCCTCGGGACACGGCGCACCCGGCCCGCCCGTACGGGTACGGCCGGGTGCCCACCCGGCGCGCGCGACGCCGCGCGCCACCGGTTCACGGGGCCGCGAGGGCCCGTCGTGCCGGATCGAGCAAACCCTGCAAAGGCTGCAAATGCGGCTCGGAGCCGAGGGTGGCGTGCGACACGCATCGTGCGCCTCCTGTGCGCCCTATGTCGCCGCAGAACCTTCCTTCGATAGGCTGGCAGCCAACTCCCCTCCCCACGGCATGCCGCAGTGGTGTGCAGGGCAGGTCAGAACGGTCCCCATGAGCCGGCCGGGCGCCACCCTGGTGCCGCGGCGCTCCGGGGCAGTGCCGCAGCATCACATCAAGGAGAGTCATCGAGCGATGGCCGGTCCAGCGTTCCGCGCCGCCGCCGTCCGGGTGCGCACCCCCGCGACCAGCGCCAATCTCGGTCCCGGCTTCGACGCCCTGGGGCTCGCCCTCGGGCTGTACGACGACGTCGTGGTACGGGTGGCCGATTCCGGCCTGCACGTCGACATCGCGGGCGAGGGCGCCGAAACCCTGCCGCGCGACGAGAGCCACCTGCTCGTACGGTCCCTGCGCACCGCCTTCGACCTGCTCGGCGGGCAGCCGCGCGGCCTGGAGATCGTGTGCGCCAACCGCATCCCGCACGGCCGCGGCCTGGGCTCCTCCTCCGCCGCGATCTGCGCCGGCATCATGGCCGCCCGCGCCGTGACCATAGGCGCCGAGCAGAAGCTCGACGACGCGGCGCTGCTGGAGCTGGCGACCGAGATCGAGGGCCACCCGGACAACGTCGCCGCGTGTCTGCTCGGTGGTTTCACGCTGGCCTGGACGGATACCGGAACCGCGCGGGCGATCCGGCTGGATCCCGCCGATTCCATCGTTCCGGTGGTCTTCGTACCGGGCCGCCCGGTGCTCACGGAGACCGCGCGGGGCCTGCTGCCGCGTACCGTTCCGCACGTGGACGCCGCGGCCAACGCCGGCCGCGCCGCACTGCTCGTCGAGGCCCTGACCAGGCGCCCCGAGCTGCTGCTGGCCGCGACCGAGGACCGACTTCACCAGGAGTACCGTGCTCCCGCGATGCCGGAGAGCGCGGCCCTGGTGAACCGACTGCGGGCGGACGGCGTCCCTGCAGTCATCTCCGGCGCGGGCCCCACGGTGCTCGCGCTGGTCCAGGAGGACGCGGCCGACAAGGTCGCCGGCCTGGCGGGCGAGGGGTGGGCGGCCAACCGGCTGGCCCTCGACGCGGCGGGCGCCTCGGTGCTGCCGCTCGCCGGGTGATCGTTCGATTGCCGGTCTTCGAGAGGGGGAATGTTTGTTGGATCCGGTAGTGTTAACCTCAAGTGAGTACGTGACGCCTCAGCGGCGCGGTACTCCGTGTCCCCTTCCGGGACCACCTTTCTTCCGGGAGCTTCCCAGACTGCTTGGAGCAGTTGCCTGAGCAGAAGCGAGCACGCTCCGGAATCGGCGTGACGGACATGAGTCACAGACATCTCTTCGCGCCGGAACCATGCACTGATCTCTCCGCCGTTTCGGCGGGACCACCGCCCCGGCCAGGTCCGCAAGTACGGGACCGCAGCCGGACAGCACAACCGGTCGCCGAGCCAGACAGGCCGACGCCCGCTCCAGGGAAGGACCCTTCGTGAGCGACACCACCGATCTGATGGGCGTACGCACCGATGGCAGTGCCACCGCGCCCGCCACGGACGCTCCCGCCGCGCCGACGCGGCGCCGCCGTTCCGGCACCGGCCTGGACGGCATGGTCCTGGCAGAGCTGCAGCAGGTCGCCTCCAGCCTCGGTATCAAGGGCACCGCGCGGATGCGCAAGAGCCAGCTGATCGAGGTCATCAAGGAGAAGCAGGCCCAGGGCGCCGGCACCGCCTCCGCCGCCAAGGGCGACGCGCCCGCAGAGACCGAGACCAAGCCCAAGCGCCGGGCGACGTCCAAGGCCCGTACGGGCGAGGACGGCGACGCCAAGGCCGCGGGCAAGGGGGCCGAGAAGGCCGCCGACCAGTCCGCCGGGCAGCAGCAGATCGACATCCCGGGCCAGACCGGCGAGGAGCCCACCGGCGAGCGCCGCCGGCGCCGCGCCACCGCCGCCGCGGGCAGCCCCGAGGGCGCCGGCGAGGCGAAGGCCGAGGGCAAGGCCGAGACGAAGGCCGACACCCGGGTGGCGCAGCGCGAGGACGGCAAGGCCGAGGCCGCCGCCGACAGCGCCGAGGGCCGCCAGGGCAAGGGCGAGCGCCAGGACCGCGGGGACCGTCAGGACCGCGGCCAGAAGGGCGACCGCCAGGGCCGCGGCGAGCGCGGCCAGCGCGACCGCCGCAACAAGAACAACGACGGCGGCGACCAGCAGGGCGGCGGCAACCGCCAGCGCGACAACCGCGACAACCGCGACAACCGCCGGGCCGACGAGGACGGCGACGACTTCGAGGGCGGCCGCCGCGGCCGCCGCGGCCGCTACCGGGACCGCCGGGGCCGTCGCGGCCGGGACGACTTCGGCAACGAGCCGCAGGTCTCCGAGGACGATGTGCTGATCCCCGTCGCGGGCATCCTCGACATCCTCGACAACTACGCGTTCATCCGGACCTCCGGCTACCTGCCCGGCCCGAACGACGTGTACGTCTCGCTCGCCCAGGTCCGCAAGAACGGCCTGCGCAAGGGCGACCACGTCACCGGCGCGGTCCGCCAGCCCCGCGAGGGCGAGCGGCGCGAGAAGTTCAACGCGCTGGTGCGCCTGGACACCGTCAACAGCGTCGCGCCCGAACAGGGCCGTGGCCGCCCGGAGTTCGGCAAGCTGACGCCGCTGTACCCGCAGGAGCGGCTGCGCCTGGAGGGTGAGCCGGGCGCGCTGACGCCGCGGATCATCGACCTGGTCGCGCCGATCGGCAAGGGCCAGCGCGGTCTGATCGTGGCCCCGCCGAAGACCGGCAAGACCATGATCATGCAGGCGATCGCCAACTCGATCACCCGCAACAGCCCCGAGTGCCACCTGATGGTCGTCCTGGTCGACGAGCGTCCGGAAGAGGTCACCGACATGCAGCGGTCGGTCAAGGGCGAGGTCATCTCCTCGACCTTCGACCGCCCGGCCGAGGACCACACCACCGTCGCCGAGCTCGCCATCGAGCGTGCCAAGCGCCTGGTGGAGCTGGGCCACGACGTGGTCGTCCTGCTGGACTCCATCACCCGTCTGGGCCGTGCGTACAACCTCGCCGCCCCGGCGTCGGGCCGCATCCTGTCCGGTGGTGTCGACTCGACCGCGCTGTACCCGCCGAAGAAGTTCTTCGGCGCCGCGCGCAACATCGAGGACGGCGGCTCGCTGACCATCCTGGCCACCGCGCTGGTCGAGACCGGCTCGCGGATGGACGAGGTGATCTTCGAGGAGTTCAAGGGCACCGGCAACATGGAGCTCAAGCTCGACCGGAAGCTCTCGGACAAGCGCATCTTCCCGGCGGTGGACGTGGACGCGTCCAGCACCCGCAAGGAAGAGATCCTGATGGGCAGCGACGAGCTCGCCGTCGTCTGGAAGCTGCGCCGGGTGCTGCACGCCCTGGACCAGCAGCAGGCCATCGAGCTGCTGCTGGACAAGATGAAGCAGACGAAGTCCAACGCGGAGTTCCTGCTCCAGATCCAGAAGACGACCCCGGGCATGGGCAACGGCAACGGCAACGACTGACGCCGGGCCCCTGCGAACGGCCTGTCGGCGCCCGTACAGGCGCCGGGCACGACGGTAGCCGCACGGCTGAGCCCTCCTGGTCACTTCGGTGGCCGGGAGGGCTTCGTGCTGGGCCGAGAAACCCGCAGATTGTTGCCTTGCGCACACGTATGCCCTCGGCGGAGTCCGCCGTTCCGTATTCCGGTCGCGGACGAAAGCCCTGGTCACCGGGCAACAAGTCGACTTTTCGCCGCTCGGGGGCCGAACGGTTTCTAAGAATGGCCCTCAATCCCGTTGTGCAACCCTTCCGGGCAGCCCCCCGTCTTTCAAGGCGCAACAAACCGTGGCCCAGCAGTGGCGGCGAGGGGCAGCCGAGCGAACGAGGACTGAGGAGCAGATGGCGGACGACAGCAGGGCCGCGAACCCGGCCAAGAGCCGCTCCCGCGGCATACGTGCCACGGGCCGCCGGCGCAAGGGGCCGACCCGGCGCCGCCGCATCCTGACGATCACCATATGCGCGCTGGTCAGCTGCGTGCTGCTGGGCGGCGCGGGACTCGGGTACGTCTACTTCAAGCTCAACGGCAACCTGAAGGGCGTCGACATCAACGCCGCCCTGGGCAAGGACCGGCCGAAGAACAACGACGACGGGTCGATGGACATCCTCGTCATGGGTTCGGACTCCCGGGCGGGCGCGAACGGCTCGTACGGCACGGACGAGGGCAACGCCCGCTCCGACACCGCGATGATCGTGCACATCTTCAAGGGCCACAAGAAGGCCAGCGTCGTCAGCATCCCGCGCGACACCCTGGTCCAGCGCCCCGACTGCACGACCAAGGACGGCAAGAACGTGCCGGGCCAGCGCCGGGCCATGTTCAACACCGCCTTCGAGGTCGGCGGCCCGGCCTGTGCGGTCAAGACCGTCGAGTCGATGAGCGGCATCCGCATGGACCACTTCGTCGAGGTCGACTTCACCGGCTTCAAGAAGCTCATCGACGCGCTGGGCGGCGTGGACATCACCACCACCAAGCCCATCCACGACAAGAAGAGCCACCTGGACCTGGAGCCCGGCAAGCACACCCTCAACGGCGAGAACGCGCTCGGCCTCGTCCGTACGCGGCACGGCGTGCCCGGCGGCGACGGCAGCGACCTCGGCCGCATCCAGCTCCAGCAGACGTTCATCAAGGCCCTGATGAACCAGGTCAAGAACATCGGGCTGCTGTCGAACCCGACCAAGCTCTACGGCATCGCCGACACCGCCACCAAGGCCATCACCACCGACACCGACCTGAACTCGGTCAACGCGCTGATGGGGCTGGCCAAGGAGCTGGGCGGCATCGGGTCGGACAGCATCGACATGGTCACCCTGCCGGTGACGTACGACAAGAGGGACCCGTCCCGCGTGCTGCCGCTGGAGAAGCAGTCCCGGCAGGTCTGGGACGCGCTGCGCGAGGACCGGGACATCCCCAAGGACGCGATCAAGGATTCCGCGGGTGACAAGGGCGGAACCGCCGGTTACGTAAAGTAGCCGAATCGATTCCTCCGGCCGCCGGGAAGCCCGTCCCGGCGGCCTGAGCACGCCCCGGGGACCCCCGGGGAATATCCCGCCGTCCACCCCGGTTTTGGGAGATGCGGCCGGTCCTGGCAGACTGGACCGTCGGCCCCGGTTCACGTGGCGCAATCAGCGGCACGACCCGGAGCCCTCCCGAACCTAGGAGATTCCCTTGAAGCGCGACATTCACCCGGAGTACGTCGAGACCCAGGTCAGCTGCACCTGTGGCGCGTCGTTCACCACCCGTAGCACCGTTGCCGGCGGCACCATCCGTGCCGACATCTGCTCCGAGTGCCACCCGTTCTACACGGGCAAGCAGAAGATCCTCGACACCGGTGGCCGCGTGGCCCGCTTCGAGGCCCGCTTCGGCAAGGGCGCCGGCTCCGCCAAGAAGTAGCGTCCCGCAAGGCGCCGGTTCCGTCTCGCCCCTGTCGAGGGGCGGCCGGACCGGCGTTTTGTCGTCCGGGCCACGGACCCCGCCGGAGATCCGTGGCCGCGGCCACCGGCCGCACAGGTGCCGGCAACCGGGACCCCCGGGAAACCGGGAAGACACAGCCAGGTGAGGAACCCCCACGATGTTCGAGGCGGTCGAGGAACTGATCGGCGAGCACGCCGACCTTGAGAAGCGACTGGCCGACCCCGCGGTCCACGCCGACCAGCGCGAGGCCAAGCGGCTCAACAAGCGCTATTTCGAACTGACCCCGGTCATCGCGACGTACCGCGCCTGGAAGCAGACCGGCGACGACATCGAGACGGCCCGCGAGCTGGCCGCCGACGACCCGGACTTCGCCGACGAGGTCAAGGACCTCGAAGCGCGCCGCGAGGAGCTGACCGAGAAGCTGCGGCTGCTGCTCGTCCCGCGCGACCCCAGCGACGACAAGGACGTCATCCTGGAGGTCAAGGCGGGCGAGGGCGGCGAGGAGTCCGCGCTGTTCGCCGGCGACCTGCTGCGCATGTACCTGCGCTACGCCGAGCGGGTCGGCTGGAAGACCGAGATCCTGGACGCCAACGAGTCCGACCTCGGCGGCTACAAGGACGTCCAGGTCGCCGTGAAGACCAAGGGCGGCAACGGCGCCACCGAGCCCGGCCAGGGCGTGTGGGCCCGCCTGAAGTACGAGGGCGGCGTGCACCGCGTCCAGCGGGTCCCCGCCACCGAGTCCCAGGGCCGCATCCACACCTCCGCGGCCGGTGTGCTCGTCACGCCCGAGGCCGAGGAGGTCGAGGTCGAGATCGGCCCGAACGACCTGCGCATCGACGTCTACCGCTCGTCGGGCCCCGGCGGCCAGTCGGTCAACACCACCGACTCCGCCGTCCGCATCACCCACCTGCCCACCGGCATCGTCGTCTCCTGCCAGAACGAGAAGAGCCAGCTCCAGAACAAGGAGCAGGCCCTGCGCATCCTGCGCTCGCGGCTGCTGGCCGCCGCCCAGGAGGAGGCCGAGAAGGAGGCGTCGGACGCCCGGCGCAGCCAGGTGCGCACCGTCGACCGCTCCGAGCGCATCCGGACGTACAACTTCCCGGAGAACCGGATTTCGGACCACCGGGTCGGCTTCAAGGCGTACAACCTGGACCAGGTCCTGGACGGCGAGCTCGACCCGGTCATCCAGGCGTGCGTGGACGCCGACTCGGCCGCCAAGCTGGCAGCCGCCCAGTAACAGCCCGTAGAAGCCGTAGAAGTCCGTACAAGCCCGTAGAACGAGCCGGAGGAACAGCGTGCCGTCGCCTTCCGGGGGTCACGACCCCCAGCGGCCCCGCCGCGGGCCCAGCCCCCGCACCGTGCTGCTCGCCGAGGTGGCGCAGGCCACCCAGCGGCTGGCCGACGCCGGCGTGCCCTCACCGCGCTTCGACGCCGAGGAACTCGCCGCACATGTGCACGGCGTCAAGCGCGGCGAACTGCACCGGGTCGCCGACGCGGACTTCGACGCCCGCTACTGGGAGGCCGTCGCGCGCCGCGAGGCCCGCGAGCCGCTCCAGCACATCACCGGGCGCGCCTTCTTCCGCTACCTGGAGCTGCACGTCGGCCCCGGCGTCTTCGTACCCCGCCCGGAGACCGAGTCGGTCGTCGGCTGGGCGATAGACGCCGTACGGGCCATGGACGTCGTCGAACCGCTCATCGTGGACCTGTGCACCGGCTCCGGAGCCATCGCGCTCGCCCTGGCGCAGGAGGTGCCGCGCTCGCGCGTGCACGCCGTGGAGCTGTCCGACGAGGCCATGCAGTGGGCGCGCAAGAACGTCGAGGGGTCCCGCGTCGTTCTCCAGCAGGGCGATGCGCTGACCGCGCTCCCCGAGCTGGACGGCCAGGTCGACCTGGTCATCTCGAACCCGCCGTACATCCCGCTGACCGAGTGGGAGTACGTCGCACCCGAGGCGCGCGACCACGACCCCGAGCTTGCGCTGTTCTCGGGCCAGGACGGCCTGGACACCATCCGCGGCATCGAGCGGACCGCACACCGCCTGCTGCGGCCCGGCGGCGTCGTGGTCATCGAACACGCCGACACCCAGGGCGGCCAGGTCCCGTGGATCTTCACCGAGGAGCGGGGCTGGGCCGACGCGGCCGACCACCCCGACCTGAACAACCGGCCCCGCTTCGCCACCGCGCGCAGGGCGACGCCATGACGAGCCCGGCCCCCACGAGTCATCTGTACGTTCCGCACGAGGAGGTCCGTTAAATGGCACGGCGTTACGACTGCAGCGACGCGACCGACCGCGCGACCGGTCTGCGCGAGGCCGCATCGGCCGTCCGTCGCGGCGAGCTGGTCGTGCTGCCGACCGACACCGTCTACGGCATCGGCGCGGACGCGTTCAGTGCCCAGGCCGTCGGTGACCTGCTGGAGGCCAAGGGCCGCGGGCGCGGCATGCCCTCGCCGGTGCTCGTCGGCTCCCCGAACACCCTGCACGGCCTCGTCACGGACTTCTCCGAACAGGCCTGGGAGCTGGTCGACGCCTTCTGGCCCGGCGCGCTGACCCTGGTCGCCACCCACCAGCCGTCGCTGACCTGGGACCTGGGGGAGACCCGCGGCACGGTCGCGGTCCGGATGCCGCTGCACCCGGTCGCCATCGAGCTGCTCACCGAGTTCGGCCCGATGGCCGTCTCCAGCGCCAACCTGACCGGCCACCCCTCCCCGCAGGACTGCGACGCGGCCCAGGAGATGCTCGGCGACTCGGTCTCCGTCTACCTGGACGGCGGCCCGACCCCCGCCGCCGTACCGTCCTCGATCGTCGACGTCACCGGCCCCACGCCGCTGCTGCTGCGCGCGGGCGCGATCAGCGCGGAGGAGCTGCGCAAGGTGGCCCCGGGGCTTGAGGTGGCGAATTGATTGCGCCCCTCGGGCGTGGCATAGCGGGACCCGGCGAGGACAGCTACCGCACCTTCCGCATCCTCCACGTCAGCACCGGCAACGTCTGCCGCTCGCCGATCACCGAGCGGCTGCACCGGCACGCCCTCGACCTGCGCCTGGGCGCGGACCGCGGCGGCCTGATCGTGGAGAGCGCCGGCACCTGGGGCCACGAGGGCGCGCCCATGGAGACGCACGCCGCCACGGTTCTGGCCGATTATGGAGCGGATCCGGCCGATTTCACCGGCCGCGAGCTGCTCGACGAGCACGTCATCCGCGCCGACCTGGTCCTGACCGCCACCCGCGACCACCGCGCGCAGGTCATCTCCATGGGCCATTCGGCCGGGCTGCGCACCTTCACGCTGAAGGAGTTCAACCGGCTGGTACGGGCCATAGACCCGGCGACGCTGCCCGAGCCCGATCCGGCGCTGCCCGGCGGCGGGCTGGTCGAGCGCGCCCGCGCCCTGGTCGGCGCCGCCGCCGCGCTGCGCGGCTGGCTGCTGGCGCCGAACCCGGAGGCGGACGAGGTCTACGACCCGTACGGCGCGCCCATCACGTTCTTCCGCTCCATCGGCGACGAGATCAACCAGGCGCTGGACCCCGTGGTGACGGCGCTGACGGGGGTTCCGGCCCGGGCCTGACCCTTGGGGCCGCCGGGGGAGCGAAAGCGGCTCCTGGGGGCGGGGAAGGGGCTTCTGGGGGGTGTGGAGGGCGGTGGGGGCGCTTGGGGGCGGGGGCTTCGCGTGCGCCGCGTCCGGGTAAGCCCCCGCCGGGGGAACGATCAGGTTCGATTCGTCTCCAGGAGGCGCGCAGCCGGCCCCGCCTGGCCGCCCCGCCTGAGCCCGGCCACGGCCCTGCCCCGTACAGGCGGCCCCGTCCGAGCCCGGCCGCGGTCCTGCCCCGCCTGAGCCCGGCCTTGTCCGAGCCCGGCCACGGCCCTGCCCCGCCTGAGCCCGGCCCCGTCCGAGCCCGGCCGCGGCCCTGCCCCGCCTGAGTCCGGCCCTCGCCTGAGTCCGGCCCCCGCCTGAGCCCAGCCCCCGCCGGAGCCCGGCTTCGTCCGAGCCCGCCCCCGCCTGAGCCCGGCTCGCCCCCACCCGAGCCCACCTCCACCCCCAACCCGCCCCCTCCACCGCGCTCAACCGTCCTCCCGCGCCTACATTGGGATGCACGTCCCCGTACGAGGCCCGGAGTACGCCATGTCCGCCACCACCGCGTCATCCCGGAGCGAGACCACGGCTGCCCGGCGGACGGCCGCCGAGGCCCGGGCGGGGGAGGGGGGCGACCCGCCGCCGCCCTGGACCCCCGACTTCGCCGGGCTGCTGGACCAGGATCCCGAGATCGCGGGCGTGCTGTTGGCCGAGGTGGCCCGGCAGGACGACGGGCTGCAGCTCGTCGCCGCCGAGAACTTCGCCTCCCGCGCTGTTCTGGCCGCCCTCGGCTCACCCCTCGCGAACAAGTACGCCGAGGGGTATCCGGGCGCCCGGCACCACGGCGGCTGCGAGGTCGTGGACCTCGCCGAGCGGCTCGCCGTGGAGCGCGCCAAGGCCCTGTTCGGCGCCGAGCACGCCAATGTGCAGTCCCACTCCGGCTCGTCGGCCGTGCTGGCCGCCTACGCGGCCCTGCTGCGCCCCGGCGACGCCGTCCTGGCCATGGCGCTGCCGCACGGCGGGCACCTCACCCACGGCTCGCCGGCCAACTTCTCCGGCCGCTGGTTCGACTTCGCGGGCTACGGCGTCGATCCGCACACCGGGCTGCTGGACTACGACGAGGTACGGGCGCTGGCCCGCAGCCACCGGCCGAAGGCCATCGTCTGCGGCTCGATCTGCTATCCGCGGCACCTGGACTACGCCGCCTTCCGGGACATCGCCGACGAGGTGGGCGCGTATCTCATCGCGGACGCCGCGCACCCCATCGGGCTGGTCGCGGGGGGCTCGGCGCCGAGCCCGGTCCCGTACGCGGACGTGGTGTGCGCGACCACCCACAAGGTGCTGCGCGGCCCCCGCGGCGGCATGATCCTGTGCGGCGCCGAGCTGGCCGAGCGCATCGACCGGGCCGTCTTCCCCTTCACGCAGGGCGGTGCCCAGATGAACTCGGTCGCCGCCAAGGCCGTCGCCTTCGGCGAGGCCGCCACCGACGCCTTCGCGGGCTACACCCGGCAGGTCGTGGCCAACGCGCGGGCGCTGGCGGCCTCGCTGGCCGAGGAGGGCCTGCCGGTCACCACCGGCGGTACGGACACCCACCTGATCACCGCCGACCCGGCGCCGCTGGGCGTGGACGCCCGTACGGCCAGGGGGCGTTGCGCGGCGGCGGGCATCGTGCTGGACACCTGTGCCCTGCCGTGCCCCGACGACCCGTCCGGCCGCCGGCCCGGCCTGCGCCTGGGGGCCGCCGCGCTGACCACCCAGGGCATGGGCGAGGAGGAGGCCGCGGGCGTCGGCGCGCTGATCGCGGCGGCCGTCCGGGAGGACCCGACGGCCCGCGAGCGGACCGCGGCATTGGTCCGGCGCTTTCCCCCTTATCCCGATCAGACCTAGCGTCCTGCAACCATTCGAGGAACGGGAGTGTCTTCCCCTACGTTCACGGAGAGGGGGCGGACACGCATATGGTGTGTGGCTGTGATGGCCAGCGATACCAATGGGGCAGCCCGTGCGTGAATACCTGCTGACGCTGTGCGTCACGGCCGCGGTCACTTACCTGCTGACCGGGCCGGTACGGAAATTCGCCATCGCCGCCGGTGCGATGCCGGAGATCCGCGCGCGCGACGTGCACCGCGAACCCACCCCGCGCCTCGGCGGCATCGCCATGTTCGGCGGGCTGTGCGCGGGTCTGCTGGTCGCCGCCCACCTCTCCAACCTCAAGTCCGTCTTCGAGCACTCCAACGAGCCGCGCGCGCTGCTGTCGGGCGCGGCGCTGATCTGGGTGCTGGGCGTGCTGGACGACAAGTGGGGCGTGGACGCGCTCGTCAAGCTGGGCGGCCAGATGATCGCCGCCGGTGTGATGGTCCTTCAGGGCCTGACGATCCTGTGGATCCCGGTGCCGGGCATCGGCACGGTCTCGCTGAGCCCGTGGCAGGGCACGCTTCTGACGGTCGCTCTGGTCGTCATCACCATCAACGCCGTCAATTTCGTGGACGGTCTGGACGGGCTGGCCTCCGGCATGGTGTGCATCGCAGCCGCGGCCTTCTTCATGTACGCGTACCGGATGTGGTTCGGGTACGGCATCGAGGCCGCCGCGCCCGCGACGCTGTTCTCCGTCGTGCTGATGGGCATGTGCCTGGGCTTCCTGCCGCACAACATGCACCCGGCCCGGATCTTCATGGGCGACTCGGGGTCGATGCTGATCGGCCTGGTCATGGCGGCCGGCGCGGTCTCGGTGACCGGCCAGGTGGACCCGGACCTGCTGAACCTGAAGGCGGGCGGCGTCCGTGAGGCCACCCACGCGATGGTGCCGGTCTACATCCCGCTGCTGCTGCCGCTGACGGTCATCGCGGTGCCGGTCGCCGACCTGGTGCTGGCGATCGTGCGCCGTACGTGGAAGGGCCAGTCGCCGTTCGCCGCGGACCGCGGCCACCTGCACCACCGCCTGCTGGAGATCGGCCACTCGCACAGCCGGGCCGTCCTGATCATGTACTTCTGGTCGGCGCTGATCGCCTTCGGCGCGGTGGCGTATTCGGTCAACAACGCGAGCGTGTGGGTCGTGATGGGCATCGTGCTGCTGAGCGCGATCGGGCTGGTGCTTCTGCTGCTGCCGCGGTTCACGCCGCGGGCGCCGCGCTGGATGGAGTGGATGGTGCCGCCGCGGTACCGGCGCAGTGTGCAGGCGGTCGCCGTGGCCGCGGCGGCCGAGGAGAGCGCGGCGGTCGACGAGGCCGGGCACCTGGACGGGGGACGGCCGACCGAGGGGGCGCCGGGACGGGAGCGGCAGCCGGTGCCGGCGGGCATCAACGGGGCCACCGCGATCGGCGACCGGTCGCGCTTCGCGGACCGCCGCAAGGCCGGAAGTCACCACTGAGACGTGTTTTCGCCCCTACGAGCGACGTTCGAAAATTACCCCAAACGGGTCCCATAGCAGACAGAACGGCGCCGTGTCTCGCTCCAACGCGCGGATTACCGCTCACGTGTGACGGGTAGCACACCTAGCAGGTAAAGACCTCATCAAATAGTTTGTGATACCGTTCACGAAACCCGGCAACAGAGCCGAAGGACCGGAGTGCGACGGTCTTTCGGCCTCAGGTTCTCCCTCAGGCCGGGTCTACGCTCGTCCCTGACGACAACACCCCCATTTTCCTGACGGAGCGCCGCCATGCAGTCCACTGACGCCCGCCTACTTGCCAATGTCTCCGTGCCCTCGCTTGCCACCGGCGCCGTCGGCGTCGTGATCAGCGCTGTGGTCGCGGGCGGGCAGGGCGCGATCGGTGCTGCCATCGGCACGGTGCTGGTGCTGGTGCTGATGGGGTCCGGACTGGTGATCCTCCAGCAGACCGCGAAGCGGCTGCCCGATCTGTTCCAGATGATGGGACTGCTGCTGTACGCCGTGCAGATCCTGGCAGTCGCGATCTTCATGATCGCGTTCAAGGACACCACGCTCTTCAACGTCAGGGCGTTCGCCTTCACCTTGCTCGCGACGGTTCTGGTGTGGATCGCCTTCCAGGCCCGCAGCTATATGAAGGCAAGGATTCTCTACGTGAATCCCGAATCCGCCGAGTCCAAGAAGGCGGAAACCACGGGGTCGCGGACGTGACCCGTAGGGCCGGAATAAAAGCCCACGCGAGAGCCTGCTATCGTCCGGTGCCAACTGCGGCGCAGTCGGCGCAGGCGGCCGAGCTTCCAGGTCCCGAGTCAGGGGACCGGTTGCGCATACGGCCCACGCCTGTGATCCGGACCGGCCCCGCGCCGATCAGCCGCCCCCCAATCCGTAAGACCAGTCCAGTGCCGCACCGTGGCTCAATGCCGCGCCGACACAACGAGGTTGCCGTACCCATGCGCCACGCTGAAGGAGCTCGCGGTGAGTGCTGAAACGATGCTCGCCCTCGACACGGAGTGCCACCTCTTCATCCCGGGGTGTGGCTTCGAGGCCCCGGGCCTTCATTCGTTCGTCTTCGAGCCCCTTTTCACCATCGGTGGCTACGAGTTCAACAAGCCGATGCTGCTGGCCCTGCTCAGCACGGTCATCGTGGTGGCGTTCTTCTGGGCCGCCTTCGGCCGCGCCAAGGTGGTGCCCGGCAAGCTGCAGATGATCGGTGAGGCGGGTTACGACTTCGTGCGCCGCGGGCTCGTCTACGACGCGCTCGGCAAGAAGGAGGGCGAGAAGTACGTCCCCTTCATGGTCGCGCTGTTCTTCTTCGTGTGGATCATGAACCTGTGGTCGATCATCCCGGTCGCCCAGTTCCCGGTGACATCGGTCATCGCGTTCCCCCTGGGCCTGGCCCTGGTGGTGTACGTCCTCTGGCTCGTGCTGACGTTCAAGAAGCAGGGCTTCGTCGGCGGCCTGAAGAACCTCACCGGTTACGACAAGTCGGTCGGCTGGGTGCTCCCGCTGATCATGGTCCTGGAGCTGCTGCAGCACCTGGTCATCCGGCCCTTCACCCACGCGGTCCGGCTCTTCGCGAACATGTTCGCGGGCCACATGCTGATCCTGATGTTCACCGTCGCCAGCTGGTACTTGCTGAACGGCATCGGCATCGCCTACGCGGGCGTCTCGTTCGTGATGACTCTCGTGATGACCGCCTTCGAGATCTTCATCCAGGCCATTCAGGCGTACATCTTCGTGCTCCTGGCCTGTAACTACGTCCAGGGCGCGCTCGCCGAGCACCACTGAGCCCCCAGGTACCCCAGCAGTCCCCACCAGACGTCCGGTGGCCAACCCCCACCGGTCCATGAAAGAGAAGGAAGACACGGCATGTCCGCGACTCTCGAACTCGCCGCCGGCCTCAAGGGCAACGTCGCCTCGATCGGCTACGGCCTCGCCGCCATCGGCCCCGGCGTCGGCGTCGGCATCATCTTCGGTAACGGCACCCAGGCCCTGGCCCGTCAGCCCGAGGCGGCCGGCCTGATCCGTACCAACCAGATCATGGGCTTCGCCTTCTGCGAGGCGCTCGCCCTCATCGGCATCGTCATGGGCTACGCGTACCCGTCCTAATCACGGAACGCACCGACGACGCCACTTAGACGGAAGGCATTGATGTGAGCGCCCTGGTGAACATGGCGGCGGAGGTTCCTGAGAACCCCCTCGTCCCGCCGATTCCAGAGCTGGTCATCGGCCTGGTCGCTTTCTTCGTCGTCTTCGGCATCCTCGCCAAGAAGCTCCTCCCGAACATCAACAAGGTTCTGGACGAGCGCCGCGAGAAGATCGAAGGCGGTATCGAGAAGGCGGAGGCCCTACAGGCCGAAGCCCAGCAGGTCCTGGAGGACTACCGGTCCCAGCTCGCCGACGCGCGCCACGAGGCCGCCCGGCTGCGCCAGGAGGCGCAGGAGCAGGGAGCGACGCTGATCGCCGAGATGCGTGCCGAGGGCCAGCGGCAGCGCGAGGAGATCATCGCGGCCGGCCACGCCCAGATCGAGGCGGACCGCAAGCAGGCCGCGCAGTCGCTGCGCCAGGACGTGGGCAAGCTGGCCACGGAGCTGGCGGGCAAGCTGGTCGGCGAGTCCCTGGAGGACCACGCCCGCCAGAGCCGGACCATCGACCGCTTCCTCGACGAGCTTGAGGCCAAGGCGGCGTCGGACTCGACGAAGGCAGAGGCCGGCCGATGAATGGAGCGAGCCGCGAGGCACTCGCCTCCGCACGCGAGCAGCTCGACGCGCTGACCGACAACACGGTCGTCGACGCGGCGAAGCTCGCCGAGGAGCTGGCTGCCGTCACCGCTCTGCTCGACCGCGAGGTGTCGCTGCGTCGGGTCCTCACCGACCCGGCGCAGGCCGGCGAGGCCAAGGCCGAGCTGGCCGGGCGCCTGCTGGGCGGCCAGGTCGGCGGCGAGGCCGTCGACCTGATCTCCGGCATGGTCCGCTCCCGCTGGTCGCGCTCGCGTGACCTGGCGGACGCGACCGAGGAGCTGGCGTACAGCGCCGACCTCGTCGCGGCGCAGCGGGCGGGCGCCCTCGACGACGTCGAGGACGAGCTGTTCCGGTTCGGCCGGATCGTCGCCTCGTCGCACGAGCTGCGCGCGGCGCTGACGGACCGCACCGCACAGGGCCCGGCCAAGGCCGAGCTGCTGCGCTCGCTGCTGGGCGGCCGGACCAACCCGGTCACCGAGCGGATCGTGGTCCGGCTTGTCGCACAGCCGCGGGGCCGTAGCCTGGAGGCGGGGCTGGACGCCCTGTCCAAGCTGGCCGCGGCGCGCCGGGACCGGATGGTCGCGGTGGTCACCTCCGCGGTCCCGCTCAGCGACACCCAGCGGCAGCGCCTCGGCGCGGCACTGGCGTCGGTGTACGGACGGCAGGTCCACCTGAACCTCGACGTGGACCCCGAGGTCCTCGGCGGCGTCCAGGTCCGGATCGGCGACGAGGTCATCAACGGCAGCATCGCGGCACGCCTCGAAGAGGCGTCCCGGCGGATGGCCGGCTGACCCACCCACCAACTCAAGAAGTAGTACGGCGGCCCGAGTTGGGCCGTGGACGCAGTGACATCACGGGGGCAACCGCCCCTGCCTGCGGCGGGGGAGACGCATCACCCCCGTAAACGACGACGGGCCCAACAAGGAGAGCAGGGAACCCAGATGGCGGAGCTCACGATCCGGCCGGAGGAGATCCGGGACGCGCTGGAGAACTTCGTCCAGGCGTACAAGCCGGACGCGGCCTCGCGCGAGGAGGTCGGTACGGTCAGCGAGGCCGGTGACGGCATCGCGAAGGTCGAGGGCCTTCCCTCGGCGATGGCGAACGAGCTGCTGAAGTTCGAGGACGGCACCCTCGGCCTCGCGCTGAACCTGGAAGAGCGCGAGATCGGCGCGGTCGTCCTCGGTGAGTTCAGCGGTATCGAGGAGGGCCAGCCGGTGCGCCGCACCGGCGAGGTGCTCTCCGTCCCCGTGGGCGAGGGCTACCTCGGCCGCGTCGTCGACCCGCTGGGCAACCCGGTCGACGGCCTCGGTGAGATCGAGTCCGAGGGCCGCCGCGCCCTGGAGCTGCAGGCTCCGGGCGTCATGGTCCGCAAGTCGGTGCACGAGCCGATGCAGACCGGCTACAAGGCCGTCGACTCGATGGTGCCGATCGGCCGCGGCCAGCGTCAGCTGATCATCGGTGACCGTCAGACCGGCAAGACCGCCCTGGCCGTCGACACGATCATCAACCAGCGTGACAACTGGCGCTCCGGCGACCCGAAGAAGCAGGTCCGCTGCATCTACGTCGCCGTCGGCCAGAAGGGTTCCACCATCGCGTCCGTGCGCGGCGCGCTGGAGGAGGCCGGTGCCCTGGAGTACACGACCATCGTCGCCGCCCCGGCGTCCGACCCGGCGGGCTTCAAGTACCTGGCGCCCTACACCGGCTCGGCCATCGGCCAGCACTGGATGTACCAGGGCAAGCACGTCCTGATCATCTTCGACGACCTCTCGAAGCAGGCCGACGCCTACCGCGCCGTGTCCCTGCTGCTGCGCCGCCCGCCGGGCCGTGAGGCCTACCCGGGTGACGTCTTCTACCTGCACTCCCGCCTGCTGGAGCGCTGCGCGAAGCTCTCCGACGAGCTCGGCGCCGGCTCGATGACGGGTCTCCCGATCGTCGAGACCAAGGCGAACGACGTCTCGGCGTTCATCCCGACCAACGTCATCTCCATCACCGACGGCCAGTGCTTCCTGGAGTCCGACCTGTTCAACGCGGGCCAGCGCCCGGCGCTGAACGTCGGTATCTCCGTCTCCCGCGTCGGTGGCTCCGCCCAGCACAAGGCCATGCGCCAGGTGTCCGGCCGCCTCCGTGTGGACCTCGCCCAGTTCCGTGAGCTGGAGGCGTTCGCCGCCTTCGGTTCCGACCTGGACGCGGCGTCCAAGGCCCAGCTCGCCCGCGGTCAGCGCATGACCGAGCTGCTCAAGCAGGGCCAGTACGCGCCGTACCCGGTCGAGGAGCAGGTCGTCTCCATCTGGGCCGGCACCAACGGACACATGGACGACGTCCCGGTCGAGGACATCCGCCGCTTCGAGCGCGAGCTCCTGGACTGGATGGGCCGCGAGAAGAAGGAGCTGCTGACCAGCATCGCCGAGGGCGCCAAGATGTCCGACGACACCCTCCAGGCGCTCGCCGACACCGTCACCGCCTTCAAGCAGCAGTTCGAGACCTCGGACGGCAAGCTTCTCGGTGAGGACGCACCGGTCAGCACCGCCAAGTGACGACGGAAGGGACCTGATCCATGGGAGCCAAGCTCCGGGTCTACAAGCGTCGCATCCGCTCCGTCACCGCGACCAAGAAGATCACCAAGGCGATGGAGATGATCGCCGCCTCGCGCATCGTCAAGGCGCAGCGCCAGGTGGCGGCATCGACGCCGTACGCGAGTGAACTGACCCGCGCGGTGACGGCGGTTGCCACCGGTTCGAACACCAAGCACGCCCTGACGACCGAGGCGGAGAACCCCACGCGGGCCGCGGTGCTGCTCATCACGAGCGACCGCGGTCTGGCCGGCGGCTACTCCTCCAACGCCATCAAGGCCGCCGAGCAGCTCACCGAGCGGCTCCGGGCCGAGGGCAAGGAGGTCGACACCTACATCGTCGGCCGCAAGGGTGTCTCGTACTACGCCTTCCGTGAGCGCAAGGTCACGGAGTCGTGGACCGGCTTCACCGACAGCCCGACGTACGCGGACGCCAAGGCCGTCGCCGGGCCGCTGATCGCCGCTGTCCAGCAGGACACCGCCGAGGGCGGCGTGGACGAGCTGCACATCGTCTACACCGAGTTCGTGTCGATGATGACGCAGACGCCGGTCGACGACCGGCTGCTGCCGCTCAGCCTCGAAAAGACGGCCGAGGAGGCGCAGGCTTCGTCCAAGGGCGAGATCCTGCCGCTGTTCGACTTCGAGCCGTCGGCCGAGGACGTGCTGGACGCGCTGCTGCCGCGGTACGTCGAGTCGCGTATCTACAACGCGCTGCTGCAGGCCGCCGCCTCCAAGCACGCCGCCACCCGGCGCGCGATGAAGTCGGCGACCGACAACGCGGAAGAACTCATCAAGTCGCTCTCGCGGCTTGCCAACGCGGCCCGCCAGGCCGAAATCACCCAGGAAATCAGCGAGATCGTCGGTGGCGCGAGCGCACTGGCCGACGCGACCGCGGGGAGTGACTGACAACTATGACCACCACTGTTGAGACGGCCACGGCGACGGGCCGCGTCGCGCGGGTCATCGGCCCGGTCGTCGACGTGGAGTTCCCCGTCGACGCGATGCCGGACATCTACAACGCGCTGACCGTCGACGTGGCCGACCCGGCCGAGGACGGCAAGACCAAGACGCTGACGCTGGAGGTCGCCCAGCACCTCGGTGACGGCATGGTCCGCGCCATCTCCATGCAGCCCACCGACGGTCTGGTCCGCCAGGCCGCGGTGACCGACACCGGCGCGGGCATCACCGTCCCGGTCGGTGACGTCACCAAGGGCAAGGTGTTCAACACCCTCGGCGAGATCCTGAACGTGGACCCGTCCACGGTCGAGGTCACCGAGCGCTGGCCGATCCACCGCAAGGCCCCCAACTTCGACCAGCTTGAGTCGAAGACCGAGATGTTCGAGACCGGCGTCAAGGTCATCGACCTGCTGACCCCGTACGTCAAGGGCGGCAAGATTGGTCTGTTCGGCGGCGCGGGCGTCGGCAAGACCGTCCTCATCCAGGAAATGATCTACCGCGTGGCCAACAACCACGACGGTGTGTCGGTGTTCGCCGGTGTCGGTGAGCGCACCCGTGAGGGCAACGACCTGATCGAGGAGATGACGGACTCCGGCGTCATCGACAAGACCGCGCTGGTCTTCGGCCAGATGGACGAGCCCCCGGGCACCCGTCTGCGGGTCGCGCTGGCCGGTCTGACGATGGCGGAGTACTTCCGTGACGTCCAGAAGCAGGACGTCCTCTTCTTCATCGACAACATCTTCCGGTACACCCAGGCGGGTTCCGAGGTGTCCACCCTGCTGGGCCGTATGCCCTCCGCGGTGGGCTACCAGCCGAACCTGGCGGACGAGATGGGCCTCCTCCAGGAGCGCATCACCTCGACCCGCGGTCACTCGATCACCTCGATGCAGGCGATCTACGTCCCCGCGGACGACCTGACCGACCCGGCGCCGGCCACCACCTTCGCCCACCTGGACGCGACCACCGTTCTGTCGCGTCCGATCTCGGAGAAGGGCATCTACCCGGCGGTGGACCCGCTGGACTCGACGTCCCGCATCCTGGACCCGCGCTACATCTCGCAGGACCACTACGACTGTGCTTCGCGGGTCAAGACGATCCTGCAGAAGTACAAGGACCTGCAGGACATCATCGCGATCCTCGGTATCGACGAGCTGGGCGAGGAGGACAAGCTCGTCGTCCACCGTGCCCGTCGCGTCGAGCGCTTCCTGTCGCAGAACACCCACGTGGCGAAGCAGTTCACCGGTGTGGACGGTTCGGACGTGTCGCTGGACGAGTCCATCGCCGCGTTCAACGCGATCTGCGACGGTGAGTACGACCACTTCCCCGAGCAGGCGTTCTTCATGTGCGGTGGCCTTGAGGACCTGAAGGCGAACGCCAAGGAGCTGGGCGTCTCCTGAGGCCCGGCCGCGTTCCGGGGGCGGCCCTGGCCGCCCCCGGTCCGAACGACCACTAGTATTTGACCCAACATCTGCCGCACCCGGCAGGTGGAGACCCGAGGAGCCATCGTGGCTGAGCTGCACGTCGAGTTGGTCGCCGCCGACCGTCAGGTCTGGTCGGGCGAGGCCAGCCTGGTCGTCGCGCGCACCTCGTCGGGCGACATCGGCGTCA
The DNA here is from genome assembly GCF_008634025.1 of Streptomyces albofaciens JCM 4342. Taxonomy (NCBI): domain Bacteria; kingdom Bacillati; phylum Actinomycetota; class Actinomycetes; order Kitasatosporales; family Streptomycetaceae; genus Streptomyces; species Streptomyces albofaciens. The sequence goes on along the minus strand of NZ_PDCM01000002.1, from coordinate 2,968,953 downwards.
TGCCGGGGCACCAGCCGCTGCTCGGCGTGCTGGAGTCCGGCCCGGTGACGATTCGTACGACCGGCGAGGACGGGGACGGCACCGTCGTCGCCGCCGTGCACGGCGGCTTCATCTCGTTCGCCGACAACAAGCTGTCTCTGCTCGCGGAGATCGCCGAGCTGTCCGACGAGATCGATGTCCAGCGCGCGGAGCGGGCCTTGGAGCGGGCGAAGTCGGAGGCCGACGCGGCCGCCGAGCGCCGCGCCGATGTCCGGCTGCGTGCGGTGGCGGGCGTCCACTGAGGCCCACCACCGACAGGCAAGTCCCTCAGCCGCGGGTCGCGCTGGAATTCTCCAGAGCGGTCCGCGGCTGAGGCGATGCAGGTGCGATTTGCTCCCCGGCGCCCGACCGGCGCCGGGGGTGACCCATCGAGGCGAGGAGGTCGGTTCGGATGGTCCTCGCTCTGCTTGTGAGCGGCGCGGTCGTCGTGCTGGTGCTGCTGGGACTCTTCGTCTTCGGACTACGACGACGGCTCATCCAGCGCTCCGGCGGCACGTTCGACTGCAGCCTGCGCTGGAACGTGCCCGAGGAAGAGGCCGAGCCCAGCGGCAAAGGCTGGATCTACGGCGTCGCGCGCTACAACGGTGACCGGGTCGAGTGGTTCCGCGTCTTCTCGTACGCGCCCCGCCCCCGCCGCGTCCTGGAACGCTTCTCCATCGAGGTCCTCCAGCGCCGCACCCCCCAGGGCGAGGAGGAACTGGCCCTCCTGTCCGACTCCGTCGTGCTCGCCTGCCGCCACCGCGGTACGAGGCTGGAGCTGGCGATGAGCGAGGACGCCCTGACGGGCTTCCTGGCGTGGCTGGAGGCGGCGCCTCCGGGGCAGAGGGTGAACGTGGCGTAGTCGAGAGGCACCCCACCTGGACGGAGTCCGGGGCCCCGTGTGCATGGTGCAGTCCGCCCGGTGCCGCCGGGTCGCGGCGTCGGGGCCGATGCCCGCGCGGCGGCTGCGGCTCCCGGTCCTGCTCGGCAACGCCGAATGCCCGGCCGGCGCCGGGCCCATTCTCTTCCCTCTTCCGCCGCCACCGGCCGCACTCTTCCGCCGCGCCGGCGACCGGCCCGCGGCCGCACCCGGCCGGGGCGCGGTGCTTTTCCGGCTGGACCGGCCGAAGGCCGGGAAGGCGGGGGCGACGCCGCCTTCCCGGCCGGTCCGGGGGAGAGGCCGGGTTACTTCAGGCCGCTGTCGATCGCGGTCATCAGTTCGCCGTCGGCCGTGTCACCGCTGAATTCCCAGAAGAACGCGCCGCCCAGGCCCTGCTGTTTGGCGTAGTTCATCTTGCCGGTGATCGTCGCGGGGGTGTCATAGCTCCACCAGTTGCTGCCGCAACGGGCGTAGGCGGTGCCGGCGACCGTGCCGGTGGACGGGCAGCTCGCCTTGAGGATCTTGTAGTCCTCGATGCCCGCCTCGTACTTGCCGGGGGCCGGGCCGGTGGCGGTGCCGCCGGGGGCGTCCTGGGTGACGCCGATCCAGCCGCGCCCGTAGAAGCCGATGCCGATCAGCAGCTTCTTCGCGGGCACGCCCTTGGCCTTGAGCTTCTGCAGGGCCGCGTCGGTGTTGAAGCCCTGCTTGGGGATGCCGGGGTAGGACGTCAGGGGCGAGTGGGGGGCGGTGGGCCCGGTCTTGTCCCAGGCGCCGAAGAAGTCGTACGTCATGACGTTGTACCAGTCGGCGTATTGCGAGCCGCCGCCGTAGTCCGCCGCGTCGATCTTGCCGCCGTCCGAGCCGTCGGCGGTGATCGCCGCGGTGACCAGCTGCTTGCCGAACTTGGCGCGCATCGCCTTCATCATCTCGGCGAACGCCGCCGGGCCGCTGGTGTCACAGGTCAGGCCGCAGGCGTTGGGATACTCCCAGTCCAGGTCGATGCCGTCGAAGAGGCCGGCCCAGCGCGCGTCGTTGACCAGCTGGTAGCAGGAGTCGGCGAAGGCGGCCGGGTTCTTGACCGCGTCGGTGAAGCCGCCGGACCAGGTCCAGCCGCCGAAGGACCACAGGATCTTGATGTTCGGGTACTTCGCCTTGAGCTTCTTGAGCTGGTTGAAGTTGCCGCGCAGCGGCTGGTCCCAGGTGTCGGCGACGCCGTCCACGCTCTGGTCGGCGGTGTAGGCCTTGTCGGTGGCCGCGTAGGCGTCCCCGATGGTGCACCGGCCGCCCTGGACGTTGCCGAACGCGTAGTTGATGTGCGTCAGCTTGCTCGCGGAGCCGGAGGTGACCAGGTTTTTCACGTGGTAGTTGCGGTCGTAGACACCCCACTCGGTGAAGTAGCCCAGCTTGACCGCGTCCACGGGCTGCTGCCCGCCGCCGGTGGTGCGCACGGCGGTCGGTTCGCTGGCGGGGCCGGTCTGGTCGGCGGTGTCGCGCGCCACGACCGTGTAGGTGTAGTCGGTGCCCTTGGCCAGGCCGGAGTCGGTGTAGGCGAGCTTCTCGACGGTGGCGACCTTGGTGCCGTCGCGCAGGATGTCGTAGTTCTTGACGCCCTTGTCGTCGGTGGCCGCGGTCCACGTCAGCCGTACGGAGGTGTCGGTGACGTCGCTCGCCACCGGCTTGCCGGGGGCGGACGGCGGGTTGTCACCGGGCTGGCCGCCGCCGGTGGTGCGGACGGTCACCGGTTCGCTCGCGGGGCCCGTCTGGTCGGCGGTGTCGCGCGCCACGACCGTGTAGGTGTACGAGGTGTCCTTCGTCAGGCCGGAGTCGGTGTAGGCGAGCTTCTCGACGGTGGCGACCTTGGTGCCGTCGCGCAGGATGTCGTAGTTCTTGACGCCCTTGTCGTCGGTGGCGGCCGTCCACGTCAGCCGTACGGAGGTGTCGGTGACACCGCCGGCCACCGGCTTGCCGGGCGCGGACGGCGGGGTGTCGCCGGGCTGCGAGCCGTCGCAGGAGCCGCCGTTGAGCTTGCAGCCGCTCACGTCACCGCCGCCGCTGCCGGACCCGGTGAAGCCGAAGCTGACCGAGGCGCCGGGGGCGATGGTGCCGTTCCAGTTGGCGTTCTGGGCCTTCCAGTGCGTGCCCGAGCCGCTGACCCGGGCGTCCCAGGCGGAGGCGACCGAGGTGCCGGAGGGGAAGTCCCACTCGACGGTCCAGCCCTGGATGGTGGTGTCGCCGGTGTTCTTCACCGTCCACTGGCCCTGGAAGCCGGTGCCCCAGTCGGAGACCTTGGTGTACGTGGCGGTCGCCGATTCGGCGGCGTGCGCCGGGGTGGCACCGGCCAGGCCGATCAGCGCGGCGACGGGCAACAGGAGCGCGGTGAGGGCCGCGAGGGCTCTTCGTCGGGCGTGGGTGGTGCGTGTCAGGGTTCCGGGTGTCACGGATGCTCCCAGGTAAGGGGGTGGGAAGGTGGGGGAACCTGCGCCGCCCGGTGAGCGCTGTGGGGCGCGCTCACCGCAAAGATGTGAAGGGAGCGTAAAAAGGTCCAGACCTACGGTCAAGAGGTCTGGACCAAAGTGGTTGGCGGCCTCCGCCGCGCCCGCCCGGACGGCGGCGGCCGGCCCGGTCAGTCGTCACCCACGCCCAACTCCTGCGCCAGCACCGCCGCTTGCACCCGGCTGCGCAGCCCCAGCTTCCCCAGCAGCCGGCTGACGTGCGTCTTGACGGTGGCCTCCGCCACCTCCAGCCGGACCGCGATATCGGCGTTCGACATCCCCCGGCCCAGGCACCCCAGCACCTCGCGTTCGCGGCGGGTCAGGGTGTCCAGGACCGCCGGGTCCGGCGCCGCGGCGCCGGCGGGGCGGCGGGCCGAACGGGGACTGGCGAACTCCGCGATCAGCCGCCGGGTCACGGCCGGGGCGATCAGTCCCTCCCCGGCGGCCACCGTGCGCACCGCGTCCACCAGCGCCGCCGCCTCGGTGTCCTTGAGCAGGAACCCGGCGGCGCCCGCGCGCAGCGCCCCGAAGACGTACTCGTCCAGGTCGAACGTGGTCAGCACCAGGACGTCGGCCAGCTCCTCGGTGACGATCGCGCGGGTGGCCGACACCCCGTCCAGCTTGGGCATCTGTACGTCCATCAGGACCACGTCGGGACGCAGCTCACGGGCCAGCCGTACCGCCTCCTCGCCGTCCGCGGCCTCCCCGGCCACCTCGATGTCGGGGGCCGAGCGCAGGATCAGCACCAGCCCGGCCCGTACGGCGGACTGGTCCTCGGCGATCAGCACCCGGACCGGGCGGCCGGTGGCAGCTGTCATCGTTCCTCTTCCTCCTCACGGACCGGGAGCGTGGCCCGTACCCGCCATGTCTTGCGGTCTCCCGCGTTCTCGGGACCGGCCTCGAAAGCGCCCCCGAGCAGGGCGATCCGCTCCCGCATGCCGACCAGCCCCGCGCCGGAGCCGGGCGCGCGCGGGCCGGGACGGTCGCCGAAGGGGCTGGTCACGCTGACGGTGAGCGGGCCGCCGGGAGCGTATGCGATGCGGACCGTCACCTCGCCGGGCGCGGCGTGCTTGAGGGCGTTGGTCAGCGACTCCTGCACGATGCGGTACGCGGCCAGCTCCACCGGCGCGGGCAGCCGCGCGGCGCCGCCGTCCGCCCGGGTGTCCTGCCGGTCGTTCTGCCGGTCGGCCCGCCGGTCGTCCTGGAGGGTGAAGGTCAGACCGCTGCTCGCCCCGTTGGCGCGCGCCTGCCGCAGCAGCGCGTCCAGCCCGCCCAGGGTCGGTGTGGCCTGTGCCTCGGCCGTCGCGCCGGAATCCTTCGCGTCCCGCAGCAGCCCGATCAGCCGCCGCATCTCGGCCAGGCCCTGCACACTGTTCTCCCGGATGACGCCGAGCGCCTCCCGGGTGGCGGCCGGGTCGTCTATGGACTGCGCGGCCGTGGCGTGGATCGCGATGGCCGACAGGTGGTTGGCGACCATGTCGTGCAACTCCCGGGCCATCCGGGCGCGTTCGGCGACGACGGCCTGGGTGCGGTCCATCTCGGCCAGCAGCGCGGTCTGTTCGGCCTCCAGCCGGGCGGCCCGCGCGGCGTCGCGGTGCTCGCGGATGATGACGCCGGTGAAGGCGGGCGCGGCCGTGATCACCCCGACGCCGATGCCGAGCAGCAGGGCCCGCGGGTCGCGCAGCACCGCGACCGGGACGACGGTGGCGGCGACGGTGAGCAGGACGGTGAGGACCGGCAGCCGCCGGGCGGTGGCCGGCGACCCGTACAGCACCGCGGCGTAGACGACGTCGGTGAACATCACGATCGTGATGATCAGCCCGCCGGTGCACACGTCCAGCGCGAGCGCGGCGGTCGCCGTGGCCAGCGCGGTGCGCGGCGCGCTGCGGCGCAGCAGCTCGGCGCCGGACATGGCGGCCAGCGCCAGCAGGATCAGCCAGTCCGGCAGGTCCACGATCGGCCCGTTGTTGCGCAGTCCCAGCGCCCACACCAGCAGGCCGCCGAGCAGCCCGCAGACGGCGATGCGCAGGTCGTCGCGGTGCGGCCGGGGCGGGAAGGGGCGGGGTCGTGCGGTCACCCCACCATCAAACACGGCCGCGCGGCCCGCCGCCTCCACGCCCCGGCCGAACCGCGCGCCCCGCCCGGTACATCGAAAGATGCAGTTCCGGGCGGTCGCGGGGCATCGAAAGATGCAGCGGCGGATCGTCACGGGCGACGAGGGAACGGCGGGATTCCGGGGCGAGCCTGGGAGGGACAGGAAAGGAGGGGCGTCCCGTGATCGCTGTGCTGATCGTCGTCTGCGAGGTCGGCTTCTGGGTACTGCTGGCCGGCGGACTGGCCCTGCGCTATCTGGCGAAGATGCCGCGTACCGGCGTCGCCGTGCTGCTGCTGGAACCGCTGCTGGAGCTGGTCCTGCTGATCGTCACCGCCGTCGACCTGAAGAACGGCGCGGAGCCCGACTGGAAGCACGGCCTGGCCGCCGCCTACATCGGCTTCTCGGTCGCGCTGGGGCACCGCACCGTCAAGTGGGTGGACGTCCGCTTCGCCCACCGCTTCGCGGGCGGCCCGCCGCCGGTGCCCGCGCCGAAGTACGGCCGGGCCCGCACCGTCTTCGAATGGCAGTCGGCGGCCCGCTGGATCCTCGCCGCGCTCATCGCGATGGGCCTGCTGGAGGCCGCCGTCCGGTACGTGGGCGATCCGGCGCAGACCACCTCGCTGCGCGGCTGGCAGGCCAAAATGCTCTTCGTCATCGGCATCAACCTGGTGATCGCGACGAGCTACACGATCTGGCCGAAGCAGGCGCCGGAGGCGGACCCGCCCCCGGGCGGCACGGACGACCGCGACCGCACGGGGGCCGGCCGTGAGTCCGGCCGGTGAGCCCGGCGCCGGTCCTACCGCTCGCCGCCCGGCACCCACAGCACGTCGCCCTGCTCCTTGTTGGCCGTACGGGCGAGGATGAACAGCAGGTCGGAGAGGCGGTTGAGGTAGGTGGCGGTGAGGTGGTTCATGGTGTCGCCGTGGGTCTCCAGCGCCGCCCAGGTGGAGCGCTCGGCACGGCGTACGACCGTGCACGCCTGGTGCAGCAGCGCGGCGCCCGCCGTACCGCCGGGCAGGATGAAGCTGCGCAGCTTCTCCAGGCCCTCCAGGTAGTGGTCGCAGTCCGCCTCCAGCTTGTCGATGTAGGACTGCTCGACGCGCAGCGGCGGGAACTCCGGGTTCTCCACCACCGGCGTCGACAGGTCCGCGCCCACGTCGAAGAGGTCGTTCTGCACCCGGACGAGCACCTTGACGACGTCCTCCGGCAGCGAGCCGAGCGCGATGGCCACACCGATCGCCGCGTTGGCCTCGTTGGCGTCCGCGTAGGCCGCGATCCGTGTGTCGGTCTTGGCGGTCCGGCTCATGTCACCGAGGGCGGTGGTGCCCTTGTCGCCGGTACGGGTGTAGATGCGCGTCAAATTGACCATACGGGCGAGCCTACGCGGCGGCCCTGCGGAAGGCACGGGCGCACACGGCAGCGGCCAGGACGGCGAGTCCGGCCGCGACCAGCGCGCCGTACAGCAGGCTCGCCGCGGTGTAGTCGCCCACGTAGGCCGCCCGGACGCCGTCCACGAGGTAGCGCAGCGGCATGACGTGCGAGAGCACGTCCAGCCAGCCGGGCGCCAGGGCCATCGGCAGCATGAGGCCGGACAGCAGCATCGTGGGCATGGTGGCGGCGTTGACGACCGGCCCGAACTCCTGCGGCGAACCGACCTTCAGGGCCAGCGCGTACGAGAACGAGGACAGCGCGACGGTCGTCACGGCGACGAACGCGAACCCGATGAGGATGCCGCCCAGCGGCGCCCGCAGTCCCATCACCACCGCCGCCAGCACCAGCAGCACCGCCTGGAAGGTGAACAGCGCCGCGTCCCGCAGCACCCGCCCCAGCAGCAGCGCGAGCCGGCTGACGGGCGTCACCCGCATGCGCTCCAGAACGCCGTACTGCTTCTCGATGATGATGGCGAAGCCGCAGAACGACCCGCCGAAGAGCGCGAGTTGGAGCAGCAGGCCGGGCACCAGGACCTGCCAGGAGCTGCCCTCGGAGGCCAGCGGCAGGTCGGTCAGCAGCGGGCCGAAGAAGAACAGGTACAGCAGCGGCATCAGCACGCCGAAGAACATCTGGAGCCTGGAACGCAGGGTCTGCCGGGCATAGCGCCCGAAGATCAGGGCCGTGTCGGACAGGACGGAGGACATACGGGGACTCCTGGGGTTCCTGGTGCGGATTCTGGTGTGGGCCTGGTGCGCGGTTCCTGGGGAAAGGGCGGCGGTCAGACGGCGACGGGAGCGGTGTCCGCGGGAGTGGGGCTGCGCCCGGTGATGGCCAGGAAGGCGTCCTGGAGGGACGCGTCGGGCGAACCGGCGTACTCGGTCTTGAGCGCGCGCGGGGTGCCCTCGGCGGCCACCACGCCCTGGTCCACGACCACGACGCGGTCCGCGAGCGCGTCCGCCTCGTCGAGGTAGTGGGTGGTCAGGACGACCGTGGTGCCGAAGTCCGTGCGCAGCCGCCGGACCAGCTCCCACAGGTCGGCCCGGCTGCCGGGATCGAGCCCGGTGGTCGGCTCGTCCAGGAAGAGCACCGTCGGCCGGTGCACCAGACCCATCGCGATGTCCAGCCGCCGCCGCTGCCCGCCGGACATCGCCGCGCACCTGCGGTCCAGCAGCCCGTCGAGGCCGAGCGCGTGCGCCAGTTCCTCGGCGCGGGCCGTCGCCTCGGCCTTCGGCAGGCGGTACAGGCGCCCCTGGGTCACCAGTTCCTCCCGTACGGAGACGTTCGGATCGACGCCGCCGGACTGGGCCACGTAACCGGTGGCGCGCCGCACCCCGGCCGGGTCGCGGGCGAGATCGCAGCCGGCCACCGTCGCGCTGCCGCCGGTGGGCGCGAGGAGTGTGGTGAGCATCCGCAGGGTGGTGGTCTTCCCGGCGCCGTTCGGGCCGAGCAGACCGAGGATCTCACCGCGCTCGGCGGTGAGGTCGATGCCGCGCACCGCTTCGACGGTGCCGCGCGGGGTGGTGAAGGTCCGGGCCAGGCCGGACGCGCTGATGACTGCCATGCCGACAGAAAAACAGAGGGGCTGAAAAATTGCAACGCCCCCAAAATTTAATGGTGCCCAAGGAGGCGTACGATGCGGGCATGGCAGAGGGACTCAGGGAGCGGAAGAAGCGGCAGACGCGCCAGCACATCTCGGACATGGCCACCGGCCTGTTCCTGGAACGCGGCTTCGACGCGGTGACCGTCGCGGAGGTCGCCGAGGTCTGCGACGTCTCCGTCAACACCGTCTACAACTACTTCCCGGCCAAGGAAGACCTCTTCATGGACCGCAGCGCCGGGCTGGTGGACCGCCTCGCACGCTTCGTGCGCGGCCGGGACGCCGGGGAGTCGGCCGCCGCCGCCGTCCTGCGCGAACTGCGCGAGCAGGTGGAGGCGGTCTCGCCCGCCGTCGGCCTGGTCCAGGGCTACGACCGCTTCATGCGGGTCATCGAAGGCTCCGCCACCCTCAAGGCCCGCCTGTGGCACCTCCAGCAGGAACAGCTCACCCGGCTGGAGGAGACCCTGCGCCAGGAGGCGGGCGCGGCGGCGGACGACTGGCTGCCGCTCATGGTGGCCGGCCAGCTCAACTGGGTGCACAGCACGCTCATGGGCTACATCGGCCGCGAGATGATGGCCGGACGCGCACCCGACGAGGTGTCACGGGAGGCCCTCGCCCTGCTGGACGACCTCCAGGACGCGCTCGGCGGAAAGGTCCTCAACTATGCCGTGCGCGCGGGCGGATGAGGACGCGTGGTGTGATGTCCGTCATCCGGGACGTGACGCGCATCTCTAACCCTCCTATCGATCGCCGACGGGCGCTAACGTCACTGCCGAGAGCCGTCGGATGCACAGTGTGTTAGGGGACAGCCAGTGGCAAAGAAGCTCGCCGTCATCGGGGCCGGACTGATGGGGTCCGGCATCGCGCAGGTCTCGGCCCAGGCGGGCTGGGAGGTCGTCCTCCGCGATGTGACGGACGGGGCGCTGGCCCGCGGCCGGAGCGGCATCGAGAAGTCGTACGAGAAGTTCGTGGGCAAGGGCAAGCTGGCCGCGGAGGACGCGGAGCGGGCGCTGGGCCGGATCACCACCACGACCGACCTGGACGCGGCCGCCGACGCGGACATCGTCGTCGAGGCCGTCTTCGAGCGGATCGAGGTCAAGCGGGAGATCTTCCAGAGCCTGGACAAGCTGGTCAAGGACGAGGCGGTGCTCGCCTCCAACACCTCCGCCATCCCGATCACCAAGATCGCGGCGGCCACCGGGCGCCCCGAGCGGGTGGTCGGCACCCACTTCTTCTCGCCGGTGCCGATGATGCAGCTGTGCGAGCTGGTGCGCGGCTACAAGACCAGTGACGAAACCCTCGCCACCGCCCGCGCGTTCGCCGAGTCGGTCGGCAAGACCTGCATCGTCGTCAACCGCGATGTGGCCGGCTTCGTGACCACCCGGCTGATCTCGGCGCTGGTCGTCGAGGCGGCGAAGCTGTACGAGTCCGGGGTGGCCACCGCCGAGGACATCGACACCGCCTGCAAGCTGGGCTTCGGGCACGCCATGGGGCCGCTGGCCACCGCCGACCTGACCGGCGTGGACATCCTGCTGCACGCCACCGACAACATCTACACCGAGTCGCAGGACGAGAAGTTCGCGCCGCCGGAGATCATGCGGCGGATGGTGGACGCCGGCGATATCGGCCGCAAGAGCGGGCAAGGCTTCTACGAGCACTGATACCGCCTCGGACGGTTCCGGGCCCGCGGCACCGCGCTGACGCCGTGTCAGGCGCCGGGTCCGGTCCCGCCGCGGCGCACCGGCCGGTCCGCCGGCCGGCCGCGGCGGCACCGGCACGGCGTCCGGCGCGTCACCCGCACGGGTCCGGCGCCCTTCACCCCCCAGGGTGAATTCGGTATCGGTTCGCTTACAGGCGGCAACTTCGCCGCATGAGAGGCAGTCAGTTCTGTAGACGTAACGATCGAGCACTCATCACCCGGGGAGCACATATGCACATCAGGGGCGACCACGCCGAGCTGGTCGTCGGGGGCCGCCTCGACGTCCGCAGCGCGGCGGACGCCCGTACCGTCCTGCACACCGCCGTCGACTCCGGCCAGGGCGACCTGGTGCTCGATCTGACCGGCCTGGACTCGTGGGACGCCACCGGCCTCGGCGTCATCATGGGCGCGCACCGCCGCGCCGGGCGGGCCAACCGCCGGCTGGTGCTGCGCGGCGTACCGCCCCAGATGCAGCGGCTCCTGGTCGCCACCCGGCTGCACCGCATCCTCGCCATCGAGGGCGGCATCGAGGCCGAGAGCCTGCCGCGGGTCTGAGGGCCCCGGCCGGCGCACGCGGGCGCACACCGCCGCGGGCATCCAAGATCAAAGCCGCATACCGAAGGATTCTCACAACACTGTGACGTTCCGGGCAGGAGCGGACCCCGGCGCTTCGTAGATACTGGGCGAAGGTCTAAGGTTCGGTTTTCCGCCGTCCGGTACGCCGCGCGGCGGGCACCGGACCAGAAGCGGCGGCCGGGGGAGTCCCCCGGCCGGAGGCTGGGGGAGTGCGGACGGCCGGGACACAATCGGTCGGACGGCACGCCACGCATCTGGGGGGCATTTCACCATGGACCCGAACACCAACCGGGGACCTGAGGAGTACGGCGAGCAGGACGCCCCTGCGACGACGCCGGCGCCCCCGCACGGTGGCCCCGGCGCCGCCCCCGGCGGTCCCGTCCGCACCGTGCGGCTCGTCTCGGGCCCCTATCTCGTCACCGTCAACCCGGTCGACGGCAGCGAGATCGAACCCTGCCCGCCCGGCGAGCAGCCCGCCGTCCCCGGCAAGCACGGCCCCGAGGAGCGCGCCGAGCTGGCGCGCGCCGCCGCGCCGCCCGCCGTCCCGGTCGCCGCGGGCCGTCCGGCCGCGCTGCTGGAGCGCGCCGAGGAGACCGACAGACTGGTCCGGCTGCTGTCCCGCGGCAGATCCGTACGCGTCACCGGTCCCTCCGGCTCGGGCCGCACCCGGCTGCTGGACGCCGTCGCCACCGCCTGCGACGGCGTCGCGCCGGACGGCGTGGTGCGCCTGTCCGGCTACCGCCGCACGCCCACCGACGTGATGTACGAGCTGTTCGCCGCCGTCCACCGGGCCCCGCTGCACCGCCCCGACCGGGGCGAGCTGCTGCGCCTGCTCGGCGAGATCGGCGCGATCGTCGTCCTGGACGACCTCGAATTCGGCGGCGCCGCGCTCGACGAGCTGCTGGGCGCCACGCCCGAGTGCGCCTTCCTGCTCGCCGCCACCCCGGACGTCGCCGCCCCCTCGCCCGGCTCCCACCTCGAAGAGGTCTTCCTCGGCGGCATCAGCCGCGACGCCTGCCGGGAGCTGCTGGAGGGCGTCGTCGGCCGCCCGCTCACCGACGAAGAGGCCGCGTGGGCCGCCGACCTGTGGTTCGAGTCCGAGGGGCTGCCGCTGCGCTTCGTGCAGGCGGGCGCGCTGCTGCGGCAGCGCACGGGGACGTCCGGCGCGTACGGCGAGCCGTCCGACGACGTGCCCGCGGGCGGTGAGCGGCCGCTGCCGGCCGCCGCCGAGGCCGCCTCGCCCGCGCCGCTGATCGCCGCCGGGCTGAGCGAGGCCGCGCGCGAGACGCTGCGCTTCGCGGTCGCGCTGGGCGGCGAGCTGCCCCACCAGGCGCACCTGCCCGCGCTCGCCCAGGACACCCACGCGGACGCCGCCCTCGGCGATCTGCTGGGCTGCGGGCTGATCACCCCGGCGGGAGGCCACTACCGGCTCGCCGCGACCGTACAGGACCAGCTGACGGACGCCGGGTACGCGGACGACGCGGGGGAGCGGGCGCTGACCGCCGCCCAGCACTACGCCTGGTGGGCCGGGCACCCCTCGGTCACCCCGGAGCGCGCCGCCGCCGAGTCCGACGCGATCCTGGCCGCGATGGGCGTGCTGACCGGCAGCCGGGACGGCGGCCACCCCAGCGCCGCCGTGCTCCTCGCCCGTACGGCCGCCCCGGCCTTCGCCGCCGCCCTGCACTGGAGCGCCTGGGAGCGCAGCCTGCGGCACGGCGCCGAGGCCGCCCGGATCGCCGGGGAGGTGGCCGAGGAGGCGTACTTCCACCACGAGCTGGGCGTCCTCGCCCTGTGCACCGGCAACGTGGACCGGGCGCGGGCCGAGCTGGAGGCGTCGATAGGGCTGCGCGGCGTGCTCTCCGACCGGCGCGGCGCGGTCGCCGGCCGGCGCGCGCTGGCCCTGGTCGCGGACCGCTCCGGCAAGTTCACCCCGCCCGCCGGGACGGCCACCCCGGCCGGTGAGGAGATCCCGGACGCGCGGACGGAGGAGTCGGCCTCGCCGCCCGGCGGGGTGCCCGCCGCGCTCGCCGCGGCCCCGGCCGTCGACGCGACGGCGCCCACCGTCGTCAACCGCAGCGTGGCCTCCGGCAAGGGCACGGGCGGCGGCCCGGCCAAGGGCCGCCGGGCCCTGGTGCTCGGCGCCCGGCGCAACCTGGTCGCCGCGGGCGCCGGAGCGCTGCTCGTCGCCGTCCTGGGCACCGTGGTCACGCTGGGCGCGGTCTCCGGCTCCGACGGCGGTACGGGTGACAAGGTCACCCCCGAGCAGTCCGCCCAGCCGGGGCAGAGCGACGACGGCCTGCCCGCCGACCAGCCGGGCGCCGACAGCACCCGGACCGGACAGGGCGGCCGCCCCGGCACGGTCACCGGCCACCGCTCGACGGCGCCCGGCACCCCGGGCACCAGCGGGCGGCCGAGCACCGGCCCGACCGGCGGCGCCACCGACCCGACGACCGGCGGGCCGACCGGCGGGAGCACCCGCCCGACCGACCCGACGACGCGGCCGACGGACGGCAGCACCCGTCCGACCGGGAAGCCCACGGACAAGCCCACCGACAAGCCGACCGACAAACCCACGGACAAGCCCACCGACAAGCCGACGGACAAGCCGACGCCGACCGACAAGCCGACGAGCCAGGAGCCGACGGGCACCTCGGGCAGCACCGGCAGCGGGGGCACCGGCAGCGCCTCGGCCACCACCACCGGCTCCGGCACGGCCGGTGGCGGCACGACCGGCGGGGACGCCCCCACGGCCGGCGGGGGCTCGACCGGAGGCACGACCGGCGGCTGAACGCAGTACGACGGCCCGGTACGCGACCGTCCGCCACCGTGGCGGGCGTTTCCGTACCGGGCCGTCGTCATCCGTACCGGCGCCCGGTGAAGGCGCTCGGAACGGAACGCTCAGAACAGGCGCAGCTTGTCGTCCTCGATGCCGCGCAGCGCGTTGTAGTCCAGCACGACGCAGCCGATGCCGCGGTCGGTGGCCAGCACCCGGGCCTGCGGCTTGATCTCCTGGGCCGCGAACACGCCCTTGACCGGGGCCAGATGCGGATCCCGGTTGAGCAGGTCGAGATAGCGGGTGAGCTGCTCGACGCCGTCGATCTCACCGCGCCGCTTGATCTCCACGGCGACCGTCCCGCCGTCCGCGTCCCGGCACAGGATGTCCACCGGGCCGATGGCGGTGGGGTATTCGCGGCGGATGAGCGAGTAGCCCTCGCCGAGTGTCTCGATCCGGTCGGCGAGCAGTTCCTGAAGGTGCGCCTCCACCCCGTCCTTGATCAGGCCCGGGTCCACGCCCAGCTCGTGCGACGAGTCGTGCATCACCTCTTCCAGCGTGATGATGAGCTTCTCGCCGCCCTTGTTCTCCACCGTCCACACCCCGTCGCCCTCCTTGAGGGTGCACGGCGGGGACATCCAGTTCAGGGGTTTGTAGGCGCGGTCGTCCGCGTGGATGGAGACCGAACCGTCCGCCTTCACGAGGATGAGGCGGGGGGCCGACGGGAGGTGGGCGGTGAGCCGGCCCGCGTAGTCCACGGAGCAACGGGCGATGACGAGACGCATGGTGCGCCACGCTACTCGACCGGGGGCGGCGCACGCGATTCGCCCCCGCGCCGTCCCGTTCACCGGTGGCCGGTTGTCTCTGCAATCTCCTGGTGCGGGCCGGACGACCGGCCTACGGTTGAAGCGGGGGGTCGTGATACGGACACGCTCCGTCGCGAGCCTCCCGTCCGATCCCTGAGGCCCCGCTCCGGCGGGGCCGCGAGAGGAGAACCTCATGTCGCTCGACGTCTCACCGGCCCTCCTCGAACAGGCCGAGCGAGGCGAGGTCGACGAAGCCGAATTTGTCGACTGCGTCCGGACCTCCCTGCCGTACGCATGGGAGATGATCAGCTCGCTGGTGGCCCGGCTGAAGGTGGACGGCGGTCAGTTCGCCGACAACCAGACGCCGCCGCCGGACGAGCAGGCGCGCGGTCAGCTGCTGCGTGCGCTGGCGAGTGACGCGATACGCGGGTCCCTGGAGCGCCATTTCGGTGTGCGCCTGGCATTCCAGAACTGTCACCGGGTCGCGGTCTTCCCGCTCGACCCGGCGGTGGACGACAGGCTGGCCGCCTTCACCTCCATCCGTGGCCAGTTGCTGAACCAGTCGCCCGCACTGCGCGACTGCTGACCGGGTGACGCTGCCGCCGCGCACACGGGACGCGGCACCGTGCGTCGCCGCCGCGCCGGCGGCAGCGCCGGTCAACTCCCCGGCCATCTCTTTGCGGTGACGGCCCGCGGCCACCCGTACCGGTGTCCACCGGACGGGCCGCGCGGACCGCCGTACCCCCGCCGGGCTCCTCAGCCGAGCAGCGGCAGCACCTCGGCACCCAGCCGCCGGACGTTCTCCTCCGTGGCGGCCAGATCGCCGGAGCCCTCCACGAGCAGCGCGAAGCGCCGGATGCCGGTCCGCTCGGCCGAGGCCGCCAGCCGGTCGGCACACAGCCGCGGCGGTCCCACCGGGTGCAGATCGCAGAGCAGTTCCGTGTACGCCAGCGGGTCGCGCATGGCGCGGTAGCGGCCGTCGACCGTCTCATGGGCCGCCAGGCCGCGCCGCAGCCAGCCCGGCATGGCCTTGGTGAGCACCTCGGCCGCGCCCTGGCGGGTGTCGCCGACCTGCACCACGCCCGCCGAGACGTGCTCCGCCGCCGCGACCTCGGCCGGGGCCCGCCCGGCGGCCAGCGACAGACGGCGCCACAGCGCGACCATCTCCGCCTTCTCCTCGTCGCCGCAGTGCATCCCCAGCAGCATGGGCAGCCCGCGCTCGGCGGCCAGCCGCACCGACCCGGGCGAGGTGCACGCCAGGACGACCGGCGGACCGGCCGGCGACTCCAGCGACTCGGAGGGCCGCGGCACGACCGCGACCTCGCGGAAGGAGTGGCGGTTCCCCGCGGCGCCGACCCGGGGCTCGCGCAGCCAGCGCAGCAGCAGGTCCAGCGACTCGGGGAAGTGCTTCTCATAGGCGTCCAGGCCGGTGCCGAAGACCTCCAGGTCCACCCAGGGGCCGCCGCGGCCCACCCCGAGGGTGAACCGGCCACCGGTGATCAGGTGCAGCAGCGCCGCCTGCTCCCCGAGGGCGACCGGGTGCTGGGTCGGCAGCACGCTGACGGAGGTGCCGACGCCGATTCTGTCCGTACGTCCCAGCAGCAGCGCGGCCAGCGTCGCCGCCGACGGGCAGACCCCGTACGGCATGAAGTGGTGCTCGGCCAGCCAGACCGCGTCGAGCCCGGCCTCCTCGGCGACCTCCGCGGACCGCACCGCGCGGTGCAGTGTCTCCCCCTGTCCCTGGCCGGGAAACTGAGCGGCCAGGATGAATGCCCCAACGCGCATCGCTCTTCTGCCTCCTCGCAGCCGACGCGACATCCCCCTAACAGGCAACAACGGGTGACACGTGCCAAGGGCACGGCCTGGGGCGAAGTTTCCTGATGATCGCAGGATTGTGGTGGCGGGCGGGCCCCATGACCGATCCGCGTAGGGTGGTGACGGCCCGTGACCCCGTAGATTTCCCGAGGTGCCCAGTGTCCCCGCGTCGAAACCGTCCCCGCGGCGGTGAGAAGCCAGCCGACCACTCGGGCGCAGGCCGCTACGGTCTCGAACGTACCGAGGAGTGGCGCGGCGAGGAGTGGGTCGTACGGCACCTGGGGGGTGGCGGTGCGGCCAAGCACTACCGCTGCCCGGGCTGCGACCAGGAGATCCCGCCGGGGGTGCCGCACGTCGTCGCCTGGCCGCGGGAGGGCGACGTGGACGACCGCAGACACTGGCACAAGGCGTGCTGGAACGCACGGGACCGCCGGAGCGCGCGGCTCCAGCGGTCCCGTAACGCGCCGAGGTACTGACCTACACGTCGCGCTTCTCCAGCGCGGCGTAGGCGCCGCCGAGGACGACCACGGTGACGCCCACGAGGATCAGCAGCGGCTGCCAGCCGGACGGGCCGTCGGGCATGAACGCCTTGTCGTGGAGAGCGCCGAGACTGTTCGGGACCGAGTACTCGATCATCGCCTTGGCGACCGGCCGCAGGCTCTCCGAACTGAGCATGAAAACGGCCAGCAGCATGGGCAGCAGGACCAGGCCCATCATCGCGCTGATCGCGCCGGCCGAGTGCCGCAGCAGCGTGCCCGCCCCGAGGGCCAGCAGGCTCAGCACGGCCACGTACAGGCCGGAGCCGACCGTGGCGCGCAGCCACTGGTCGCCGGTCGGCGCCGGGCCGTCGATCATCCCGGCGTGTGCCGCCGCGACCAGGGTGGTGGAGACCGTGGTGATCACGAACGTCAGCCCGAACAGCACGATCGCCTTGGCGGCCAGCACTCGGCCCCGGCTGGGACAGGCCGTGAGCGTCGTACGGATCATGCCGGTGCCGTACTCCGAGGAGATCGCCAGCACACCGAGGGGGATCACGCACAGGGTGCCGAGCAGCAGCCCGAACCAGGCGGAGCCGAACACCACGGCGGTCGGACGGTCCAGGCCCGCGATCGCCGTCGCGGCCAGCAGCCCGATGCCGACGTTCAGCAGGATCATCACGCCCAGCGTCCACATCGTGGAGCGCACCGAGCGGATCTTCGTCCACTCGGAGGCGAGGGCGTGGCCCAGGTTCGTACGGCGGACCGGGATCGGCGAGACGTAGGCCGGGGCAGCGCCGCCGGGGCCGGCGGCCTGCCAGGCGGCCGGGATCTGCTGCTGGGGCGACTGCGGTGCCTGCTGCGCGGGCTGATGCGGCTGCTGGTGCGGTTGCTGCGGTTGCTGTGGGGGAACGGCGGGCGGCTGCTGCGCCTGAAGCGTCATGGTGCCCGCGTCCTTGGGGGCGCCCTGCGGGGGCAGCGGCGCTGCCTGCGGCGCGGCCTGGGCCTGGAGCATCATCGTCCCGGCCTCCTTGCCGGGCGCGGCGGCGGGCGGCTGCTGGGCCTGGAGCATCATCGTGCCCGCCTCGCGCGCCGGACCGCCCTCCTGCGGCGCCGGCACCTGGGCCGGAGGCTGCTGCGGTTGCGGCTGCGGGTGCGCGGCCAGCGGCCGGGGCTCCGGCTGCTCGGCGGGGTGCTGCGCGGGCGGCTCCGGGGCCCCGGCCGGGGGCATCGGGGCGGCGGCGCCGGGGGCGGCGGTGTCGTGCGGCTCAGGCTGCGGCTGCGGCTGCTGAGGGCTGGTCATCGGGCGTCCTCGGTGTGCGGCGTGGAGATGTCGGCGGGGGCGGCGGGCCGGGCGGCGGGCGGCATCGGCGCCGGGGCACCGGCCTGCGGGCCCGGCTGCGGCTGCGCGTACGGGTTCGGCTGCCCGTACGGCGCACCCGGCCCGGCCGCCTGCGGGTAGCCGTAGCCCTGGCCCGGAGCGCCGCCGGGCGCCTGCGCGTACGGGTTCGGCTGTCCCGGGTGCGCGGGCTGTCCGGGGTGCGCGGGCTGTCCCGGGTGCGCGGGCTGTCCGGGGTGGGCGGGCTGCCCGTACGGGCCCGGCTGCGGCGCGTACCCCTGCGGGGGCTGCTGCCCCGGCACGCCCGGGCCCTGCGGCGCGGGCGCGGCCACCTGCTGCTGGAGACCGGCGCGCTGGTCGGCCGTCGAGCGGTAGTCCACGGCGCCCTGCGTCAGCCGCATGTACGCCTCTTCCAGGGACGCCTGGTGCGGCGACAGCTCCCACAGGCGGATGTCCGCGCCGTGGGCGAGGTCGCTGATACGCGGCAGCGGCAGCCCCGTGACGCGCAGCGCGCCGTCCGGCTCCGGCACGACCTGGGCACCCGCCTCGCCGAGCACCGAGCCGAGCTTGTCGCGCAGCTCCGGCTCGGTGTCCGGGGTGCGCACCCGGGCGAAGTCGGCGGAGTTGGCCGAGATGAAGTCCTTGACCGGCATGTCCGCGAGCAGCTGGCCGCGGCCGATGACGATCAGGTGCTCGGCGGTCAGCGCCATCTCGCTCATCAGGTGCGAGGAGACGAAGACCGTACGGCCCTCGGCGGCCAGCTGCTTCATCAGGTTGCGGACCCACAGGATGCCCTCCGGGTCCAGGCCGTTGACCGGCTCGTCGAAGAGCAGCACCTGCGGGTCGCCGAGCAGCGCCGCCGCGATGCCCAGGCGCTGGCCCATGCCGAGCGAGAAGCCGTTGGAGCGCTTGCGGGCCACCTCCTGGAGGCCGACCACGCCGAGCACCTCGTCGACGCGGCGCGCCGGGATGCCGGAGAGCTGGGCGAGCGAGAGCAGGTGCTGGCGGGCGGTGCGCCCGCCGTGCACCGCCTTGGCGTCCAGGAGCGCGCCGACGTGCCGCGGGGCGTTCGGCACCTTGCGGAACGGGATGCCGCCGATCGTGACGCGCCCGGAGGTCGGGGTGTCCAGCCCCAGGATCATGCGCATCGTCGTCGACTTGCCGGAGCCGTTGGGCCCCAGGAAGCCCGTGACGGTGCCCGGCCGCACCTGGAACGACAGGTTGTGCACGGCCGTCTTGGCGCCGTAGCGCTTCGTCAGGCCGACTGCCTCGATCATTCTCCGCCCCTCGGAAGATGGTTCGGGGCAGAGGCGCTCTCGTACCCCCGTAAGGGTTAGGAGGCTATCGGGATGTTGACGGTTCCCGTCAAAACGCGTACGGGTGGGGCGCGCGGGACGCCGGGGCCGGCACGGGTGCCCGGCGCCGCTTCCTAGGCGTCGCGCCGCTTGAGCAGCAGATATCCGCCCAGCAGTACGGCGGCCGTCCACGCCAGCATGATGCCGAACCCGCCCCACGGCCCGTACGGGACGTCGTGCCCGGCCGACGGCACCACCTGCATGATGCGGGCACCGGCCTGGTCGGGGAGGTAACGGCCGATCTTCCTGGTGGCCGAGACGTTCCCCAGGATGCTGGAGATCAGGAAGAAGAACGGCATCAGGGTGCCCAGCGCCAGCATCGGGCTGCGCAGCATCGTCGCGACGCCCATCGCGAACACCCCGATCACCGTCATGTAGAGCCCGGCGCCCACCACGGCGCGCAGCACGCCCGGATCGCCGAGCGACACCGCGTGGGCGCCCAGCATCGCCTGTCCGACGAAGAAGGAGAGGAACGCCGTCACGAAGGAGACGACCAGGGCGAGCAGGGTGGCGACGGCGATCTTGCAGAAGAGGAAGACGCCGCGCTGCGGTACGGCGGCGAGCGACGTACGGATCATCCCGGTGCTGTACTCGTTCGAGACCACCAGCACCCCGAAGACGATCATCGCCAGCTGCCCCAGGCCCATGCCCGCGAAGCTGGTGCCGGCCGGGTCGAAGCCGGCCCGGTCGCGGGGCGCGGTGCTGCCGAAGTCGTTCGAGGCGAGCAGGCAGATCAGCGCGCCCAGCGCGACCGTGACGACCAGCGCGACGCCCAGCGTCCACACCGTGGACCGCACCGAACGGATCTTGGTCCACTCCGACCTCAGGACCTGGGAGACGGCCGCCATCGTCACACCCCTCGCTTCTTGTTCCGCCAGTCGGCACCCCAGCCGCCGGGCTGCGTGCCCGGTGCCCCCGGTACGTCCGGAGCCCCCGGCGGTGGCGCCGCGCCCGCCGGAACGCCGCCGTCCGCCGCCCGCGGCGCGTCCGTCGTATGCGCGTGGTACTCCACCGAACCGGCGGTCAGCTGCATGAACGCCTCCTCCAGCGAGGCCTGCTGCGGGCTCAGCTCGTGCAGGACGAGCCGCTGCCGCGCGGCCAGCTCGCCCAGGTCGGCGGCGCTCGCCCCGTCGATCTCCACCGCGTCGCCGGCCGGCACCGCTGCGTACCCGGCCTCCCCGAGCACGTCGAGCAGCCGCTCGCGCTCCGGCGACCGCATCCGTACGTACGAGCGGGAGTTCTCCTGGATGAACCGGGCCATCGAGGTGTCCGCCAGCAGCCGGCCCTGCCCGATGACGATCAGGTGCTCGGCGGTCAGCGCCATCTCGCTCATCAGGTGCGAGGAGACGAACACCGTCCGGCCCTGGGCGGCCAGACCCTTCATCAGGTTGCGGATCCAGTGGATGCCCTCGGGGTCGAGGCCGTTGACCGGCTCGTCGAACATGAGGATGCGGGGATCGCCGAGCAGCGCCGCCGCGATGCCCAGGCGCTGGCCCATGCCCAGCGAGAAGCCCTTGGAGCGCTTCTTGGCCACCGGGGTCAGCCCCACCGTGTCCAGCACCTCGTGGACGCGGGCGCGCGGGATGCCGTTGCTCTGCGCCAGGCACAGCAGGTGGTGGTAGGCGCTGCGGCCGCCGTGCACGGCCTTGGCGTCCAGCAGGGCGCCGAGGGAGGCCAGGGGGTCGGACAGCTGCCGGTAGCGGCGGCCGTCGATACGGACCCGTCCCGACGTCGGATGGTCCAGGTCGAGCATCATCCGCATGGTCGTCGATTTGCCGGCGCCGTTCGGGCCGAGGAACCCGGTGACGGCCCCGGGCCGTACGGTGAAGGTCAGCCCGTCCACGGCGAGCTTGTCGCCGTAACGCTTGGTCAGCCCCTCGACTTCGATCATGTACAGCACGCTAAGCGGGGGCCAGGAACCCCGCATCTCGGGCGTACCGGGCGCCGCCCGCGGGGTGCGGGTCAGGTCGTACGACTGTTGAAAAAAGCATTCCGCCCGCCCGGCCTCCGAAGAGAGGCGGGGCGGGCGGAGCGCGTCTGCCGCCGTCGGGCGCAGTACCGGCCGTCACGGGTGCGGGCCGCGAAGGCCCACCGGCCGCACCGGCGTCACAACGGCGAACGGCGCCTCAGCGCGACTGCTGCGCCGGGACGCCGCGGGAAATGGGCTCCTCGTCCGCCGGGGTGCCGGCCGCGGCGACCGCCGCTCCGGTCAGCGTGGCGAGCATCTCGCGGACGTTCGTCAGCTGGGCGTTGATCGAGTCCCGGCGGTTGGTCAGCGCCGCCAGCTCCCGCTCGGACTCGCTGCGGATCCGGTCCGCCTTGGCGTTCGCGTCGGCCACGATGTCCTCGGCCTGGCGCTGCGCCGTCTCCACCGTCTGGCGGGCCCGGCGCTCCGCGTCCGTGCGCAGCTTCTCGGCCTCCAGCCGCAGCTGCTCGGCCCGGTGCTCGATCTCCGCGAGCCGCTTCTCGGCCTTGGCCTGACGCGAGGCCAGGTCCCGCTCGGACTGCTCGCGGCGCTTGGCGAGGTTGGTCTCGAAGTCCGCGGCGGCCTGCGCGGCCTTGGCGCGGGTCTCCTCGAAGAGGGCGTCCGCCTCCTCCCGCTTGGACTGCGCGTCCTTCTGCGCCTCGGCACGCAGCGCGGTCGCCTCGCCCTGCGCCTTCTCGACGATGCGGGCGCCCTCGTCCTCGGCCTTCGCCTTGCGCTCCGACGCGAACTGCTCGGCGTCGTTGCGGACCTGCTGGGCGGCCGACTCGGCCAGTTCGCGGTGCTGCTCGGCGGCCCGCCGGGCCTCCTCGCGCAGGTCCTTCGCCTCTTCCTCCGCGAGCCGGAGGATCTTCTCCACGCGCGCGCCGAGGCCCGCGTAGGACGGTTCGGCGTCGTTGACCTGGGCCTGGGCGTTCTGCGTTTCGAGGTGCAGCTCCTCGATCCGCTTCTCCAGGGAGGTGATGCGGGCCAGGGCGCTGTCGCGGTCGGCGACCAGCTTCGAGATGCGGTCGTCCACCTGACCGCGGTCGTACCCACGCCGCACGAGCTCGAAGCCGTAGGGGGAGGAAGTGTCGCTCATGGGGTTCCTGTCGAAAGAGACCGGTGAGGTGATAAAGGGAATCCTAGGGGCCGCAACGGCGTGTCATCGAGTCATTGCGCGTTTGAAGTGGAGAATGGCCCCTCATTTGGGTGGCTACCCCTCAGACTGCTTGCCACTCGAACGAGTTGCGCCCGCTCCCGCGGCAGCCTTCGCCCCTTCCTTGCCACCACCGTTCGACGGCGCCTCGAAAGATTCCAACGCCTCCAGCACGTCCTGGACACGGGAGATCTCCGCGTTGATGTCCTTGCGGCGCCGCACGAGCACCTCCAGCTCGCGCTTGCCCTCCTCGACGATCCGCTCCGCCTCCGCGCGGGCCTCGGCGCGCATCCGCTCCGACTCCCGTACGGCCTCGGCCTTCTTCTGCTCGGCCTCCTTGAGCAGCCCCTCCGCCTTCTTCACCGCGGCGATGCGGACCTTGCTGGCCTCGCTGCTGGCGTCCGACACCATGCGCTTGGCCTTCTCCTCGGCCTCCGCCTGCTGCTGAGTGGCCTGCGCGATCAGCTTGTCGACCCGCTCCCCGGCGTTCTTCATCGTCTCGGCGGACTCCCGGCGGGCCCGCTCGTGCAGCTCCTCGACCTCGCTCTCGATACGGCTGCGCAGCTCCTCGGCGCGCTCCCTTATCGCGGTGGCGTCCCCACGGGCCTCGCTGAGCAGCGTGTCCGCGTCCGTACGGGCCTTCTCGACGAACCCGTTGCCCTCGGCGGTGGCCTCCGCGACGATCCGCTCGGCCTCCTTGCGGGCCGCGCCGACCATCGTGTCGGCCTGCTCCTCGGCGGCGGTCGCCGCCTTCAGCGCCTCCTCCTGCGCCTTGGCGATCAGCTGGTCGGCCTGCTCGGCGGCGTCCGCGCGGCGCTGCGCCGCGTCCTTGCGGGCCGCGTCGACCGTCTGCTCCGACTCCTCCAGTGCCTCGGTGCGCAGCCGGTCGGCCTCCGCCTCGGCCTCCTCCTTGATCCGCTCGGACTCGGCACGCGTACGGGTGGCGTGCTCCTGCGCCGAGGTGACGGTCTCCGCCGCCTCCGCGCGCAGCCGGTCCGCCTCCGCGGTGGCCTCGGCGATCATCCGGTCGGCCTGCTCGCGGGCGTCGGCGCGGGTGCGGTCCGCGTCCCGCTCGGCGCCCGCCACGGTCTCCGCGGCGTCCGCGCGCAGCCGCTCGGCCTCGCTGCCCGCCTCCGAGATCAGCGTGTCGGCCTGCTCGGCGGCGTCCGAACGGGTCTTGTTCGCCGCCTCGCGCGCCTCGTCGCCGATCCGCTCCGCCTCCTGGCGCGCGGTCTCCAGCGCCTCGGCCGCCTCCGCCCGCAGCCGCTCGGCCTCGGCGGTCGCCTCCGCGACCAGCTCCGCGGCCCGCTGCTCGCCCTCGGCGCGCAGCCGCTCGGCGGCCTCCCGGCCCTCGCGCACCGTGCGGTCCGCGTCGTCCTGCGCCGACGAGGTCAGCTCGGTCGCCTCGGTGACGATCCGCTCGGCCTCCGCGCGGGCCTCGGTGAGCAGCTGGTCCACCTGCTCGGCGGCGTCCGAACGCATCCGGTTGGCGTCGTTGCGGGCCTCCGCGCGGGCCCGGTTGGCGTCCTGCTCGGCCGAGGCCAGCGCGTCGGACGCGTCCGTACGCAGCTGCTGCGCCTTGGCGGAGGCGTCCGCCACCATCTTCTCGGCCTGCGCGGTGGCCTCCGCGATCAGGCTGTCGGCCTGCTCGGCGGCGTCCGTACGGGCCTTGCCGGCCGCCTCGCGCGCCTCGTCGAGGGTGCTGTCGGCCTCCGCGCGCAGCCGCTCGGCCTCCGCGATGGCCTCGGCGACCGTGCGGTCGGCGAGCGCCTTGGCGGCCTCGGCCTCCTCCTGGGCCTCGCGGCGGGTGCGGGCCGCGTCCTCGGAGGCGCGCTCGCGCTCCGCGTACGCGTCGGCCCGTACCCGGTCGGCCTCCTCCTGCGCCTCGGTCCGCGTCCGCTCCGCGGCGTGCTCGGCGGCCGAGCGCAGCCCGGCGATCTCCTCCTCGGCCTGCTCGTGCAGCCCGGCGACCGCGTCCCGCACCTGCTGGGCGGTCTGCTCGGCCGCGGCGACCAGCTCGGCGGCGCGCCGCTCGGCCTCCTCGACCAGCCGCTCCGCCTCCTCCTGCGCCTCGGCGACCCGCTTGCGGGCCGAGGCCAGCAGCTCCTCGCTCTGCTCGCGCGCGGCGGTGCGCTCCTGGTGGGCCTCGTCGCGGGCCTCGCCGAGCAGCTCCTCGGCCTCCCGGCGGCGGCGGGCCGCCTCCTCCTGGGCGGCGGCCAGCGCCTCGGCGGCCTCGGCACCCGTGCGCTCCGCGGCGGCGGCCGCCTCGGCACGCACCCGGTCCGCGGTCTCCTGGGCCTCGGTCTTCAGGCGCTCCGCCTCGGCGGCGGCGTCACTGCGCAGCCGTACGGCCACGGACTCGCCCTCGGCGCGCGCGGCGGACGCGTCGGTCGCCGCCTCCGAACGCAGCCGCTCGGCCTCCTCCTCGGCCTGCTGCTGGAGCGTCCGCAGCCGCTCCGCCGACTCGGCCTTGAGCTTGGCGGCCTCCTCCTGCGCCTCCCGGCGCAGCTTCTCGGCCTCGGCGCGGGCGTCGTGCAGCGCCTCCTCGGCGGCGTTGACCTTCTCCGCGGCCTCGGCCCGGAGCCGGTCCAGCTCCTCCTGCGCCTCGGTGCGGCGCTCGGCGACGGCCTCCTCGGCCTCCGTACGCAGCTGCCGGGCGGCCTCCTCGGCCTCGGCCTTCAGCGCGGCGGCGGCCTCCTCGCTCTCGCCGCGCAGCTCCTCGGCCTCCGCGCGGGCGCGCTCCAGCACCTCCTCGGCCTGCTTGCGCAGGGCCGTGGCCCGCTCGATGGCCTCGGTGCGGATCCGCTCGCTCTCCGCGCCGGCGCCCGACCGCGTCTCCTCGGCGTCGGACTTCGCCTTGGCCAGCAGCTCCTCGGCGGTACCGGCCGCCTCCTCGATCTGCTGGACGGCCTCGCGGCGCGCCTCGGCCCGGATCCGGTCGCCCTCGTCGACCGCCTCGGCCCGCAGCTGCTCGGCCTCGCCGCGCAGCCGCCGCGCCTCCTCCTGGAGCTCGACGGTCTTGGCGCGGTACTCCTTGGTGTCGTCCTTGGCGGCGCCCTTGAGCTGCTCGGCGGTGTCGTGCGCCTCACCGCGCAGCCGGTCCGCCTCGGCCTCGGCCTCCCGGCGGACCCGCTCGGCCTCCTCGGCGGCGGCCCGGGTGGTGGCCTTGGCGTCCTCGGCCGCCTTGGACAGCACCTCCTCGGCGGTCCGCGCGGCCTTCGCCAGCTGCGCCGCGGAGTCCTCCGCCGCCTTGGACCTGGCGGCCTCCTGCGCCTCGGCGACCAGCCGCTCGGCCTCCGCACGGGCGTCCGCGCGCAGCTGCTCGGCCTCCGCCTTGAGCGCGTCGGCCTCCTTCGTGGCCTCGGCGACCAGCCGGGCGATCTCCGCCTTGGCGGTCCGCAGCCGCTGCTCCTGGTCCGACTCGGCGGCCGACAGCCGCTTGGTGGCGCTCTCCTGCGCCTCGGTGACCAGCTTCTCGGCCTCGGCGCGGGCCTCGCGCAGCGCGCGGTCGGCCTCCTGCATCCGGGCCTCGGCGGTGCGCGTCAGCTCCGCGGCCTGCCGCCGCGCCTCCTCGGTCTCCGAACCGACGCTGGTCCGCAGCTGTTCGGCCTGGTCCGTGGCCTCCTGGGCCTGGGTGGAGGCGGCGTTCAGCAGGCGCTCGGCGTCCGTACGGGCCCGCCGCAGGATCGCGTCGGCCTCGGCGCGGGCCTGCTCGGCCTCGCTGCCCAGCCGGGCGCGGGTCTGCTCGGCCAGCCGCTGCGCCTCGGCGCGGGCGGCGGCCAGCGCCTGCTCGGCCTCGGCGCGCGTCTCGTCCATCAGGCGGCGCGCCTGCGCCTCCGTACGGGAGCGCAGCTGCTCCGCCCAGGCCACGTTCTCGTTGACGTGCGACTCGACGGTCTGGCGGCGCTCGTTCAGCTCCTCGTCCAGCCGGCGGCGCCGCTCGACCGCCTCGGCGTGCAGGTCGGCCTCCATGCGCGCCTGGCGCTCGGCCTGCTCCTGCAGCAGCCGCTGCGTCTGGGCGCGCGCCTCGCGCACCTCGCGTTCGGCGTCCGTACGCAACTGGTCGGCCTGGATCTGGGCGTTGCGCAGCAGCTGCTCGGCCTGGTGGCTGACGTTGTCGTAAGCGGGGCGGGACGCGATGGTGCGCCGCGCCTCATGGAGCTTGGCTCGCAACACCTCGACCTGGTAGCCGAGGTCGTCGGCGTGCTGGACCGCCTTGTCCCGCTCCGTCTTCAGCCGCTCCATCTCGGCCTCGAACTGCGAGAGGTGGTCGTCAGCCTCGTAGCGGTCGTTGCCCCGCACTGCGCGGTCCCATCCGTCCCCTGGTCATGGTGGCGGCCGGCTCCCATCTGCTCGTGCGCAGCCCGAAATGCCTCGTGCGGGACGCGTACTGGAGCTGACCCTTCCGAAGAAATGGTGTCAGATCATCGGCGGAGTGTGGACCGAGCCCCGACCCGGCCCCCGGCCGAAGATGCACTCTACCG
The DNA here is from genome assembly GCF_008634025.1 of Streptomyces albofaciens JCM 4342. Taxonomy (NCBI): domain Bacteria; kingdom Bacillati; phylum Actinomycetota; class Actinomycetes; order Kitasatosporales; family Streptomycetaceae; genus Streptomyces; species Streptomyces albofaciens. The sequence continues at coordinate 2,941,995 of NZ_PDCM01000002.1, read as the reverse complement.
GCCGGGGAAGGGAAAGGTCAGTGCTCTGTCGTCGAGGGAGACGTGGAAGCGGGGGCGGCAGTTCCCTCGTGGGGCGCCGCGGTGACCAGTTCGGTCAGCACGCCGTGGCAGTCCTTGGGGTGCAGAAAAGTGATCCGCGACCCCATGGAACCCACCCGCGGTTCGTCGTAGAGCACCCGGACCCCCTTCTCCCGGACGGCCTCCGCGTCCCCGTCCACGTCCGCGGTGCCGAAGGCGATGTGATGCACTCCCTCCCCGTTCTTGGCGAGCCACTTGCCCACCGCGGAGTCCTCCCGGGTCGGTTCCAGGAGCTGGAGGTACGAGGCGCCGCCGTCCGACGTATCGTTGATCTTCAGCATGGCCTCGCGGACGCCCTGTTCCTCGTTGACCTCGCTGTGGAACACCTCGAAGCCGTACGTGGCACGGTAGAACTCGACGGTGGTGTCGAGGTCCTTGCAGGCGATCCCGATGTGGTCGATTCGCGTCAGCATGCCTCCAGTGCACCGCCCGCACGCGTGGTTACGCAACGTGCGCGCGATCACACCCGCAGCCCGGTGACCCGGCGTCTACCGCTCAGTACATTGACGGGAACCCTCGTTAACCTCCCTGTACAGGAAGGGCCGCGCTGATGTCGACAGCGAACGGTACGTCCAGCACCACCTCCGTGATCGTCGCGGGCGCCCGGACCCCCATGGGCCGCCTGCTGGGGTCCCTGCGCAGCTTCTCCGGCGCCGACCTGGGGGGCGTGGCCATCAAGGCCGCCCTGGACCGGGCGGGCATCGGCGGCGACCAGGTGCAGTACGTGATCATGGGTCAGGTGCTCCAGGCCGGCGCGGGCCAGATCCCCGCCCGCCAGGCCGCCGTCAAGGCCGGCATCCCGATGAGCGTCCCGACCCTGACCGTCAACAAGGTCTGCCTCTCCGGCCTGGACGCCATCGCGCTCGCCGACCAGCTGATCCGCGCCGGCGAGTTCGACGTGGTCGTCGCCGGCGGCCAGGAGTCCATGACCAACGCGCCCCACCTGCTGCCCAAGTCCCGCGAGGGCTTCAAGTACGGCGCCGTCGAGATGCTCGACTCGATGGCCCACGACGGCCTCACCGACGCGTACGAGAACATCGCGATGGGCGCGTCCACCGAGAAGCACAACACGCGCCTGGGCATCGGCCGCGCCGAGCAGGACGAGATCGCCGCCCGCTCCCACCAGCGCGCCGCCGCCGCCCAGAAGAACGGCCTCTTCGAGGCGGAGATCACCCCCGTGGAGATCCCGCAGCGCAAGGGCGAGCCGGTCGTCTTCAGCAAGGACGAGGGCATCCGCGGCGAGACCACCACCGAGACCCTGGCCAAGCTGCGCCCCGCCTTCGCCAAGGACGGCACCATCACCGCCGGCTCCTCCTCCCAGATCTCCGACGGCGCCGCCGCGGTGGTCGTCATGAGCAAGGCCAAGGCCCAGGAACTGGGCCTGGACTGGATCGCCGAGATCGGCGCCCACGGCAACGTGGCGGGCCCGGACAATTCCCTCCAGTCCCAGCCCAGCAACGCGATCCGGCATGCACTGGGCAAGTCCGGCCTCTCGGTCGAAGATCTTGACCTGATCGAGATCAACGAGGCGTTCGCCGCGGTGGCCGTGCAGTCAATGAAGGACCTCGGCGTATCGCCGGAAAAGGTGAACGTCAACGGCGGCGCCATCGCACTCGGCCACCCGATCGGCATGTCCGGCGCCCGCATCGTCCTCCACCTCGCCCTGGAGCTGCGCCGGCGCGGCGGCGGTGTAGGAGCGGCGGCCCTGTGCGGCGGCGGCGGCCAGGGCGACGCGCTGATCATCCGCGTACCGGGCAAGTAAGCCAACCGAACCGGGAGGAACTGGGCAGTGGTGGACGTCCCCGAACTGGTGGAACAGGCACGACAGGGCCGGCCGCGGGCCGTGGCCCGGCTGATCTCGCTGGTGGAGGGGGCGTCCCCGCAACTGCGCGAAGTGATGGCGGCCCTCGCCCCCCTGGCCGGCAACGCCTACGTGGTGGGCCTGACCGGCTCCCCCGGCGTGGGCAAGTCCACCTCCACCTCCGCCCTGGTCACCGCCTACCGCCGAACGGGCAAACGGGTCGGCGTCCTCGCCGTCGACCCGTCCTCCCCCTTCTCCGGCGGAGCCCTCCTCGGCGACCGCGTCCGCATGTCGGAACACGCCTCCGACCCCGGCGTGTACATCCGCTCCATGGCCACCCGGGGCCACCTGGGCGGCCTGGCATGGGCGGCCCCCCAGGCCATCCGCGTCCTGGACGCGGCAGGCTGCGACGTGATCCTCGTGGAAACCGTCGGCGTGGGCCAGTCCGAGGTCGACATCGCCTCCCAGGCCGACACCACGGTGGTCCTCCTCGCCCCCGGCATGGGCGACGGCATCCAGGCCGCCAAGGCCGGAATCCTGGAGATCGGCGACGTCTACGCGGTCAACAAGGCCGACCGCGACGGCGCCGACGCCACGGCCCGCGAACTCAACCACATGCTCGGCCTCGGCGAGGCAAGGGCCCCCGGCGACTGGCGCCCCCCGATCGTCAAAACGGTCGCGGCCCGCGCCCAGGGCACCGACGAACTGGTGGAGGCCCTGGAAAAACACCGCGCGTGGAGCGAGGAGCGAGGAGTCCTCGCGGAGCGACGACGGGCCAGGGCGGCCCGCGAAGTGGAGACGATCGCCGTAACCCAACTACGGGAACGCATCGGCGACCTGAGAGGCGACCGCCGCCTGTCCGTACTGGCGGAGCGAATCATGGCGGGCGAACTGGACCCGTACGCGGCGGCGGACGAATTGATCGCCGGGCTTACGGGGGAGGAGACGGCGGGGTAGACCGCCCCTGGCCTTGGGGCCGCCGGGCTGGGGTCCGTGCAGTCCCCAGCCCCAACGGCGGGAAAGCCGCGAACGGCGCGGGCTCGGGGACACGTAGGGGTCTCCCCGCAGGCGACCGAGGCCCCGGTTGCGTCCAACCACCCAGGTTCACTCCAGGCAACGTGGGGGTCCCCCCGGCCGGAGGCTGGGGGAGAGTGACCCCGTTAGCGGGGCCCCGAGCCCCCACCCACCGAACCGTAGGCGCCAACGCGCACCCCCAGGGCCTCACGCCGCCGAAGCCACCCCCGCACTCGCCAGAACCTCCCGAGCCGACAGCCCCACACTCTCCGCCGCACTGAGCCCCGAAGCACCCAGATGCGCATCCGCGATGCGCAGCCCCACCGCATACCCGGCGTTGTCCGGCAGCCCGACAGGCGTCAGCCCCATCCGCCGCGTGGTGGTGTCCCCGTACACATACGGCGGCAGATTCGGCATCCCGGCCACATCGATCGCGCCAGTGATCTTCTCGTACGCCGCGTCCAGCTCCGCACCGGAAACCGCCGTGGCCCAGGGCCCCATCGCCTCCGCACCCGCCAGCTCCCGCACGAACGCCTCGGCCAGCCCCTCCGCCACGACCTGCTCCCCGACCGTGACCGTCGCCGGATCCCAGATCACATTCGCGTAGCGGACGTTGTGGTGCAGCTCGTGCGCCGCGGAATGCCCGATCTTCGCCAGGCTGACCTCGGTGGGCCACATCGTCAGATGGATCGCCCCCGGAAATCCGCCCAGCCCGGTGTACCCGGCATTGCGTATCAGCAGGTCGTCGTCCGGATCGCCGAGCACCAGCACCACATGCACCGTGTCGGCGGCCCGGAGCCCCGACGCGACGACGGGCCGCAGCCGCTCCCACGCCGCTCCGAGCTGTTCCTCCACCCGTTCCCACACCCGCGCGCCCCGCATCTCCTCCAGGGCGGCCAGGTAGCGCGAATCCTCCCGGTCGATCCGGAAGCCGCAGCCCATCTCATGCATCTGCATCAGGTCCACGCCCCCGACGGACATCGCGTCCCGCAGCGGGCCGAGGATTTCCCGTAGGGCGTCGGGCCGCTCCTCCAGCGGGCGCCGGAGGAGCTCGGCCATGGCGGACGCCGTGTCATGCACAACAATCTTCATGACGCGGGACCGTAGAGCCTCACGCTGCGTGAGGCTCAAGCCGCGACGTCACAGAAGCCGCGAACCCTCAGTCGTCGGCGCCGTCGGCGTCACCGTCCCGCGGCGCGACCGAGACCTTCCCCGACCGCGGGTCGACGTTCAGCTTGTGCTCCTTGCCGTCCTTCGTGACGGTCTCTACCTCCCACACAGCAGAGCTGCGGTGATCGTCGTCCAGGTCGACGGAAGTCACCGTCCCGTACGAAGCGGCGGCCTTCTCGGCGGCCGCCCCCGCATCCACGGACGCCCCCTTCAGCTCAGCACGCGCACGCGCGACCCCGTGATCGTCGTCCCCCTCGTGCTCGACGCGCTGGCCCAGAACCTTCGCGTTGCCGGCGTCGAGCGTCACCTCGTGCCACTTGCCGTCCTTGCCGAGCACGTCCACCTCCCAGACCAGTCCGGGCCGGTCCTGGTCCAGGTCGATGCCGGTGACCGTGCCGGGCGTGGCCTTCAGCGCGGCCGCCGCGGCCTGCGGCGCGGAGACGGTCGCGGCCTTGGCCTCCCGCGCGTCCTCGTTCACGTCGTCGTCCGGCACGCTGACACTGGACCGCGGCGTGGAGGACGCGGCCGCCGCGGACGACGTGTCCGACGCCCCGGAGTCGCCGAAGGCGACGGCGGTGGCGGTCCCCCCGCCGATCAGCGCGGCCGCGGCGACGGTGGCAATGACGATGTTGCGCTTCATGTCGAAATCTCCCCGATCCATGAGGTGAGGTGAGGCCAGGTCAGTTCAAGTCAGACGAGCTCGTGCTCGATGACGTGATCCACCGTGGCGCGGCCGACCTGAAGCGAACCTGAAGCCACCTGAAGCCGCCTTCAGGTGGCGGGTGGCATCGTGGGCGCATGCGCCTGTTGATCGTGGAGGACGAGAAGCGACTGGCCCTGTCCCTGGCCAAGGGACTGCGGGCGGAGGGGTACGCGGTCGATGTGGTGCACGACGGCCTGGACGGCCTGCACCGGGCGGGCGAGGGCACGTACGACCTGGTGATCCTCGACATCATGCTGCCGGGGATGAACGGCTACCGCGTATGCGGCACCCTGCGCGCTGCGGGCAACGACGTACCCGTGCTGATGCTGACGGCCAAGGACGGCGAGTACGACGAGGCCGAGGGTCTGGACACCGGCGCGGACGACTACCTGACGAAGCCCTTCTCCTACGTCGTGCTGGTGGCCCGCGTGAAGGCGCTGCTGCGGCGGCGCGGGCGCACGGCACTGCCCGTGCTGCGCGTGGGGGAGCTGAGCATCGACCAGGGCGCGCACCGCGTGGAGCGCGGCGGCGTGGAGGTGACACTGACCGCCAAGGAGTTCGCCGTGCTGGAGCAACTGGCGCTGCGCGCGGGCGACGTGGTGTCCAAGGCGGAGATCCTGGAGCACGTGTGGGACTTCGCGTACGAGGGCGACAACAACATCGTCGAGGTGTACGTGAGCGCGCTGCGCCGCAAGCTGGGCGCCGCGGCGATCCAGACGGTGCGCGGCGCCGGTTACCGGCTGGTGCCGGGTGCGTAGGGTCATCGGAAAGGTACGGGTCCGGGCGGCGCTGGGCGCTTCGCTCGTAGTGGCGGTCGCGCTGGTGGCCGCGGGCACCGCCCTCCTCCTCGTCCTCAAGAACAACCTCGTGGGCCAGGCCGACCTCCAGGCGGAGAACACCGCCCGCGAGGTCGCCACGCAGATCGCGACGGGAAAGCCGTACGCGAAGCTGGATCTGCCCGACGGCGACGACCGCCCGGTGGTGGTGCTGTCCGAGGACGGCCGGGTGCTGGCGGCAGGCGAGGACCTACGGGCGGTGGACGGCAAAGCCGTCACCGCACAGCAGGCGCCGCCCGCCGGGCAGCAGCCCCGGGACCCCGACGACGATGACGACGACGACCGCGGGACCAAGCCGGGCGAGGTCAAGGACAAGGCGCGGCACAGCGGCGGTACGGCGACGGTCGGCCACCGTACGGCGGACTACCGGTTCGCCACCGTCGAGGCCGAGGACACGCAGGGCGGCAAGGCCGTCGTACGGGCCGGGGCGCCGCTGGCGGCCGAGCGGGAGGCGGTGGGCTCGGTGCGTACCGCGATGCTCATCGGGCTGCCCTGCCTGCTGCTGGTCGTGGCCGGGGTGACCTGGCTGGTCACCCGTCGGGCGCTGCGCCCGGTGGAGGGCATCCGCAGGGAGATGGCGGCGATCACGGCCAGCACGGATCTGTCGCGGCGGGTGCCGGAGCCGGGCTCGCGGGACGAGATCGACCGGCTGGCCCGTACGACAAACGAGACGCTGGGCGCGCTCCAGGAGTCGGTGGAGCGGCAGCGGCGGTTCGTCGCGGACGCCTCGCACGAGCTGCGCAGCCCGATCGCGAGCCTGCGGACGCAGCTGGAGGTGGGCATCGCCCACCCGGAACTGCTGGACGCGCCGGGCGCCGTGGAGGACGCCGTACGGCTCCAGAACCTGGCGGCCGACCTGCTGCTGCTGGCGCGGCTGGACGCGGGGGAGCGGCCCGCGGACGCGCGGATCGACCTGGCGGCGCTGGTGCGCGAGGAGGTCTCGCAGCGGGTGGGCGACCGGATCGCCGTGGAGGTGGGCGAACTGGCGGGCGTGGAGGTCGCCGGGTCGCGCGGTCAGCTCGGGCGGGTGCTGGGCAACCTGCTGGACAACGCGCAGCGGCACGCGCGGGAGTCCGTACGGGCGACGGTGGCGCGTGAGGGGGAGTGGGCGGTGCTGCGGGTCGAGGACGACGGGCCCGGGGTGCCGCCGGAGGAGCGGGAGCGGATCTTCGAGCGGTTCGTCCGGCTCGACGACGCCCGCAGCCGCGACGACGGCGGGGCCGGGCTGGGCCTCGCCATCGCCCGCGACGTCGCCGAGCGGCACGGCGGCACGCTGGCCGTCCGTACGGGGTCGGTCTTCGAACTACGCCTGCCGAGGGCGTAGCGGCCCGCCCGTCCGGCGTGCCGGCCCGCATCGCGACCGCCCGCGTACCGTTCCCCCGACGGCGCGGCCGTCAGACCTTCCCCCGCCGCCCCCGCAGATGCTCCGCCACCGGCGTCAGCGACGTACGCAGCGCTTCCAGGTCCTCCGGCGCGAACAGGTCGATGAAGTGCCGCCGCACGGACGCGACGTGGTGCGGCGCGACCCGGCGCATGGTGTCCCAGCCCTCGTCCGTGAGCACCGCGTACAGCCCGCGGCGGTCGGACTCGCAGCTCTCGCGGCGCACCAGGCCGGCGTTCTCCATACGGGTGATCTGGTGGGACAGACGGCTCTTGGACTGCAGGGTGGCGGCGGCCAGGTCGCTCATGCGCAGCCGCCGGTCCTCGGCCTCGGAGAGGTTGACCAGGATCTCGTAGTCGTTGTTGGTCAGTCCGAACGGCTGCAGGTCCCGCTCCAGCTGGTGCATCAGCAGCCTGCTGACGTCCAGGTGGGTGCGCCAGGCACGCTGCTCCTGGTCGGTCAGCCAGGGAGTGTCGCTGTCGGTCGTCATGAATGAATTCTACCCGTGGAAGTTGAATGTCGAATTAAGTCATGGCTGTGACATGGCTCAGGCGCTCGGCCGGGCGCTTGCTCAGACGTTCGAGGTCACCGTCCGCAGACTACCGCTCACAGCCCGAAGCGGCGCTGGAGGCCCCCCAGCCCGCCCGGCAGCTGCGGCAGTTGTGAGCCACTTTGGCGAGTTGCCTCGCCCTGTCCGCCGCCTCCGCCCGGCACCCCCGCCTCGGCGGCGACCTCACCCGTGGCCAGCTCGGGCATCAGCTGCTCGGTGGACTGCAGCAGCACCGTGCCCGCCCCGACGAACTCGAACTGGTGCTCCTCGCCGGAGACTCCGCCCAGCCCGGTGTGCGCCCGGATGCCGCCGAGGAATCCGCGCAGGTACTGGTGGTCGTAGTGGTGGCACGGCGAGGGGCAGTCGGCCCAGCCCACCAGGGCCTGCGGGTCCACCCGGATCGGCGGTTCCATGAAGACCACCGGGCCGTTGGAGGCGGCCACGAACTTGCCGGTGCCGATGAGGGTGAGGAAGCCCGGGATGATCGACTGCTTCAGCGACAGGGATGGCTGAAAGGCAAGCAGGTTGCCCGAGCGAATGGTCAGGTTGCCGTCTTCCAGATCGTAGGAATTCACGTCGAACGCCCGGTCGGCGAGGAGCATCTTGCCCTGGCCCTCGGCCACCACCCAGTCCGCCGCGTGCAATGGCGAATGGAAGCTGTGGGCGACCAGGCGGTCCAGCGCGCCGTGCCCGATGCCCTGGAAGTCGATCCGCCCGTAGTAGGCGATCATCTTCCCCTTCTGGAGGAACCACTGGCCGTTCAGGTCCACGCTGAAGGTGTAGTCGTTGACGTTGTCGTCCGAGGGAAGGGTGTGGGGGTCGAAAACGACGGGACCGGTCACAGCTTCTCCTCCGACGCCTGTACGTAGACGGTGCCCTGGCCGGACAGCTCCAGCTGGAAGGCCTCTCCCGAGCCGCGGCCGACCATGTCGCGCCAGCCCAGCGCCGTGGAGAGCTTGTTGCGGACCTCGCCGCGGTGCGCCACGTACGCCTGCGGGTCGACGTGGACGGGCCGCTGCGGGGTGATGGGCAGCTCGATGACGCCGCCGTGCGCCATCACGGCCACCGCGCCCTGACCCTTGAGGGTCGTGGTGAACAGCCCCTGGCCGGTGACCTGGCCGCGCACCATGCCCATCACGCCGCCCTGCGACCCCATGAACATCGTGCCCTGCTGGAGCGTCCCGTCGAAGGCGAGCAGCCGGTCCGCCTCGACGTAGAGGGTGTCGCCGGTCAGGTCGACGACGTGCACGTGGTGGCCGCCGTGCCCGAAGAGGACCGTCCCACTGCCCTCCACCGTCATCAGCGGCGTCGCCTCGTTGGCGATCCGCCGCCCGATCATGGAGCCGATGCCGCCCTGGCCGCCCTGGATGTTCGGAGTGAAACCGACGTCCCCCTGATAGGCGAGCATCGCGCCGCGCTGGCTGAACATCCGCTGCCCCGGGGAGACCTGTGCGCGCACCATACGGGAGTTGACCATGGTGAACGGCATCAGAGCTCACCGCCGACCGTGTTGCGCTCGCTGGGCTGTACGTACACCAGGCCCTCGCCCTCGAAGCGGATCTGGAAGGACTCGCCGGAGCCCTCCCCTATGAAGGTGCGGAAGTTCACCCCGGACTGGAAGTGCTGCTTGAGGTCGCCGGTGTGCGCGACGTACGCGCCCGGGTCGACCTGGAGCGGGTACTGCTTGGTGACGCGGAGCACCACCGCCGGGCCGTCCGAGATGAGCGCGGCCTGGCCGCTGCCCTCGACGGTGGTGGTGAACAGGCCGTTGCCCTGCGAGGCGCCGCGCAGCCCGGTGAAGGTGGTGCCGGTGCGCAGCGCCGCGTCCGTGCACAGCAGGTTGCTGGCTTCCACGTACAGCTTCTCGCCGTGCAACTGCACGAGGTTGATCTCGCTCGCGCGGTCGGCGAAGTAGCAGGTGCCGTGCCCTTTCACCTCCATCACTTCCATCTGTTCGCCGGTCAGCCGGCGGGTGACCATGCCGCGCAGCCCGTCACCGCCGCCGGTCATCTTCTTGAACGTCATCTGGCCGTCGTAGGCGACCATCGAGCCGTTCTTCGCCTTGACGGCATCGCCGGTCATGTCGACGGCGAGCACTTTGCTCCCCTGGAGCCGAAACTGAGCCACGGGATCGAAGGTAACCGGCGCGCCGACCCCTGAACAGTGATCCTTTGCGGGCCTGCAACAATGGTGACGCCCTTGTGAAATGCCGCACAAGCGCATCCTGCCGCCACCTGCCACCCGAACGAGGTTCCCGTGGACATCAAGACCGCATCCGCCCTGCGCCGGCTCCGCCTGGTCTCCGCCCCCGAGGCGGTTTCCTTCCTGCTGCTGCTCGTCTGCTCGGTCCTCAAGCGGACCACCAGCTTCGACGGCGTGATGGTGATGGGCATCGTGCACGGCGTCCTGTTCATCCTGTACGTGGTGTTCTGGCTGGACGCCTGGAGCCGCACCAAGTGGCAGTTCAAGACCGCCGCCCTCTACTTCGTGCTCTCCGTCCTGCCCACCGGCGGCTTCTTCGCCGAGCGCAAGCTCAAGCGGGAGGCGGAGGCCAGCGTGATCGCCGCCCGCGCCCGCCGGGAAGGCGTGGTCAACGCATGATCGTCGCGTTCTCGGTCAGCCCGCTGGGGGTCGGTGAGGACGTCGGGGAGTACGTCGCCGACGCCGTACGGGTGGTCCGCGAGTCCGGGCTGCCCAACCGCACGGACGCCATGTTCACGTCCATCGAGGGCGAGTGGGACGAGGTCATGGACGTCGTCAAGCGCGCCGTGGCCGCCGTCGAGGCCCGTGCCGGACGGGTCTCGCTGGTCCTGAAGGCCGACATCCGGCCCGGCGTCACCGACGGCCTGACCTCCAAGGTCGAGACCGTCGAGCGGCACCTCGCGGCGGGCCGCGGGGACTGACCGCCGGTTCCGAGCTCAGCCCGGCGGCGGGCCGCCCGCGCTGAGCGCGATGCCCAGCGGCGTGCGCTCGTACAGCACCTGGTGCCCGTGCCGGCGCGACGTCAGCAGTCCGGCGTCGCGCAGCACGGACAGCTGCGCGGACACCGACGACGGCGCCAGGCCCAGCCGGTGCGCCAGCGCCGTGGTGGACGCGGGCTCGTCCAGCGCGGTGAGCACCGCCGCCCGGTTCACGCCGAGCAGCCGGGCCAGTGCCCGACCCGTGCGCGGCTCGTGCCACAGCCCGCCGATGCCGCGTGCCGGGTAGATCACGGTGGGCTGCCAGTGCGGCTCGTAGGCGCTGACCACGTCCGGCCACACGAAGACGCTCGGCATCAGCAGCACGCCCCGGCCGTCCAGGTCCTGGATCTGGAGGAACCGGGCGCGGGTGCGGACCGTGAGGGTGCCGTCCGACCAGGTGATCCGCGGGCTGAGGTCCGCGAACAGCTTCTCCAGTCCCTCGCTCGCCAGCTGCCGCGACCGGTAGGCGACCTCCGCCTCCAGCAGCGCGCGCAGCCGGGGCCAGTCCGCCTCCAGCAGCGCGCGCCAGGCCCGCTCGGTGACATCGGCCAGCTCCTCTACGGCGGCGGCCGGGTCCGCCAGCATCGCCCGGCCCCGCGGGGACTCGGCGGCACCCGGCGTACAGGCCAGCGACTTGGCCAGCTCCGCGTGGGCGACGGCCGGGTCCGTGGCCCGCACCCGCGCCAGCTCCTCCTCGAAGGGGGCGAGCGACGACTGCGGCGGCGGCCCCAGGAAGTCCGGGGTGTAGCCGGGGTGCGGGGACGGCATCAGCAGCCACAGCGCGGACAGGTCCAGGCCCGCCAGCGCCGCGCGCATCCGCCGCAGCCAGGGCAGGTGGTAACCGTGCCGGTCGGTGCGCAACAGCGTCCGTACGGCCTCGTGCGTCTCGCACAGCGGCGAGATGGCGAAGCGGATGCGCAGCAGGTCCTCCGCGCCGAAGCGCATGTCCAGCGGCATGGCCGTGGCCCCCCTTTCCTCACACCCCCACTCTTCCCGCCACGCGGCCGGTCGTCCCCTGGATTCGGCTGCCGGCGAAAGACTGGGGGCGTACGGACCGGCCCGGCACGCTGCCGTCATGCCGACGCCTTCCGGGCCCGCCGCCACGGGCCCCGACGAACCATGCCCGAACCCGCCCCCGAAGCCCATGGCTTCGTTCCCAGCCCCGACGCCCACGGCTCCGCCCGTGCCCCCGAAGCCCACAGCTCCGTCCCCGGCCCCGTCCCCGCCCCCCGGCACCGGATACCGCCTCGTCTTCGCCGTCCCCGAATTCCGCTACGTCTTCGCCGCCCACCTCCTGTCCGCCCTCGGCGTCGTCGTCTGCGAGATCGCGCTCTCCGTCCTGGTCTACCGGCTCACCGGGTCGCCCCTGCTGAGCGCCCTGACCTTCGCCCTCGGCCTGCTCCCGTACGTCATCGGCGGCACGCTGCTCTCCGCGGTCGCCGACCGCTACCCGGCCCGCCGCGTCCTCGTCGTCTGCGACCTGCTGTGCGCGGCCTGCGCCGCCGCGATGGTTCTCCCGGGCACTCCGGTCGCGGTGCTGCTGGCGCTGCGCTGCGCCACCGCCGCCATCGCTCCCGTCTTCGCCGGCACGCGCGCGGCCACGCTCGGCGACGTGCTGGGGGAGGGCGACCTCTTCGTCCTGGGCCGCTCGCTGATCCGCATCGTCAACCAGAGCGCGCAGCTCGTCGGCTTCGCGGCCGGCGGGCTGCTGCTGGCGGCGGTGACGCCCGGCACGGTGCTCGCCGTCACCGCCGGTACGTTCCTCGGCTCGGCGCTGCTGCTGCGCCTGGGCACCCACGCCCGGCCCGCGCGCCACACGGCCCGTGGCGCCCTGCTGGGCACTTCGCTGTCCGGCACCCGCCGCCTGCTGGCCGACCGCCGTGTCCGGGCGCTCCTCCTGCTGACCTGGCTGCCGCCGATGTTCGTGGTCGTCCCCGAGGCGCTGCTCGTCCCCTACGCGGACCTGCTCGGCACCGGCCCGGCGGGCGCGGGCCTGCTGATGTGCGCCATGCCGGTGGGTGCGATCACCGCCGAGACCCTGGCCGGCACGTTCCTCGGCCCGAAGGCGCGCGCCCGGCTGACGTTCCCGCTGGGAGTCTTCGCCGTACTGCCGTCCCTCGGCTTCGCCTTCCGTCCGTCGTTCGGCTGGGCGGTGCTGCTGCTCGTCCTGACCGGCGTCAGCATCGCGTACAACTTCGGCGTGGACCGCTGGTTCGTCGCCGCCGTCCCCGACGAGCTGCTGGGGCAGGCGATGACGGTGATGCAGGCGGGCCGTATGACGATCATGGGTCTGGGGATGGGCGCGGCGGGCGTCGCGGCGGAATACGCACCCCTGTGGGTGGTGATGCCCGCGGGCGGGGTGGTGGGGGTGGTGTCCGTGCTGCTGGTGGTGGCGGAGGTACGGCGGACCGGGGCCCACCGGCCCGCTCCCGCCGGGCTCCCGGGTGCGGCGCGGGCCGCCGGGGCCACGGAGTGAACGGCGGGGGTACCGAAAACTGAGACAGGGCTGACCACGATATGGCCGAACGGTAGGGTCGGAGGCGTGCCGAAGCCGCTCAGCCTTGCCTTCGACCCCATCGCCCGCGCCGACGAACTGTGGCGGCGGCGATGGGGCGCCGTGCCGTCCATGGCCGCCATCACCTCGGTCATGCGTGCTCACCAGATCCTGCTGTCCGAGGTGGACGCGGTGCTCAAGCCGTACGGCCTGACGTTCGCGCGGTACGAGGCGCTGGTGCTGCTCACCTTCTCCAAGGCGGGCGAGCTGCCCATGTCGAAGATCGGCGAGCGGCTGATGGTCCACCCGACCTCGGTGACCAACACCGTGGACCGGCTGGTCAAGGCCCGCCTGGTCGACAAGCGGCCGAACCCCAACGACGGGCGCGGCACGCTGGCCTCCATCACCCCCAAGGGGCGCGAGGTCTGCGACGCGGCCACCCGCGACCTGATGGCGATGGACTTCGGCCTGGGCGCCTACGACGCCGAGGAGTGCGCGGAGATCTTCGCGCTGCTGCGTCCGCTGCGGGTGGCGGCCGGGGACTTCAAGGACGACTGAGCCGTGGCAGGGGCGGCGAAGATCGCCCCGGAACGGGCGGTTACGCTCGGACCATGAAACGAAGCGTGCTGACCCGCTACCGGGTGATGGCCTACGTCACTGCCGTGATGCTCCTCGTCCTGTGCGCCTGCATGGTGGCCAAGTACGGCTTCGACACGGGCAAGGACCTCACCCTCGTGGTCTCCCAGATCCACGGCGTGCTGTACATCATCTACCTGGTCTTCGCCTTCGACCTGGGCTCCAAGGCGAAGTGGAGGTTCGGCAAGCTGCTGTGGGTGCTGATCTCCGGCACCATCCCGACCGCCGCCTTCTTCGTCGAGCGCAAGGTCGTCCGGGAGATCGAGCCGCTGGTCGCGGACGGTACGCCGCAGCCCGCCAAGGTCTGACGGCACACGGCCGCCGGGCCCGGCCCGGCGGCCCCCGCATCCCCCCGAAAGCGATACCCGGCGACTTCCGGCCTTCTGCCATCGACAATTACTAGGACGTCCAAGTAAATTTGTCGGTATGGACGCTGACGCCATCGAAGAGGGCCGCCGCCGCTGGCAGGCCCGGTACGACTCCGCCCGCAAGCGGGACGCGGACTTCACCACGCTCTCCGGCGATCCCGTCGCGCCGGTCTACGGCCCCCGCCCCGGCGACACCGTCGACGGCTTCGAGCGCATCGGCTGGCCCGGCGAGTATCCGTTCACCCGCGGGCTGTACCCGACCGGCTACCGCGGCCGTACGTGGACCATCCGCCAGTTCGCGGGCTTCGGCAACGCCGAGCAGACCAACGAGCGCTACAAGATGATCCTCAAGGCCGGCGGCGGCGGCCTCTCGGTCGCGTTCGACATGCCGACCCTGATGGGCCGCGACTCCGACGACCCGCGCTCGCTCGGCGAGGTCGGCCACTGCGGTGTCGCCATCGACTCCGCCGCCGACATGGAGGTCCTGTTCAAGGACATCCCGCTGGGCGATGTGACGACCTCGATGACGATCTCCGGCCCGGCCGTCCCGGTCTTCTGCATGTACCTGGTCGCCGCCGAGCGCCAGGGCGTCGACCCGGGCGTCCTGAACGGCACGCTCCAGACCGACATCTTCAAGGAGTACATCGCGCAGAAGGAGTGGCTCTTCCCGCCCGAGCCCCATCTGCGCCTGATCGGCGACCTGATGGAGCACTGCGCGCGCTCCATCCCCGCGTACAAGCCGCTGTCGGTCTCCGGCTACCACATCCGCGAGGCGGGCGCGACGGCCGCGCAGGAGCTGGCGTACACCCTCGCCGACGGCTTCGGCTACGTGGAGCTGGGCCTCTCCCGCGGCCTGGACGTGAACACCTTCGCGCCCGGACTGTCCTTCTTCTTCGACGCCCATGTGGACTTCTTCGAGGAGATCGCGAAGTTCCGGGCGGCCCGCCGCATCTGGGCCCGCTGGATGCGCGACGTGTACGGCGCCACCAGCGAGAAGGCGCAGTGGCTGCGCTTCCACACGCAGACCGCCGGCGTCTCGCTGACCGCCCAGCAGCCGTACAACAACGTCGTCCGTACGGCCGTGGAAGCGCTCGCCGCGGTCCTCGGCGGCACGAACTCCCTGCACACCAACGCGCTGGACGAGACCCTCGCCCTGCCCAGCGAGCAGGCCGCGGAGATCGCGCTGCGCACGCAGCAGGTGCTGATGGAGGAGACCGGCGTCGCCAACGTCGCGGACCCGCTGGGCGGCTCCTGGTTCGTCGAGGCGCTGACCGACCGGATCGAGGCCGACGCCGAGAAGATCTTCGAGCAGATCAAGGAGCGCGGCACCCGTGCGGTGCCCGACGGACAGCACCCGATCGGTCCCATCACCTCCGGCATCCTGCGCGGCATAGAGGACGGCTGGTTCACCGGAGAGATCGCCGAGTCCGCGTTCCGGTACCAGCAGGCGCTGGAGAAGGGCGAGAAGAAGGTCGTCGGCGTCAACTGCCACCACGGCTCGGTCACCGGCGACCTGGAGATCCTGCGGGTCAGCCACGAGGTCGAGCGCGAGCAGGTACGGGTGCTCGGGGACCGCAAGGCGGCCCGCGACGACGCCCGGGTGCGCTCCTCGCTGGACGCGATGCTCGCCGCCGCGCGCGACGGCGGCAACATGATCGAGCCGATGCTGGAGGCCGTGCGGGCCGAGGCGACGCTCGGCGAGATCTGCAACGTGCTGCGCGACGAGTGGGGCGTCTATACGGAGCCCGCGGGCTTCTAGCAGCCGTACGCACCGGGGGCGGGGCCGTGTGCGGTCCCGCCCCCGGTGCCGTGTCAGACCACCGCGCCGTTCCCGGCCCGCACCTTGTCGCGCGGCCGGGAGGCGGGCGCGGCCGGGGCCGGGTGGCGGCCCTCCAGGAGGACGGCGGCCGGAGTGGCGGTGAAGACGGTCGAGGCGATGCCGAACAGGACGCCCGCGAGCAG
This sequence comes from Streptomyces albofaciens JCM 4342, assembly GCF_008634025.1. Lineage (NCBI taxonomy): Bacteria > Bacillati > Actinomycetota > Actinomycetes > Kitasatosporales > Streptomycetaceae > Streptomyces > Streptomyces albofaciens. The sequence continues at coordinate 2,926,042 of NZ_PDCM01000002.1, read as the reverse complement.
CGCCACGGAGAAGTCGGCCAGTGAGTCGCCGCCCAGCACCGCGAGGGCGGCGAGGACGAACAGGGCGCCCATGCCGGTGTTCACCGTGCGCGGCACGGTCTGCACGATCGCCCGGTCGGCGAGCCGGGCGAGCCCTTCCGCACCGCGCGCCGCCCGGTCGTCCTTGGCGCCGCGCCGCAGTTCCCGTACGCGGTCGAAGAGTACGACCGTGTCGTTGACGGAATAGCCGACGACGGTCAGCAGCGCCGCGAGGAAGACGCTGTCCACCGGCTTGCCCAGCCAGGCGAACAGGCCCACCACCAGCACCACGTCCTGCACCATGGCGAGCACCGCCGCCGTCGCGAACGTCCAGCGGAACCGGACGCTCAGATAGACCAGCTGCGCGGCGACCGCGATGCCCAGCGCGATCAGCGCCTTGCCGCGCAGCTCGCTGCCCATGCTGGGCCCGATCTTCTCGTCCCGCTCGACCTCGACCGTGCCGCCGGGCTTCTGGAGGGAGGCCCGGACGCGGTCCTGCTCGGCGTCGGTCAGCCGTTCGGTCCGTACGGTGATACCGCCGTCGCCCGACTCCTGGACGACCGCGCGCGGGAAGCCCGCGTCGGCGACCGCGGCGCGCGCCGTCTCGGCGTCCACCGTACGGCCGGTGCTGTACTCGACGAGCCGCCCGCCGGTGAACTCGACGCCGAACTCCAGGCCGCGGATGCCGATCCCGGCGACGGCGAACAACAGCAGACCGGCGCCGACGCCCAGCCAGGTGCGGCGGTGCCGCATCAGCCGCGGCTCGCGCCGGGCCAGCCACCGCCGTACCCGTCCCTCGGACGCCATCCCGGTGACCGCGGGCCGCCGTTGCACGGAGCGCCGGCGCACCGCCCACTCCGCCAGCGCCCTGGTGATCACGAGCGCGGAGACCATCGAGGCCAGCACACCGATGGACAGGGTCACACCGAAGCCCTTGACCGGGCCGGTGGCGAAGAGGAACAGCAGACCGGCGGCGAGCAGCGTGGTCACGTTCGAGTCGATGATCGCGCTCCACGCCTTGCCGAAGCCCTCGCGCAGCGGGCGCCGCAGATCGCCGCCGGAGCGGGCCGCGCGGCGCGCGTACTCCTCCCGGGCCCGTTCGAAGACCAGCACGTTGGCGTCCACCGCCATGCCGATCGCCAGCACGAAACCGGCGAGCCCGGGGAGGGTGAGGGTGGCGCCCAGGGCGACCAGCACGGCGTACGACAGCAGCCCGTACGCGGCGAGGGCCACCGTGGCCAGCGCGCCCAGCAGCCGGTAGACGACGATCACGAAAGCGCCGGTGCACAGCAGGCCGATGACCGCGGCGGTGGCGCTGGCCTCGATCGCGTCGGCGCCGAGCGTCGGGCCGACGGTGCGCTGTTCGACGACCTCGACGGGCACCGGCAGGGCGCCGCCCTTGACCAGGGCCGCCAGGTCGCGGGCCGCGGCGTCGTCGAACCCGCCGGTGATCTGCGCGTTGCCGCCCGCGATACCGGTCTTGCAGGGCACGCTCTGCTGCATGCCGGGCGCTGAAATGATCTTGTCGTCCAGGACGATGGCCACCCGCCGCGCCGGATCGCCGGGCGCCGCGCAGGCCGCCTGGCCGGTGACCCGCGCCCAGGCGTCGGCGGCGGCGCCCCGGAAGGCCAGGTCGACGGTCCAGCCGCGCCCGCCCTGCGCGTCGAAGACGGCCTCCGCGTCCTTGACGCCCTCGCCGGTCAGGGCGGGCGGGCCGAGCCGCAGGGCCTGGCCGGGCGCGTCCGGGTCGGGCAGGGTGCGGCCGCGGTCCTGCGGATGCCGCGCTTCCGGTGTGCCCTTCGGGTCCTGTGTGGTGCCGAGGACGGGATGGAACGTGAGCTGCGCGGTACGGCCGATGACCTCGACGGCCTCCTTCGGGTCCCGTACGCCGGGCAGTTCGGCGACGATGCGCTTCTCACCGGAGCGGGACAGCGACGGTTCGGCGACCCCGAGCGCGTCGACCCGCTGCCGCAGCACCTCCAGGGCCCGGTCGGTGGCGGCGGAGTCGGCGCGGGCGGTGGGCGAGTCCTTGGTCTCCAGGACGATCTGGGTGCCGCCGCGCAGGTCGAGGCCGAGGCGGGCGGGCGTGGTCAGGGCGAGGTACAGCGACACGGCGACGGCGGCGAGCGCGATCAGCGCACGCCAGTGACGCCGCGACGGTGCGCGGGACGGCATGGGTCTCCCCTTCAGGGATACGGAGGCGGAGCGCCGGCCGGCGGCGCGCACCGGTCAGCGGCGGCGCGCGGGGCGTCGCGGGGCATGCCGGTGCTGCGGGCGGCCGAGCGCCTGGGGCGTCAGCTGCTCCGTACGAAGGGCGGGGCGCGCGGGCTGCGTGGGGAGTACCGGGCTCCGGGCGGTGCCCGTTCCTGGCGGGGGCCGACGGTCTCGCCGTACCCGAAGGGGGAGCGGTGCGGCGTGGGGGCCGCGGACGGCAGCGCGCCCGGCAGGCCCGGGGAGCGCGGGTGCGGCAGGACCCCGTGGACATGGGCGGTGGCGGACTGACGGGCCACCGGGCGGTCGGGGGCGGTCCGGGCGTCGGCCCGGGAGTGGGCGGGCGCGGAGTGCGCGCTGAGTGCCTGGGGTGCGGCGGAGGATGGCCGGTAAGCGGTGTCGCCGGGGCCGGAAGTGGCGGCCGCCGGGCCGGAGGCGGCGAGCGAGCCGGGCCCCAGCGGGCCGGATGCGGCACCCGCGGCACCCGCCGTGCCGGCCGGGACCGTACCGGGCGCCCCGAACGCACCGGCCTGCCCCGCCCCGGACGTACCCGCCAGGACCAGCAGGACGGCCCACAGCCCGGCCAGCGCGCGGGGCAGGAAGCCCGGCAGCGCCCGGCGCACGCGTCCGCTCACCGCCCACCCTCCCGATCCGCCCAGCACCGACTGCCGGTTGCCGTTCCCACGGCCCCGGCCCTGATTCCGGCCCAGCGTAGCCAAGCCGGGCCGCCGTCCCCGTCCTGCCCCGTCCTACCCCGCCGGGAAGCGCAGGCGGAAGACCGCCCCGCCGCCCGGCGCCTGCGCGGCCGTCAGTTCGGCGTGGTGCGCGCGGGCGATCTGGCGGGCCATGGCCAGGCCGAGGCCCGAGCCCGGCAGCGCGCGGGCCGCCTCGGCACGGTAGAAGCGGTCGAAGACGTGCGGCAGGTCCTCGGCCGAGATGCCGGGGCCGTGGTCGCGCACGGTCAGCTCCAACTCGCCCGCCGAAACGGTCAGCCGGGTCTCGACCGGACCGCCCGGCGGCGAGAACTTCGCCGCGTTGTCGAGCAGGTTGGACAGCAGCCGGGACAGCCGCGCCGGAACACCGGGGACGGTGGTCCCGGCCGCCGCCTCGTCGGTCCGTACGGTGAACTCCACCCCCGGCCAGTGCTCGCGCGCCGCCTCCACCGCGTGCTCCAGCAGCGCCGCCGGGCGCACCTGCTCCACCAGCGGCTGCGGCTCCTCGTCCCGGGCCAGTTCGATCAGGTCGTTGACCAGCGTGGTGACCTCGCGCAGCTGACGGCCCAGCGCCCCGGACGCGCGGTCGCGCTGGGTGTCGGTCAGCCGGCCCGAACGGGCGAGGAGTTCGGCGTTGGTGCGCAGCGCGGTCAGCGGTGTGCGCAGCTCGTGGGAGGCGTCCGCGACCAGCCGCCGCTGCGCCGCCACCGACTGTTCCAGCTCGCCGAGCATGGTGTTGAAGCTGGCGGCCAGCCGGGTGATCTCGTCCTGGCGGCCGGGCGGCCCCGCGGGCAGCTCGATGCGGTGCCGGGCGTCGCGGGTGGCGGCGATGCGTTCGGCGGTGGCGGTGAGGCGGGCGACCGGCGCCAGTCCGGTACGCGAGACCCAGTAGCCGAGCCCGGCCGCCAGCAGGACGCCCGCTCCGCCGACCCCGGCCAGCGCCAGCGCGGCCTTCTGGACACCGCGCTGCACGACGTCCGAGCGCAGCGCCACCTGGAGCGCCTGGTCCTTGCCGGGCAGCTTCGTGGTGTACATCCGCACCGGACGGCCGGCCACGGTCAGCTTCTTGTAGTACGCCGCCCGGCGCCCGGCGGCGACTGCGCGGGTGTCGTCGTCGACCGGCATCGCGTACGGGTCGCGCGGGTCCTTGGACGGGTCGGCGGGGGCCGACTGGACGCAGGGAACGGCCAGGTAGCGGCAGCCCGTGTCCCCGGCCGACGGGCCGTCCTTGAGGTACTGCTGCGTGTACTGGTTGGCCGTCTGCGCCAGGTTGAAATCGAGCTGCCGGGTCATCTGGTGCTCGGTGATGAAGAACGCCGCCACGCAGACGCCGACCGCCACCACTGCCACGGCGGCGGACGTGGCGATCGCCAGCCGTGTCCGCAGCGGGCGGCGGCGCCGCCAGCGCGCGCCCAGACCGCGCCGGCCGCTCACGCCCGTCCCGTTCGGCCGCCGCGGCCCTGCCTGCGGGTCCTGCCGGTCCGTTCGGCCCTGGCCTCCCCGCCCGGCTGGTCCGGCTCGTCCAGGCGGTAGCCGACGCCGTGCACGGTGTGCACCAGCCGCGGCTCGCCGCCCGCCTCCAGCTTGCGGCGCAGGTAACCGACGTACACCGCGAGGGAGTTGGAGTCCGGGCCGAAGTCGCGGCCCCAGACCCGCTCCAGGATCAGCTCGCGCGGCATCACCTGCCCGGGGTGCAGCAGGAGCAGTTCCAGCAGCGCCCATTCCGTACGGCTGAACTCCAGCGGCCGGCCGCCCCGGTGGCCGGTACGGGTGACGGGGTCCACGACCAGATCGGCGAAGGCCAGCGAGGTGTCGTCGGCGGCCGCGGCCGAGGCGCGGCGCAGCAGCGCCCGCACCCGCGCGACCAGCTCGTCCAGCGCGAACGGCTTGACGAGGTAGTCGTCGGCGCCCGCGTCCAGCCCGTCCACCCGCTCGCTGACCGAGCCCAGCGCGGTCAGCACCAGGATCGGCGTACGGTCGTCCAGCGCGCGCAGCCGCCGGCACACCGCCAGGCCGCCCAGCACCGGCATCATCACGTCCAGCACGATCGCGTCCGGCTGCCAGGAGGCGACCTCGGAGAGCGCGGCCAGCCCGTCGGACGCGCCGCGCACCGCGTACCCCTCCACGCTCAGGCCGTCCTCGACGGCGGCCCGCACCTCCGGTTCGTCGTCGACGACGAGGATCTTCGGCGGGGACCCGGCGGGCCGCGGGGCGGCGCTCCGGTCGGCGGGGTGCGGTGCAGGCGTGGACGGCATGCACACAGGCTGCCAAAAGTCCGTCTTAGAACCTTCTTAGGGCGCCTCGCGAGCGTGGCGGCCATGCGCACACCACTATCGGTCGTCATCGGTGCGGGGGGTACCGGCGGCCACATCTACCCCGGCCTCGCCCTCGCTGACGCCCTGCGCCGGGCGGTGCCCGACGCGGTGATCTCCTTCGTCGGCACGGAGCGCGGGCTGGAGACACGGCTCATCCCCCAGGCCGGCTACCGCCTGCACACCGTGGACATGATCCCCTTCGACCCGTCGCTCGGCGCCAAACGGTATCTGCTGCCCGCCGCGCTGCTGAGATCCGGCAACCAGTGCCGCTCGATCCTGCGCACCCAGGGCGCCCAGGTCGCCGTCGGCATGGGCGGTTACCCGAGCGCGCCGGTCATCGTCGGCGCGCGGCTGGCCGGGCTGCCCAGCCTGATCCACGAGTCCAACGCGGTACCGGGCCGGGCCAACAAGTTCGCCGCCCGGCTCACCCCGCACGTCGCGCTCGCCTTCGACCGCAGCCGCGAGCACCTGGCGGGCGGCGAGCACGCCGAGACGGTCGGCATGCCGCTGGTCGGGCCGCTGGCGACGCTGGACCGTACGGCCCTGCGGGCCCGCGCCCGCCGCGAACTGGGCATCCCGGAGGGCGTCCGGCTGCTGCTCGTCAACGGCGGCAGCCTGGGCGCGGCCCGGCTCACCGCGGCCGCGGTCGGGCTAGCGGCCCGCCACCGGTCCCGTACGGACCTGCGGCTGCTGATCAAGACCGGTCCCGCCGCCCTGGACGAGACCCGGGAGCGGCTCGCCGCGACGGGCGGCGCGGCGGTCGCCGAGGCCGTCCCGTACCTGGACCGGATGGACCTGGCCTACGCCGCCGCCGACCTGGTGGTGTGCCGGGCCGGTTCGGCGACCGTCGCCGAGCTGGCCACGATCGGCATGCCGGCGGTGCTGGTGCCGTACCCGCACGCGCCCGGCGACCACCAGACGCACAACGCGCGGGTGCTGTCCGACGCGGGCGCCGCCGCGCTGCTGCCGGACGCCGAGACCACCGCGGAGCGCCTGGACGCGCTCGTCACACCGCTGCTCGACGACCCCGGCCGGCTGGCCGCCATGGGCCAGGCCGCCGACCCCGGCACCCACGCACAGGCCGCCGACCTGCTGGCCGCCAAGGTCCTGGAGCTGGCCGGCCACTCCGCGACCCACCCGACCCCCTACCCCCAAGATCTGAGGAAGAGCGCATGACCACTCACGACCACGCCACCATGGAAGCCCGCTGGAAGGGCCGCACCGTCCTGGTCACCGGCGCCGAGGGCTTCATCGGCTCCACCCTCGTGGACCAGCTCGTCGGCCACGGCGCGAAGGTCCGCGCCTTCGTGCACTACAAGCCGTACGCCGAGAAGGGCCACCTCGCGCGCTACCTCGGGCCGGACAGCCCGGTCGAGATGGTCGCGGGCGACGTGCGCGACGCGGGCCGGGTCTCCGACGCGGTGGCCGGCTGCGACACGGTCTTCCACCTCGCGGCCCTGATCGGCATCCCGTACAGCTACGACTCGCCCGGCGCCTACGTGCAGACCAACGTCGTCGGCACCGAGAACATCGCCGAGGCGTGCCGCCGGCACTCCGTGCGGCGCCTGGTCCACACCTCCACCAGCGAGGTGTACGGCACCGCCCGGACCGCGCCGATCGGCGAGGACCACCCGCTCCAGCCGCAGTCCCCGTACTCCGCCTCGAAGATCGGCGCGGACATGATGGCCCTGTCCCACTGGCACGCCTTCGAGCTGCCGGTCACCGTGGTGCGCCCGTTCAACACCTACGGCCCGCGCCAGTCCGCGCGCGCCGTGATCCCCACCATCCTCGCCCAGCTGCACTCCGGCTCCCGGGAGATCCGGCTGGGCTCGCTCACCCCGACCCGGGACTTCACCTACGTCACCGACACCGCGGCCGGCTTCCTGGCGATGGCCGACTGCGACCGGGCGCTGGGCGAGGTCGTCAACCTCGGTGCGGGGCGCGAGATCTCCATCGGCGACCTGGCGCGGGCCCTGATAGCCGCGTCCGGGCGGGACGCCGAGGTGGTGGTGGAGGGCTCCCGGCTGCGGCCCGCCGGCAGCGAGGTCCAGCGACTGCTTTCGGACAATTCGCGGGCGCGCGAATGGGCGGGCTGGGCGCCCGAAGTGTCCCTGGAGGAGGGGCTGAAGCGGACGTCCGAGTGGGTGGCGGAGCATGTCCACCTGTTCGCGGCGGACCGGTACCAGGTCTGAGACCCGTGGGGCCGGCCGGGCCCGTCCGGAGCGCTACGCCCTGGGCGGGCCCGCTTCCGTCGCCGTCCCGCCCGTCCCGTCCGTCCCGCCCAGTCCGCCCAGACCGGCCAGCAGCAGCGTGCTGAACTGCTGCGCCCACAGCTCGTCCACCGGCTCCGCGCTGACCAGCGCCCGGTGCACGACCGCGCCCGCGATCACGTCGAAGATCAGGCCCACCGCCCGCCCGGCCGCCGCCGCGCCTTCCTCGCCGGCCGCGTCCGGCGGCAGCTCCCCGCGCGCCTGCGCCCGCTCCCGCCCGAGGACCACCAGCCGCTTCTGCCGCTCCACCACCGCGGAGCGGATGCGCAGCCGCAGCGCTTCGTCGGTGGTGGACTCGGCGACCACTGCCATCAGCGCCGTCTTGGTCTCCGGGCGCGCCAGCAGCGACGCGAACTGCAGGACCACGCCCTCGATGTCCGCCTGGAGACAGCCCCGGTCGGGCAGTTCCAGCTCGTCGAAGAGGACCGCGACGGCGTCCAGGACCAGTTCGTTCTTGTTGGCCCAGCGGCGGTAGAGGGTCGTCTTCGCCACCCCGGCGCGGGCCGCCACATCGCTCATCGTCAGCTTGCCCCAGCCCAGCTCGACCAGCGCGGCGCGGGTCGCGCCGAGGATCGCGCGGTCCGCCTCGGCGCTGCGCGGCCGGCCGGTGCGGCCCCTGGGGCCCGTACGGCCCTCGGGGGAGCGGGTGCCGGTGAGGGGGCAGCGGTGCATGCGGGCGACCATACCGGCCAGTACGGGACGGTGGGCCCGCCCTCGTGAGGCAGATCACTCCCGGCGTTCGCGGGAGGGGTTGCCGGGCCGGGGCGCCGGACAGTTACGCTACGGGTCGTAGCGAAAGGGCCCGCCGGCGCGGCGTGCCCCGGACGCGACAACCACAGGCCGCGGGTGGGGACCCGGGGCCGTACGGCACCGTCCGCCGGACCCCCGGGACCGGCGGGAACGCGGCACCACCGTCCTGCGCCGGCACACCGGCGGGCCGCAGGGACGCGACCGGCGCCGCGTGCATTTCGCGCACCGTGAATTTTCGGCACCGCTTTTCGCAACGGTCCGCGGAAGGGGGGAGGATAGGCCCATGCAGCCACGCAACATGTCCATGAGTGGAGTCGTCGACCTCGCCGCGGTGAAGGCGGCCGGGGAAGCCAAGCAGAAGGCGGAGCAGGCGCGCGCCGAAGCCGCCCGCACGGGCAAGCCCGCGGGCGGCGCCCGTCTGGTGTTCGACGTCGACGAGGCGGGGTTCCAGCAGGACATCCTCCAGCGCTCCACCGAGGTCCCGGTCGTCATCGATTTCTGGGCCGAGTGGTGCGAGCCCTGCAAGCAGCTCGGCCCGCTGCTGGAGCGGCTGGCGGGGGAGTACGCCGGAAAGTTCGTGCTGGCCAAGATCGACGTCGACCGCAACCAGGCGCTGTTCCAGCAGTTCGGCGTGCAGGGCATCCCGGCGGTCTTCGCGGTCGTCGCGGGCCAGCCGATCCCGCTGTTCCAGGGCGCGGCCCCGGAGGCGCAGATCCGCCAGGTGCTGGACCAGCTCATCCAGGCCGCCGAGCAGCAGTTCGGGATCGTGGGCGCGCCGGTGGACCCGGCCGCCGCCGCCGAGGCCGAGGAGGCCCCCGCGCCGGCCGGCCCGTACGACGCGCTCCTGGAAGCCGCGAACCAGGCGCTGGACAACGGCGACCTCGCCGGCGCCGTCCAGGCCTACAAGAACGTCCTCGCGGACGACCCGGCCAACCCGGAGGCCAAGCTGGGCCTCGCGCAGGCCGAACTCCTCCAGCGCGTCCAGGGCCTGGACGCGCAGCAGGTGCGCAAGGCCGCGGCCGACGCCCCCGGCGACGTGCGGGCGCAGATCGAGGCGGCCGACCTGGACCTGGTCGGCGGCCATGTCGAGGACGCCTTCGGGCGGCTGGTGGACACCGTCCGGCGCACGGCCGGCGACGACCGCGAGACCGCGCGGGTGCGGCTGCTGGAGCTGTTCGAGGTCATCGGCGCCGACGACCCGCGGGTGATTTCGGCGCGTACGGCACTGGCGCGGGTGCTCTTCTGAGCCTTCGGCGCTCCGTCTCCCGCGTCTCCTGAAGCGCGGGGGTCCCTTCCTCAGCGGCGGCCACGTTTTACCAAATCTTGGTAATCGTGGCCGCTGTTACTTGGAGTAAGAGCAGTGCCGCGATTCGACGACTTTTGTCCGTGATTCCCCCGTGTCGCGTCACCGTTGGCGACGACCCTGGGTACGTGCCCGATTTCGCGCCGTCGCGGGCCGGTTATCTCTCCGTTACTCGCAAGTAACGAACCCCTTGTGCGACGGCTCCCGATGCACCACGATCGGCCGGGCTCGGTCCATTTCCCCCGCCCGGCAACCGGTCGGCGTCGCGAGGGCGATGGGTCCCCACCGAGTGGCCGGCGGCACCGCCACCGGTCCTGGACAGGGGGGTTCCTGCCCACCCGGCAGGGCCTGTCCGACAAGGGCCGCGCGCGAGCGTGGCCAGTGGTTGTCGCTCGGGGGTGATCGCCGGTGCTTCGGAACGCGCTACGCCTGTACGCCTTTCGATACGGGCGCTCCCCTTCCCGAGGACGTAGCACTTCTCCCATCCCAGGTACGGCCGCCGTCTCCCCGAGACCCGGACCGCAACCGGAGATGTACGTCCGAGAAGGAGGAAAGTCATGGAGTCCCTGGCTCGTGGCGGGACCAGATGGAAGCGGTTCGCGGTCGTCATGGTCCCGAGCGTCGCGGCGACGGCGGCCATCGGTGTCGCCATCGCGCAGGGTGCGCTGGCGGCGTCGTTCAGCGTCTCCGGTCAGCAGTTCAAGGTCACCGCGTCGGAACTCGACGGTGACGGGTTCGTCCAGTACGGCGCCCTCGACAAGGGCAAGAACGGCCAGCACCCGGTCGCCGTGGTGGGCATGAACTCCGCGGAGATCACCAACCTGTGCCAGTCGGTCGTCGTGCCGGTGCCGATCTTCGGCGATGTGACGATGCAGCTCAAGGCGGGCGGCAAGGGCGGTCCGCGGGTCGAGGCGAAGAAGCTCTACATCGACGCCGACGACCTGCAGACCAACGCGACGTTCACCAACGTGGACATCGGTGTCTCGGTGGACAGCACCACCAAGGGCCCGGGTCCGGCCAAGCCCGGCGAGGGCGGCCAGGGGAGCTACCTCCCCAACTCCTTCGCCCAGCAGGCCGAAAAGGTCCACTTCGAGGACGTCAAGCAGCGTGCCTGGGCCACCACGGCCGGCACGTTCAAGCTCAGCGGTCTGCACATGAACGTCAGCCGCGGCAAGAACGAGTGCTACTGACGCCCTGAGCGCACGGGAGCGGGGGGTGCGCACGGCGGGAGCGGCCCGCCGTCCGCGCGCCCCGCACCCGTACGCCGGCGGCCGCCGCACCACGCACCCCAGCTCACGTACCACCGATGAGCCAGTCCCGAGGAGCTGTACGACATGAGCGCCGACACGCGACCACGGCTGAACGAGAGCATCGGCCGGAAGCGCACTTCGTTCCGGGAGTGGCGAGGACAGCGCCCGTTCTGGGGCGGGGTGCTGACGCTGCTGGCCGGATTCCCGATCATGTACATCCCCTACGCGAACCTCACGATCGGCTCCCTGACCGTCCGGATGGCGACGACCGCGGGCGCCGGCTCGCTGATCATCGGCGTGCTCCTGGTCGTGCTCGGCCTGACCATGTGGTTCCAGCCCGCCTCCCGCGTCTTCGCGGGCGTGGCGGCGATCCTGCTGTCCCTGGTCTCCCTGGTCGTCTCCAACTTCGGCGCCTTCATGGTCGGCTTCGTGCTGGGCCTGATCGGCGGCGCGCTGGGGGTCTCCTGGGCGCCGGGCAAGCCGCTCGCCCCCGAGAGCGGCACACCGGCCCGGCCCGCGGGCAGCACACCGGACGACCTGTCAGGAGCGAACCCGGTCAACGGGACGAACGGGAGGCACAGTGCCGGGTGATGAGCTGCACGAGACGAACGCGGCCGCCCCAGGGGCGAGAACCGGGCCGCGCCACGCGGCCCCGCGCAAGCCGCTGCTGACCCGGCTGCACGTGCCCGCGGGCAAGGCGATCGCCATCGCCGCGATGCCGTCCGCCGTCCTGATGGGCATGGGCCTGACCCCGCAGCTGGCGATGGCCAAACCGCAGCCGCCGGAGAGCCCCTTCAGGAACGGCCCGTGCGTCAGCGCTCCCGACAAGGCGGAGCAGGACGGGAAGGACAAGGCCGAGAAGGAGAAGGCGGAGAAGGAGAAGGCGGAGAAGGACAAGGCCGCCAAGGAGAAGGCCGCCAAGGACAAGGCCGCCGAGGACGGCAAGTCCGCAAGGCCCGGCAAGGACCAGACCGCCGGTGGCTCGAAGGGCGGCGCCGGTACGGACACCACGCCGCCCCCGTCCCCCGACGCCTCCTCCCGCACTCCCTCCCCCTCCCCGGACACGTCCGGGAAGACCCCCGCCCCCACCCCGTCCCCCTCGGCCTCCTCCACCCCCACGGAGCAGAACCCCTGGTACGACCCCCTGGGCGTGGGCAAGAAGCTGCACGACGTCTTCCACCCCGGCCAGGAGAAGCCGGCCGGCCCCGGCGCGACGCCCACCCCGTCCCCGTCGGGGGACTCCGGCACTGGCCACCCCGCCGGCAAACCCTCCGCCAAGCCCACCGACCCGCTGAAGGACGCCGTCGGCAAGGCGGGCGAAGCGGCCGGGGACGCCACCGGCAAGGCCGGGAAGGCCGCGAAGGACGCGGCGAAGGACGCCAAGGACAAGGCGGACGACGCCTCGCCGTCGGCCTCCCCGTCCCCGAGCGGCAGCGCCGACCCGGGCGCCCCCGACGCGGACGGCAAGAAGCCGTTCCCCTGCGTCGAGGAGAAGAAGGTCGCAGGCCAGGACGAGCGGCCCCCGGCCACCGTCCCGAACCAGCCCTGGTACCTGGAGTCCAGCGGGCTGACCCTGCGCGGCCTGGACTACGAGGGCGTCGTCAACCTCACGATGCCCAACGGCCGTACCAAGCAGGCCCTGAAGTTCACCGCCGACAGCATCGACATCGGCGACCTCCACCAGATCGTGGACGGCCCGGCCGGGAAGAAGTACCACGTCCAGGCGGCGGCGGGCTCGACCTCCACGATCCGGGGCGGCAAGGTCACGATGTACACCGAACGCCTCCAGGGCAACCTCTTCGGCCTGATCCCGATCGTCTTCGACCCGGAGCACCCGCCGCCGATCAACGTCCCCTTCGCCTACTTCACCAAGGTCAAGATCACCCAGGCGGGCCAGTTCGGCGGCACCCTGACGATCCCGGGGCTGCATCAGTCGATCACGGGGTGAGCCGTACCGCACCGGCATGACGGTGGGCCGCACCCCCGAGGGGATGCGGCCCACCGCCGCGTTCAGTCGTGCGCGCCGCGCAGCACGTCACACCGTCGCGTCAGCCGCGGTCCCCGCCCAGGTGGTGGACGCGGACCATGTTGGTGGTGCCGGGGACGCCGGGGGGCGAGCCGGCGGTGATGATCATGGTGTCGCCGTCGTTGTAGCGCTGGAGCTTCAGCAGCTCGGCGTCGACCAGGTCGACCATCTCGTCGGTGTGCTCCACGTGCGGCACGACGAAGGTCTCCACGCCCCAGCTCAGCGCGAGCTGGTTGCGGGTGGCGGCGTCCGTGGTGAAGGCCAGGATCGGCTGGGCCGCGCGGTAGCGCGACAGGCGGCGGGCGGTGTCGCCGGACTTGGTGAAGGCGACCAGGGCCTTGCCGTTGAGGAAGTCGGCCATCTCGGCGGCCGCGCGGGCCACCGCGCCGCCCTGCGTACGGGGCTTCTTGCCCGGGACCAGCGGCTGCAGGCCCTTGGACAGCAGCTCCTCCTCGGCCGCCTCGACGATCTTCGACATCGTCTTGACGGTCTCGATCGGGTACTGGCCGACCGAGGACTCGGCGGAGAGCATGACCGCGTCGGCGCCGTCCAGGATCGCGTTGGCGACGTCGGACGCCTCGGCGCGGGTGGGCCGCGAGTTGGTGATCATCGACTCCATCATCTGGGTCGCCACGATCACCGGCTTGGCGTTCCGCCGGCACATCTCCACCAGGCGCTTCTGCACCATCGGGACCTTTTCGAGGGGGTACTCGACGGCCAGGTCACCGCGGGCGACCATGACGCCGTCGAAGGCCGCGACGACCTCCTCCATGTTGTTGACCGCCTGCGGCTTCTCCACCTTGGCGATCACCGGTACGCGCCGGCCGACCTCGTCCATGACGCGGTGCACGTCGTTGACGTCCTTGGCGTCCCGCACGAAGGACAGCGCCACCAGGTCGCAGCCCATGTTCAGGGCGAACTTCAGGTCCTCGATGTCCTTCTCGGACAGCGCCGGGACGTTGACCGCCGCGCCGGGCAGGTTGATGCCCTTGTGGTCGGAGATCACGCCGCCCTCGATGACGATGCAGCGCACCCGCGGGCCGTCCACCTCGACGACCTGGAGCGCCACGTTGCCGTCGTTGATCAGGACCGGGTCGCCCTTGGAGACGTCACCGGGCAGGCCCTTGTAGGTCGTGCCGCAGATGGTCTTGTCGCCCGGCACGTCCTCGGTGGTGATGACGAACTCGTCACCGCGCACCAGCTCGACGGGGCCGTCGGCGAAGGTCTCCAGGCGGATCTTCGGACCCTGGAGGTCGGCCAGCACGCCCACGGCGCGGCCGGTCTCCTCGGCGGCCTTGCGGACGCGGTGGTAGCGCTCCTCGTGCTCCGCGTGGGTGCCGTGGCTCATGTTGAAACGGGCCACGTTCATGCCGGCCTCGATCAGCGTCTTCAGCTGGTCGTAGGAGTCGACGGCGGGGCCCAGGGTGCAGACGATTTTGGAACGGCGCATGGGATCGATCCTATCGTTTGTTTCGGAGCGGAATAATTTGGGCTGGGGTGCCCGGAAGCGAGGGACCGGCCGGGCGCCGTACGGCTGCCGTCGGCGCCCGGCCGGTGGTGCCGCGGGTCAGTTGCTGACCAGGGCGTACGTCTGGTTGGCGATCTCCAGCTCCTCGTCGGTGGGGACGACGGCGACCGCGACCCGCGCGTACTCCGGCGATATCAGCCGCGCCTCGTCCGACCGTACGGAGTTCAGGTCGGCGTCCACCGCCAGCCCCAGCTCCTCCAGCCCCTTGACCGCGGCCTCGCGCACCGGGGCGGCGTTCTCGCCGACGCCCGCGGTGAACGCCACCGCGTCCACCCGGCCCAGCACCGCGCTGTAGGCGCCGATGTACTTCTTCAGCCGGTGGATGTAGATGTCGAAGGCGAGCGCCGCCCGCTCGTCGCCCTCGTCGATCCGGCGCCGGATCTCCCGCATGTCGTTGTCGCCGCACAGCCCGATCAGGCCGCTCTTCTTGTTGAGCAGCACGTCGATCTCGTCCGCGTCCATGCCCGCCACCCGCTTGAGGTGGAAGACCACCGCCGGGTCGATGTCACCCGAGCGGGTGCCCATGACCAGGCCCTCCAGCGGGGTCAGGCCCATGGAGGTGTCCACGCAGCGGCCGCCCGCGACCGCCGAGGCGGAGGCGCCGTTGCCCAGGTGCAGCACGATGACGTTGACGTCCTCGGGCGCCTTGCCGAGCAGCTCGGCGGTCTTGCGCGAGACGTACGCGTGCGAGGTGCCGTGGAAGCCGTAGCGGCGGATGCGGTGCGCGTCGGCCGTCTCCACGTCGATGGCGTAGCGCGCCGCGTGCTCCGGCATTGTGGTGTGGAAGGCGGTGTCGAAGACCGCGACCTGCGGCAGGTCCGGCCGCAGCGCCTGGGCCGTCCTGATACCGGTGATGTTCGCCGGGTTGTGCAGCGGTGCCACCGGCACCAGCCGCTCGATCTCCTGGAGCACCGCGTCGTCGATCACCGTCGGCTCGGTGAACTTCAGCCCGCCGTGCACCACCCGGTGCCCGATCGCCGCCAGCTCCGGCGAGTCCAGGCCGAGCCCGTCCGCGGCCAGCTCGTCGGCGACCGCCTTCAGGGCCTCGTCGTGGTCGGCGATCCGGGTCTCGCGCTCCCTCTTGTCACCGCCGGTGGCCAGCGGCGTGTGTGCCAGGCGCGAGGTCTCCTCACCGATCCGCTCGACCAGGCCCACGGCGAGACGGGACCCGTCGCGCATGTCGAGCAGCTGGTACTTCACCGACGAGGAGCCGGAGTTGAGGACGAGGACGCGGGTGGCGTTGGCAGTCATGAAGCAGCTTTCGGTTGGTGGTGGGGGGACGGGCGGGGGCGTCAGACGCCGGCGGCGGGCGAGCCGCCCGGTGCCGCGCCCTGCGCCTGGATGGCCGTGATGGCCACGGTGTTGACGATGTCCTGGACCAGCGCGCCGCGCGAGAGGTCGTTGACCGGCTTGCGCAGGCCCTGGAGGACCGGGCCGACGGCGACCGCGCCCGCCGAGCGCTGCACGGCCTTGTAGGTGTTGTTGCCGGTGTTCAGGTCGGGGAAGACCAGGACGGTGGCCCGGCCGGCGACCTCGGAGTCCGGCAGCTTGGTCCTGGCCACCGCGGCGTCCACGGCCGCGTCGTACTGGATCGGGCCCTCGACCAGCAGGTCCGGGCGCAGCTCGCGGACGATCTCGGTGGCCTTGCGCACCTTGTCGACGTCCGCGCCGGAGCCGGAGGTGCCGGTGGAGTACGACAGCATCGCGATCCGCGGCTCGACGCCGAACTGCGCGGCGGTGGTCGCCGACTGGATGGCGATGTCCGCCAGCTGCTCGGCGTTCGGGTCCGGGTTGACGGCGCAGTCGCCGTAGACCAGGACGCGGTCGGCCAGGCACATGAAGAACACGGACGAGACGATCTGCGCGCCCGGCTTGGTCTTGATGATCTCGAAGGCGGGGCGGATGGTGGCCGCGGTGGAGTGCACCGCGCCGGAGACCATGCCGTCGGCCAGGCCCTCCTGCACCATCAGGGTGCCGAAGTACGACACGTCGGCGACCACGTCGTACGCCAGCTCGTAGGTGACGCCCTTGTGGGCGCGCAGCTTGGCGTACAGCTCGGCGAAGCGCTCGCGCAGCGGCGAGGTCTGCGGGTCGGTGATCTGCGCGTCGGCCAGGTCGATGGCGAGGTCGGCGGCGCGCTTGCGGATCGCCTTCTCCTCGCCCAGCAGCGTCAGGTCGCACACGTCGCGGCGCAGCAGGACGTCGGCGGCGCGCAGCACCCGCTCCTCGGTGCCCTCGGGCAGCACGACCCGGCGGCGGCCCGAGCGGGAGCGCTCGATCAGCTCGTGCTCGAACATCATCGGCGTGACGCGGCCGGAACGGGCGACGGAGATACGGTTCGTCAGCTCCGCGGTGTCCACATGCCGCTCGAACAGGCCGAGCGCGGTCTCCGCCTTGCGCGGCGCGGCGGCGTTCAGCTTGCCCTCGATGGCGAACAGCTCGGCCGCGGTCGGGAAGGAGCCGCCGGCCACCGAGATCACCGGAGTGCCGGGGGCGAGCCGGTTGGCCAGCGCCATGATGTCGGCGCCCGGCCGCTCGTCCAGGGTCAGCAGCACGCCCGCGATCGGCGGGGCGCCGGCGCTGTGCGCGGCGAGCGAGCCGATGACCAGGTCGGCGCGGTCGCCGGGGGTCACGACCAGGCAGCCGGGGGTCAGCGCCTTGAGGAAGGTGGGCAGCATGGCGCCGCCGAAGACGAAGTCCCGGGCGTCGCGGGCCAGCCCCGAGTCGTCGCCGAGCAGCACCTCGGCGCCGAGCGCGTGCACGATCTGGCCGACGGTGGGCGCGGACAGCGCGCCGTCCTCCGGGAGGGCGTAGCAGGGCACCGGCAGGTGTGCGGACAGCTGCTCCGCGACGGCCGTGCGCTGCTCCGGCGCCACCCGGTTCACGATCAGCGCGACGACGTCGCAGCCCAGCGAGTGGTAGGCGAGGTAGGCGTTGCGGGCCTCGGCGCGCACCGACTCGGCCTCCTGGCCCTGGCCGCCGACGACCGGCAGCACGGCGGCGCCGAACTCGTTCGCCAGCCGGGCGTTGAGGTTCAGCTCGGCCGGCAGGCTGGTGGCCGCGTAGTCGGAGCCGAGCACGAGGACGTACTCGTGCTCCCGGGCCACCTGGTGGAAGCGCTCGACGAGCCGGGAGACCAGCTCGTCGGTGCCCTGCTCGGCCTGGAGGCGGGCGGCCTCCTCGTAACCCATGCCGTACACGGTCCCGGCGGGCTGGGAGAGGCGGTAGCGCGCCCGCAGCAGTTCGAACAGGCGGTCGGGTCCGTCGTGGACCAGCGGGCGGAAGACGCCCACCCGGTCGACATGGCGGGTCAGGAGTTCCATCACTCCCAGCTCGACGACCTGGCGGCCGTCGCCGCGGTCGATCCCGGTCACGTACACGCTGCGCGTCACGCGTGCTCTCCGATCCATCCGTCGCTTGGCAAGGTCAAATTAACCGTTATGGTGAGCTTGCCCCCCTTGACAATACCTGCGGCTGTGGTTAAGCCGCTCTTCCAGTTTTACGCATGTGTCAGCGGGTGACGGCAGCGGCGTCCGGTGCCGTGCGGGCACCGCCTCCCGGCCCGTGAAAGAATCGGACCGGCTCACACGAACCAGCAGCGAGCACACAGGAGACACAGCACCATGCGTATCGGAGTCCTCACCGCAGGCGGCGACTGCCCCGGCCTCAACGCTGTGATCCGTTCAGTGGTGCACCGGGCGCTGACGGGCCACGACGACGAGGTCATCGGTTTCGAGGACGGCTTCAAGGGTCTGCTCGACGGGCGCTTTCGCAAGCTGGACCTGGACGCGGTCAGCGGCATCCTGGCCCGCGGCGGCACCATCCTCGGCTCCGCCCGCCTGGAGCGCGCCCGGCTGCGCGAGGCGTGCGAGAACGGCAAGGACCTGGCCCGTGAGTACGGCATAGACGTGCTCATCCCCATCGGCGGCGAGGGCACGCTCACCGCGTCCAAGATGCTCGCCGACGCCGGCCTGCCGATCGTCGGCGTGCCCAAGACCATCGACAACGACATCTCCGCCACCGACCGCACCTTCGGCTTCGACACCGCCGTCGGCGTCGCCACCGAGGCCATCGACCGCCTGAAGACGACCGCCGAGTCGCACCAGCGGGTCATGGTCGTCGAGGTCATGGGCCGGCACGCGGGCTGGATCGCGCTGGAGTCCGGCATGGCCGGCGGCGCCCACGGCATCTGCCTGCCGGAGCGCCCCTTCGACGTGAACGACCTGGTGAAGATGGTCGAGGAGCGCTTCGACCGGGGCAAGAAGTTCGCCGTCGTCTGCGTCGCCGAGGGCGCCCACCCCGCCGAGGGCACGATGGACTACGGCCACGGCGAGATCGACCAGTACGGCCACGAGCGCTTCCAGGGCATCGGCACCGCCCTCGCCCGCGAGCTGGAGCACCGCCTCGGCAAGGAGGCCCGCCCGGTCATCCTCGGCCACGTCCAGCGCGGCGGCACCCCCACCGCGTACGACCGCGTGCTCGCCACCCGCTTCGGCTGGCACGCCGTCGAGGCCGCGCACCGCGGCGACTTCGGCCAGATGACCGCCCTGCGCGGCACGGACATCGTGATGAGCCCGCTGGCCGACGCGGTCACCGAGCTGAAGCGGGTGCCGCTGGACCGCATGCAGGAGGCCGAGTCGGTCTTCTGATCCGGCTGCCGAGGACCTTCGACGGCGCGCGTCCCTGCCCGGGGCGCGCGCCGTTCGCGTTGCCGGACGGCCGGTTCCCCGGCCGTCCGCGGGGTTCCGGCACCCGTACGGGCCAACGTTCCGGTTAGCCGGCCCGTGAGGAGGTACCCGGCGCGCACAAGGAAGGAGGCGTGACCGGGATGAGCGACTTCGTGGATCACCGGACGGCCCGGCCGGACGGCAGGCCGGTCAACGAACTGGTCACCCAGGCGTCGGAGCAGCTGTCCAGCCTGGTACGCGACGAGATGCGCCTGGCGCAGTCGGAGCTGGCGCGCAAGGGCAAGCGCTTCGGCGTGGGCGGCGGGCTGCTCGGCGGTGCCGGGACGGTGGCGTTCCTGGCCGCACAGGCGCTGGTGGCCACCGCGATCATCGCGCTCGGGCTGGTGCTGCCGCTGTGGGCCGCGGGCCTCGTGGTCGTGGGCGCGCTGCTGGTGCTGGCGGCGGTCCTCGGACTGCTGGGCCGGCAGCGGATCCGGCGGGCCACCCCGCCGGTGCCCGAGGAGGCCGTGCACAGCGTCCGCCAGGACATCGAGACGATCAAAGAGAGGGCCCGGCGATGACCAGTGACCCCCGCGGCGGCGACGGCTCCGGCGCGAGCCCGGCCGAGCTGCGTGCCCGCATCGAGCGGACCCGGCAGGAACTCGGCGACACCGTGGCCGAGCTGGCCGACAAGGCCGATGTGAAGAGCCGCGCACAGGAGAAGGCGGCCCGGATCAAGGACGGTGCCACGGCGGCCACGCACCGGCTGACGGGCTCCACGGCCGTCCGGACGGCCGCCGTCGCGGGCGGCGCGCTGCTGGCCGGCGCGCTGGTGCTGCGGCGCCGTGGCCGCGCCCGGGTGCGCCCGCACCCGCGCCGTACGACACCGCGTACCGGGCCGCGCGCGAAGAAGACCGCCCGCCCGCTGGCCACCGCGGGCGCCAAGGCCCGCCGGGCCTGCCGGAGCAAAGGACACCGCTGATGATCAAACTGCTCTACAAGCCCCTGGGCATGATCTTCGGCGCCCTCGGCGGGGTACTGGCCGGCTTCCTGTTCAAGCGCCTGTGGAAGCTGGTCGGCCGCGAGGAGGACGCGCCGAAGGCCACCGACGAGGAACGCAGCTGGCGGGAGGTGCTGCCGGCCGCCGCGCTCCAGGGCGCCACGCTCGCGGTGGTGAAGGCGGCCGTGGACCGCAGCGGCGCGGCGGCCGTCCGCAAGGCGACCGGCACCTGGCCGGGCTGAGCCCGTACCCCGCCGCCCCCGGCGCCGCCGTGCCGTACCGCGCACGGCGGCGCCGGGCCGTCACGGCCGGGGGTCGGTGCGCTGCCAGCGGGGGCGGGCGTCGGTGCCCCGGCGCCCGGCCACCGACGCGCAGCGCGGGCACACCCGCCGGACCCGGTCCGCGGCCCCGCCCGACTCGGGGAGGACGTCCGGCCACCCGATGTGCGGGAACCGCCCCAGCTGCGAGCGGCTGAGCGAGAGGCCGCACACCGTCTGGTTCAGTCCCTGCTCCCAGGCGTGCACCTCGCCCGCGGGGAGGCGGCGGCCGTCCTCGTCGTCCACCCACTTCCCCGACGCGGCGACCGCGTACCGTTTCGGCGCTGCCATGCCCGGCCGGACCTCCTCTCAGCCCGCGACGGCGTGCCGCTCGTTCGGGACGCAGTGGGTCATGGTGAGCCCGGAGACGTCCCGCGGCGGGTTGCCGCCGAGGTTCGCCAGCCGTTTGCGGTCCTCGTCCGTCAGGGTCTGGCCGGCCAGCGGCTCCAGGTGGGACACGTCGCCGGGCCCGATGCCCAGCCCCTCGCCGACCCGCAGGCCCAGCTCGTTGTCGACCAGGAGGAAGTGCCACACCATCCGCTCCTGGACCCGCCGGTCGGCCTGGGAGATCGCGTCGGTGAGGTTCTTGACCAGGTCGTCCCGCTCCCAGTCCGCCAGCAGCCGGAAGCGCTGGCCCGCCTGGAGGTAGTCGTTGGTGCGCGGGATGCGCTTGCGGGTGAGCCGGCCGCGGATCTCCGGACCCTGCTCGTCGTGGGAGGGCTCCCGCGCCTCGTGCAGCCCGCCGGTGAGCGACGGCTCGTAGTTGACCTCCGGGTCGCCCCCGTGCGGATCCTGCTCGTACGCCATCAGCCCGTCGCGCTGGTTGGTGTGGACGGTGGCGTGCTTGGCCCGGTTGACCGGCAGCTGGAGGTAGTTCGGGCCGACCCGGTAGCGCTGGGTGTCGCTGTAGGAGAAGGTCCGGCCGACGAGCATCTTGTCGTCGGAGAAGTCCAGCCCGTCGACGAGGACGCCGGTGCCGAAGGAGATCTGCTCGTTCTCGGCGAAGTAGTTGTCCGGCATCCGGTCGAGCACCATCCGGCCGACCGGCTTCGGCGGGAAGTCCTGCTCCGGCCAGGTCTTGGTGTCGTCCAGCGGGTCGAAGTCCAGCTCCGGGTGGTCGTGGTCGTCCATCATCTGGACGAGCAGCTCCCACTCGGGGTACTCGCCGCGGCCGACCGCCTCGTACAGGTCCTTGGTCGCGTGGCCCAGCTCCCGGGCCTGCACCG
Organism: Streptomyces albofaciens JCM 4342; assembly: GCF_008634025.1. Lineage (NCBI taxonomy): Bacteria > Bacillati > Actinomycetota > Actinomycetes > Kitasatosporales > Streptomycetaceae > Streptomyces > Streptomyces albofaciens. The sequence goes on along the minus strand of NZ_PDCM01000002.1, from coordinate 2,904,448 downwards.
CCGCCGCGTCCGCCTCGGTCATGCTGCGCACGCCCGCCTTGGGCATCCAGTGGTACTTGACCAGGACGGTCCGGCCCTCGTCGTTCACCCATTTGTAGGTGTTGACGCCGAAGCCCTGCTGGTGCCGGTAGTCGGCGGGGATGCCGCGCGGGCTGAACAGGTTGACCAGCATGTGCATCGACTCGGGCGTCTGCGACATGAAGTCGAAGATCCGGGCCGGCTTCTGCTCGTGCGTCACCGGGTCGGGCTTGAGGGCGTGGATGACGTCCGGGAACTTGATCGCGTCCCGGATGAAGAAGACGCCCAGGTTGTTGCCGACCAGGTCCCAGTTGCCGTCCTCGGTGTAGAACTTCACCGCGAAGCCGCGCGGGTCGCGGGCCGCCTCGGAGGAGTCCCGGCCGCCGATCACGGTGGAGAACCGCACGGCCACCTCGGTGCGCTTGCCGGCCTCCTGGAACAGCTTCGCCCGGGTGTGGCGGCCGATCGGCTCCTCGCCCCACTTCCCGTAGCTCTCGAAGAAGCCGTACGCGGTCACGCCGCGCGCGTGCACCACCCGCTCGGGGATGCGCTCCCGGTCGAAGTGGCTGATCTTTTCGAGGAACTGGTAGTTCTCCAGGGTGGCCGGGCCGCGCGCGCCGACCGTCCGCTGGTTCTGGTTGTCGTGGACCGGGTGGCCCTGCCGGTTGGTGAGCACCGGGCGGTCGTCGCCCGGTGCCGGTCCCTGGCTCGCTGTGTCTGTCACTGCTCTCCGTTTCCTTCGGCACTCGAAGGCGCTCGGGTCCGCGCCGTGGGTGGGGCTTCCGAGGGGTACCCGCCCTGGGCGGCGGTCGTGCAGACGCTCACCCTCTTGGTGCAGTGGGCACGGTCCGGCACCTCAGCGGTCCGGGGAGGGTGCGCGCCGTTCGCGCCGCCTGCGCAGGCGGGGCGGCCAGGCGCGGGTGTCGCGCGGCTCCACGTACGGCTCCTCGCGCGGCGGGTGCCCCTCGGTGATCGCCCGCTGCCGGGCCAGCTCGGCGTCGAATTCCAGGCCCAGCAGGACCGCCAGGTTCGACAGCCACAGCCAGACCAGGAAGACGATGACGCCCGCCAGGGTGCCGTACGTCTTGTTGTACGAGCCGAAGTTGGCCACGTAGACGGCGAAGCCCGCCGAGGCGGCCAGCCACAGCACGACGGCCAGGAAGCTGCCGGGGGTCAGCCACCGCAGACCCGGGCCGCGCACATTGGGTGTGGCCCGGTACAGGATGGTGATCGTCAGTACCACGAGCAGGACCAGCACGGGCCACTTGGCGACCGCCCAGACCGCGAGGCCGGTGTCGCCGATGCCCAGGCCCCGGCCGGCCTGCCGGGCCAGCGTGCCGGTGAAGACCACGATCACCGCGCTGGCGGCGAGCAGCACCATCAGCACGACCGTCACGCCCAGCCGCAGCGGCAGCGTCTTCCACGCCGGCCGCCCCTCCGGCAGGTCGTAGACGGCGTTGGCCGCACGGATGAAGGCCGCGATGTAGCCGGAGGCCGACCACAGGGCGCCCAGCAGCCCGAGCACGGCCAGCACGCTGCCCGTACCGGATCCGTTCTGCAACTGCCGCACCGCCCCGCTCACGATGTCCCGCGCGGCCCCCGGCGTCACCTCCTCCAGATTGCTCAGGACCGCGTCGGTCGCCGACTGCCCGATCACCCCGAGCATCGAGACGAGCAGCAGCAGCGCCGGAAAGAGCGAGAGCACCCCGTAATACGTCAGTGCCGCGGCCCGGTCGTGCAGTTCGTCGTCGACGAACTCCTTGCCCGTGCGGCGCAGCACGTCCCACCAGGAGTGGGCGAGCACAGTGGTGGGCTTCTCGGCGGACGGTTCGGCAGCCATGGAGGGCGAGTTGCCCTTTCGGGGCGGGCCAACCCTGGCACCGGCCCGCGGTATGCGAAGACGCCCGCCCCGTCCCCGGGGGAGAGGGGACGGGACGGGCGGGTGGGGGGCCGCCTCGGGGCGGTCACTCGGAGCCGATGGACTCCAGCATGTTGAGGCGGGCGGCGCGGCGGGCCGGCCAGGCGGCGGCGAGGATGCCGACGACCAGAGCGATGGCCACGAAGACGCCGAGGCGGTCCCACGGGATGATCATTTCGTACGTCGGGATCGCGCCGGCCGCCATGCTGCCGCCGGCCCAGGCCAGGAAGACGCCCACGCCGATGCCGAGCACCGCGCCGAACAGGGAGATCACCACGGATTCGAGGCGCACCATCTGCTTGATGCCGCTGCGGGCGAGGCCGACGGCGCGCAGCATGCCGATCTCCCGGGTGCGTTCGAAGACGGACATCGCCAGGGTGTTGACCACACCGACCACCGCGATGATCACGGCCATGCCGAGCAGCCCGTAGACCATGTTCAGCACCGTGTCGATCTGGCCGGCGCTCTCCTTGCGCAGCGCGTCGCGGTCCTGGACCTTCAGCAGCGGGCTGTCGCCGAGGGCCTTGCGGATGTCCTTCGCCAGTCCGGCCTCGGGCCCGTTCACGGTCTTGATCAGGACCTTCTCGTCCTTGAGGGGCTTCAGGTGCGGGTCGACCAGCCGGGTGGAGCCCAGCGTCTCGCCGACGGCCTGGTTGTCCTCGTAGATGCCGACGATCTTCAGCGGGGTCTTCTTCTGGCTCTTCCGCTTCTCCACGTCACCACGGGCGTCGGCGGGGAAGGTGGCCTGGAGGATGTCGCCCGTCTTCCAGCCCTTCTCCTTCGCCCGGCTCGCGGAGACCGCGATCCCGCCGCTGTCCCGTACGGCCTGGAGGGAACCGCTGCGGAACTTCAGGTCGGTGACCTTGCCGATCCGGTCGAGGTCGGTGCCGGTGAGCATGCCGAACGCGCCGTCCGCCGCCACGTCGAAGACGGTGTCGCGCAGCGGTACCGCCGCCTCGACGCCGGGCAGCGCCGCGGCCTGCCGCGTCAGCTTCGGGTCCAGGCCGCGGAAGTTGGACGTGGTGACCTGGTAGTCGGCGGTCAGGCCCTTGGCGGCCATCTCGTCCGACGCCCGCTGCGTCGAGATGCCGGCGACCGTCATACCGGTGATCAGCGTGAGTCCGATCATCAGGGCCGAGGCGGTGGCGGCGGTACGGCGCGGATTGCGCAGCGCGTTCTCCTTGGCCAGCTTGCCGCTGACGCCGAAGATCCGGGTGGTGACCCGGCCGGCCAGCGCGACCAGCGGCCGCGACAGCAGCGGGGAGAGGATGATGACGCCGGTCAGGGTCAGCACCGAGCCGGCCATGGCGGTCATCAGGGTGCTGTCGTCGCTCTTGGTGAGGGTGGAGACGTACAGCATGATCGCGACGCCGACGCCGGTGACGACCGCGCCGATGGCGTTGCGGACGACCAGGCCGCGCAGCGCGGGGGCCGCGTCCACCGTGCTCAGCGCCTCGACCGGAGCGATCTTCGCGGCCTTGCGGGACGGCAGCCAGGCGGCGAGCACCGTCACCAGCACGCCGACGCCGAGCGCGGAGAGCACCGCGGTCGGGCTGATGACCAGCGGGCCGTCGGGGAAGCCGGCGCCGTTGGCGTTGAGCACCGCGCGCATGGCGACCGCGATCCCGGTGCCCAGGCCGAAGCCGACGACGGAGGAGACCAGGCCGAGCAGGGCCGCCTCGGCCTGGACCGAGCGCACCACCTGGCGGCGGGAGGCGCCGATCGCCCGTATCAGCGCGATCTCGCGGCTGCGCTGGGAGATGAGCATCGTGAAGGTGTTGGCGATGATGAAGATGCCGACGAACAGGGCGATGCCCGCGAAGACCAGCAGCGTCTTGCTCAGCGCGCTGTTGTTCCGCTCGACCATCCGGGCCTGCTCGGCCGCCAGCGCGGTGCCGCTCGTCGCCTGGGCGCGGTCCTTCGGCAGCACCTTCTTGACCGCGTCGGTCAGTGCCGCCTCGTCGGCGCCGGGCTCGGCGGACACCACCAGCTCGTCGTACGTGCCGGGGTGGGTGAACAGCTGCTGCGCGGTCGCGGTGTCGAACAGCGCCAGACTGCCGCCCGCGGTGACCTTCGGGTCCTCGGAGTGGACGATGCCGACGAGCTTCTTGGTGAGGGCCGGCCCGTCGGTGGCGAAGCGCACGCTGTCGCCGACCTTCAGGCCGCCCTTCTTGACGGTGCCCTCGTCCAGCGCGATCTCGCCGGCCGCGGCCGGGCCGCGGCCCTGGACCAGCGGGTAGCGGCTGTCCTTGCCGTCCGGGCCCGGCTGGTAGTTGGCGGCCAGGTTCTGCCAGTCGGTGCCGATGGGCTGGTTGTCCTTGTCGGCGACGGTGGCGCGGCCGCTGATGTTGGCGTGGACGGCGGCCACGCCGGGCAGCGCGCGGATGCGGCCGGCCAGCTTGTCGTCGAGGGCGCTGATGCGGCGGCCGTCGGCGTCCTCCGGTTCGGGGCCGCTCTCCGGCGAGCCCGCCTGGACGGAGACGGCCACGTCCTTGAAGCTCTTGGCGGAGGCGTTCTTGACGGCCTGGCCGACCGAGTCGCTGAAGACCAGGGTGCCGGAGACGAAGGCGACGCCGAGGAGGACCGCGAGCGCGGTCATCATCAGACGGGCTTTGTGCGCGAGGACGTTGCGCAGGGCGGTTCGGAACATGGTGGTGGTGTCAGTCCTGGGGTGGGGGGCGGCGGGCGTCAGCTCGTGCGGTTCTTGGCGTCGAACAGCCGCATCCGGTCCAGGACGGCGTCCGCGGTCGGCTCGTACAGCTCCTCGACGATGCGGCCGTCGGCGAGGAAGACGACGCGGTCGGCGTGGGCGGCGGCGACCGGGTCGTGGGTGACCATGACGATCGTCTGGTCCATCGCCCGTACCGATTCGCGCAGGAAGCCCAGGACTTCGGCGCCGGAACGGGAGTCGAGGTTGCCGGTGGGCTCGTCGGCGAAGATGATCTCGGGCTGGGAGGCCAGGGCGCGGGCCACCGCGACGCGCTGCTGCTGGCCGCCGGAGAGCTGGCCGGGGCGGTGCTTGAGCCGTCCGGACAGGCCGACGGTCTGGATGACCTTTTCCAGCCACTGCCGGTCGGGCTTGCGGCCGGCGATGTCCATCGGCAGCGTGATGTTCTCCAGCGCGGTCAGGGTGGGCAGCAGGTTGAACGCCTGGAAGATGAAGCCGATCTTGTCGCGGCGCAGCCGGGTCAGGTGCTTGTCGTTCAGCCCGTTCAGCTCGGTGTCACCGATCCGCGCGGAGCCGGAGGATATGGAGTCCAGTCCGGCCATGCAGTGCATGAGGGTGGACTTCCCGGACCCGGACGGGCCCATGATCGCGGTGAAGCGGGCCCGGCCGAACTCGACGGACACATGGTCCAGCGCGACCACACGGGTCTCACCCTGCCCGTAGACCTTGCTCAGGTCGGTGGCGCGGGCGGCGACGGCCGTAGTCGGGGCGGGGGCGGGAAAGGCGGCCGCGTGGGACACGGGGAAACTCCTGGAACGGGGACGGGCGGATGCGACGGGGCACCGGGCCCCGGACGGACGCACGGCTCCCGGGGAGGCCCCGGGAGCCGGACGTGCGGTGCTGTCCCATTCTTGATCGTGCGGGGTGCCGCGCACCTCAGCCCGAAGTGCCGAAAGCCGGACCGGCCGGAAGTCCCACCCGCGAACGGCCCGTCATCCCGTGGAGGGACGGACGTCCGACTTATGGCCGATGTGAAGCCCCGGGTCCGAGCCCGGGGAGCGCCGCCGGTCGGGGCTTCGGACGGCCGGCCCGGGACCGGCGTCCGGTGCGGGCCCGATGTCCGGCTCGGGCCCGAAGTCCGGTGCGGGGGCGGCCGGTCGGCGCAGCTCGTGGAAGCCGGGCACGGAAGCCGTCTTCAGGGCACCGTCCCACAGCCGTCCCGCCGTCTCGCCCAGGGGTACGGGGGAGACCACCGGCCCGAAGAAGGCCACGCCGTCCACGGCGACGACCGGCGTACCGACATCCTCGCCCACCAGGGCGACGGCGCGCGCGTGCGAGGCCCGGATCACCGCGTCGTACTCCGCCGTCCACACCGTTTCGGCCACCTCGCGCGGCAGCCCCACGTCCGAGAGCGCGCGCTCGATCCCGTCCCACTCGCCCCGGTGGTGCAGCCGGACACCGAGGGCGAGGGAGAAGCGGTCCAGGGCCGCCTGGCCGTACCGCTGTTCCACGGCGGCACAGGCCCGCACCGGCGCCCACAGGTAGGCGTCCCACTCGCCGTCCGGGTCCTCCGGGTTGGCCTCCCGGCCCTCGTTGAGCACCTGAAGGCTCATCAGCCGCAGGCGGACGCGGACCGGGCGGACCCGCGCCACTTCCCGTATCCACCGCGCGGCGATCCAGGAATACGGACAGACCGGATCGAACCAGAAGTCCACGTCCTTGACGGGGCCGCGCGCGCCGTCGAAGCCCTCAGGGCCGGCGGGACTCGGGGCCACCGGGCTCACCCCCTCCGGTCCGGGCCCAGAACGTCTCCAGGATGCCATCGAGGAAGGCTCGTCCGGCATGGCCCGGCTCCTCGGCGCTCCCGCCGCCGCCCGGATCCCGTACAGCGGCGCACCCATGGTGCGGAGATACAGGACGCGAAGTCGTACGAAACGACGGCCGCGGACGCGGTCCGGCGCGCCGGGAGCCACGGCGCGAGGACACGCGCACTCGCGCCACCCCCGTTTTGCCACCCGACGGCGCCGGAGACCACGACTCTGCGACGCCGCAGAGTTGTCCGAAAGTACGGCTCGTCCGCGACAAACAAGCCGGACAATGGTGAACCGGGCCGTGGGGGCGGCCACGGGGCGCGGAAGAAGGTGGCGTACATAGCAGGGGCAGGGCAGAACAAGCCCCGGCTGGGACGGCCGGAACGGCCGGTGGACCCGGAGGCCGGGCCGGTGGAGCGGCTGGCCTGGGAACTACGGCAGTTGCGGGAGCGGGCCGGGACACCGAGCTACCGCACGCTCGCCAAGACGGCGCACTATTCGGCCAGCACGCTGGCGGAGGCGGCCAAGGGCGAACGGCTGGCGACGCTGGACGTCGTCCTGGCCTACGCCCAGGCGTGCGGCGGGGACCGGGCCGAGTGGGAGGCGCGGTGGCGGGCCGCCGCCGGGGCCGGCGAGGACGGGCCGGGCACGTCGCGCTGCCCGTATCCGGGCCTGGCCGCCTTCGAAGCGGCGAACGCCGCCGAGTACTTCGGGCGCGCGACGCTGACCAAGGAGCTGTCCGGGCGCGTCGAACAGCACACGCTGACCGTCGTCTTCGGCGCCTCCGGCAGCGGCAAGTCCTCACTGCTGCGCGCCGGGCTGCTGCCCCACCTCGGCGCGCACTGGCACCCGGCGCTGCTGACCCCGGGCCCCCGGCCGCTCGCCGCTCTCGCGGCCGCGGTGGCCCGCCTGGTGACGGGCCCGGACCCGCGGGGCGGCGAGGGAGCGGGGGCCGACACGGTACCGGCGACCGGGGACGCGGCCAGGGCGGTGGGGGCGGTGGAGGCGGTGGAGGAGGGCGGGGCCCGCGCTCCCGAGCCCCCGCCCGATGCCCCCGCTGCATCCCGGCCAGATCCCGCCGCTGCGTCCCGGCCGGTTCCCGCCCCCGGCCCCGAACCGCGGCAGCCCGCCCCCGACGCCCCCGCCCCCGACGCCCCCGCCCCCGAGTCCCCCGACACTCATGCCGCCACCCTGCGCCGCCGCATGGACGAGGACCCCGCCGCCCTCGACCTGGCCCTGCGCACCTGGCTGGCCGGGCGGTCCGACGCCTCCCGGGCCCTGCTGGTCATCGACCAGTTCGAGGAGGTCTTCACGCTCTGCGCCGACGAGGCCGAACGCACCGCGTTCCTCGGCGCCGTGGCCGACTTGGCCCGCTCCGGCGACCGGCGCATCCGGGTCGCCGTCGGCATCCGGGCCGACTTCTACGCCCGCTGCTTCACCCACCCCGGGCTGGTCGCCGTGCTCCGCTCCGCTGCCCAGCTGCCCGTCGGGCCGCCCAGCCGCGCCGAGCTGCGCGACATCATCGCCGAGCCCGCCGTGCGCCGCGGCGTCCAGGTGGACGCGGACCTGCTGGAGACGGTGCTCGCCGAGGCGGCCGGGCAGCCGGGCGCGCTGCCGCTGGTCGGGCACGCGATGCGGGAGGCGTGGCACCGCCGCCGCGACGACACCCTGCGGCTGGCGGACTACCGTGCCACCGGCGGGATGCGCGGCGCCGTCGCGCAGACCGCCGAGCGGATGTACGACGAGGCCGCGCCCGCGCAGCGCAACGTCATGCGGGCGGTGTTCCTGCGGCTGACGGCGCTCGGCGAGGGCACCGAGGACACCCGGCGCCGCCTCTTCCGCCGCGAACTGGACGGCCTGGCCGACCCGCACGAGATCGACGGGCTGCTGCGCAAGCTGGCCGACGCCCGGCTGATCGTGCTGTCCGACAGCACGGTCGAGGTCGCCCACGAGGCCGTCATCCGCGCCTGGCCCCGGCTGCGGCACTGGCTCGACGAGGACCGGGAGGCCCTGCGGACCCACCGCAGGCTCACCGCCGCCGCCGAGGCGTGGCACGAACTGGGCCGGGACGCCGGCGCGCTGTACCGGGGCGCGCAGCTGGCCGGCGCGCAGTCCTGGGCCCGCGCGCACGGCTCCGCCCTCAACGCCCTGGAGGCGGACTTCCTGCACAGCGCGACCCGCGCCGACCGGCGGCGGGGCCGGCGCGCGCGCTGGCTGACCGCGACGCTCGGCGCCCTCCTCGTGCTCGCCCTGATCGCGGCGGGCCTCGCCTTCCAGCAGCAGGCGGACGCCGAGGCGCAGCGCCGGATCGCGGTGTCCCGCCAGTACGCGGCGGAGGCCGGCGAGCTGCGCCGGGAGCAGCCCCAGGCGGCGGCGCTGACCGCGCTGTACGGCTACCGGCAGGCGCCGACGGCCGAGGCCCGCGGCAGCCTGCTCAGCGCCTACGCCGCCTACCGCGCCAACCAGTTCACCGAGCACACCGGCGCCGTGAACGCGGTGGCCTTCAGCCGGGACGGCCGTACGCTGGCCACCGGTTCGGTGGACCGCACGGTCAAACTGTGGGACACCACCACCAACCACATGCTCGGCACCCTCATCGGCCACGTCGGCCCGGTCTACGCGCTCGCCTTCAGCCCGGACGGCCGGATCCTGGCGACCGCCGGGGACGACAGCACCGTACGCCTGTGGGACGTCGTGCACCGCCGCCAGCTCGCCGTGCTGACCGGCCCGGTGGGCCGGGTGGTGTCACTGTCCTTCTCCCCCGACGGCCGCACCCTGGCCTCCGGCAGCACCGGCAACGCGGTCCGGCTGTGGGACGTGGCCACCCGGCGTCCGGTCGCCGACCTCGCCGGACACTCCGGCAACGTGACGGCGGTGGCCTTCTCGCCGGACGGAAAGGTGCTGGCCTCGGCCGGCGAGGACCGCACGGTCCGGCTGTGGGACGCGCGCACCCACCGGCCGCTCGCCAGGCTCACCGGCCACCTCCAGCCGGTGTACGCACTCGCCTTCAGCAGCGACAGCCACACCCTCGCCAGCGGGGGCGGGGACCGTACGGTCCGGCTCTGGGACGTCGCCGGGCGCCGCGCCGCCGGCGAACTCACCGGCACGGCCGACCGGATCAGCGCCCTGGCCTGGGCGCCGGCCCGCCCCACCCTCGCCGTGGCCAGCTACGACGGCATCGTCCGGCTGTGGGACGTGAACTCCCGCCACGCGCGCGAGAAGTTCACCGCCCGCGTGGAATCGGCGAGCGCGCTGTCGTACGCGCCGGACGGCTCGGCCCTGGCCGCGCCCTCGGACGACGACACGGGCACCGTCCGGCTGTGGCGCGCCACCCGCGACGGCCCGGAGACGGTCGGCGGCCGGCAGAGCGGGATCACCTCGGTCGCGGTGTCCCCGGACGGCCGGACCATCGCCGCCGCGGGCGGCGAGCTGACGCTGTGGTCGGCCGACCGGCCGCGGCCGTTGCGGACGCTCGCCGCGCCGCACGGGCTGATCACCGGGCTGGTGTTCTCGCCGAAGGGCGACGTCGTCGCCTCCGTGCACGCCGACCGCACGATCCGGCTGTGGCAGACGCGTACCGGCCGGCTGCTCGCCACCCTGCGCGGGCACACCAACACCGTGCGGCAGGCGGCCTTCTCGCCGGACGGCTCCAAACTGGCCAGTGTCGGGGACGACCACAACCTGTTCCTGTGGGACGTGGCCGGACACCGCCGGGTGGCCGAGCGCAAGCTGGCGGGCGGCGGGTCCACCGTCACCTTCGCGCCGGACGGCCGGACGCTGGCGATCACCGAGAACGCCGGGAACCGGGGTACCGTACGGCTGCGGGACGCGGCCACCCTCGAAGAGACCGCCCGCTTCACCGGCCGCTCGTTCCCCATCTTCGCCGCCGCCTTCTCCCCGGACGGGAAGACCCTGGCCACGTCCGGCACGGACCACGACATCCTGCTGTGGGACGTGCCGGGGCGCCGGCAGGCCGGCACGCTGCGCGGCCACGCCAGCAGCGTCACCTCGCTGGCGTTCAGCCGCGACGGCACCCTGGCCTCGGGCGGGGACGACGACACCGTACGTCTGTGGGACGTGGCCGCGCGCAGCACGACGGCCGTGCTCACCGGGCACACCGGCGGCGTGCTGTCACTGTCGTACTGGCCCGACGGCCGGGCGCTGGTCAGCGGCGGCGCGGACGGCACGATCCGCGAGTGGTACGTCAGTGTCGAAGAGGCGGCCAGGATGATCTGCGAGCTGAGCCGGAAGGGCCACTGGGCGCAGACGGCGCGGGGCGTGCCGGCGGACTGGTACTGCAAGTGAGAACCGCGCCCGCACCCGCGGGGACGGGTGCGGAACGGTCCGCTCAGTGCAGGGTCAGGCCGAAGGCGCGCAACGCCGGGAGGACCGGCTGGAGGTATGCGGTGCCGCCGGACGCGCAGGAGCCGCTGCCGCCGATGAGGATGCCGATCGCGGTCCTGCCGGAGACGGCGGGCCGGCCCACCGCGCCCGGCTCGGCACAGGCGGCGGCCTGGACGAGCCCGGTCACCGTGCCCTCGGGGTGGCTGACGCTCACGTTCAGGGCGCGGACCGGTCCGCAGTGGACGGCCGGCGTGGAACCGGGCAGGCACACCGTCTGCCCCACGGCGGGCTGCGCCGCACCGGTGACGTCCAGGTGGCTGCCGCCGATGTCGATCTCGCCGGGGTACGAGACGGCCGGATTGGTGTAGCGGATCACGGCGTAGTCGGTGCCGGGGAAGCGCACCGCCTCGGTCACACCGACGTGGACGGTACGGGCCGCGTCGGCGTACCAGTCCTTGGCGCCGCCCACGCAACGCCCCGCCAGCAGCGCGTAGTACGTGCCCGCCTTGGTGGCGTTGAAGCCGACGGTGCAGCGGCCCGCCGCGCTGTGGAGGACGTTGCCGCCGCGGATCGCGGTAGGGGCGGCCGTACTGGACGGGGCGCCCCCAGGAGCGGCCGCGGCCGGTGGCGCGGCGGCCAGGGCGATCAGCAGGACGGCCAGGGAACGGAGCACTGCGAAGGGTCTCGGTCTCATGGGTCCTCCCGGGGAGATGACCGGCCGTGGCGTCAGCCCTTGACCGCGCCGCCCAGCGCGAACCCGCCGCCCAGCCGCCGCGAGATCAGCACGTACAGCAGGACGACCGGCGTCGAGTACAGGATCGAGAAGGCCGCGAGCTGGCCGAAGGCGATGGCGCCGTAGTTGCCGAAGAAGGTGAAGATGCTGACGGAGGCGGGCAGTTGCTCGGGGGACAGGAGCAGCAGGAAGGGCACGAAGAAGTTGCCCCACATGATGGCGAAGGTGTAGATCGTCACGACCGTGACCCCCGGGCCCATCAGCGGCAGGATCACCCGCCACAGTGCCTGGAACCACGACGCGCCGTCGGTCCAGGCGGCCTCCTCCAGCACCCGGGGGATGCCGTCCATGAAGTTCTTCATCAGCCAGATGGCGAACGGGAGCTGGGCGGTCGCGAGGAACAGCGCGGTGCCGTAGAGCGTGTCGATCAGGTTGACCCGGACGAACAGCGCGTACACCGGAACCATGATCGCGGTGATCGGCAGGCAGGTGGAGAACAGGATGGTGAGCAGGTACGGGCGGCTGAACCGGGAGCGGTAGCGGGACAGCGGGTAGGCCGCCAGGGCCGCGCAGGCCACCGTCAGGGCGGTGGCGCCGCCGCACAGCAGCAGACTGTTGAGCATCGGCGTGAAGGTGATCTCGTCCGTCAGGACCGCCGAGAAGTTGTCCAGCGACGGCGATCCCGGCACCTTCACCCGCAGGTTCGCCTCGGTGTCGAACGAGGACAGCACCAGCCAGGCGAGCGGCACCGCGAACGCGGCGGTGACGGCGAGCAGCGCCGCGTCGGCCGCGAGGCGGTGCCGGGCACGGCGGGTCAGCAGGGGCCGGGCGGCCGGTGCGGGCACCGTGTCACACCTCCTCGCGCAGCAGGCGCAGGTAGACGACGGAGAACAGGGCGCCCACCACGAGCAGCAGCAGGGCGACGGCGGTGCCGTACCCGATCAGCGACTTCAGGAACGCCTGGTCGTACATGAACACCGGCAGCGTCTGGCTCCGGCTGCCGGGGCCGCCGCGCGTCATGGCCCAGATCAGCCCGAAGACGGACAGCGTCTGGAGGGTGTTGAGCATCAGATTCGTGCCGATGGAGCGGCGGATCATGGGCAGCGTGATGTGCCACAGCCGCTGCCGGCCGCTCGCGCCGTCCACCGCGGCGGACTCGGTGACCTCCTGGGGGATCTCGGCGAGCGCGGCCGAGTAGATCAGCATCGAGAAGGCCGTGCCGCGCCAGACGTTGGCGAACGACACGGCCAGGATGGGCAGGGTGAACAGCCAGTTCTGCGTGGGCAGGTGGAGCCATTCCAGGACCGCGTTGAGCGTGCCGCGCCGCTCGAAGAACGTGTACAGCAGAAAGCCCGCGACGATCTCCGGCAGTACCCAGGCGGTGAGGACGACCGCGCCGGTCAGGGTGCGTACGGGCCGGGAGGCGCGCCGCATCAGCGCGGCGAGCGCCAGGCCCAGCGTGTTCTGGCCCAGGATCGACGAGACCAGGGTGAAGACCAGCGTCAGGACCACGGCGTTCAGGAACGCCGGATCGCCGAACGCGCGCCGGAAGTTGGCCAGGCCCACGAAGGAGGTGGACTCCTGGCCGGTCAGCTGCATGTCGGTGAACGCGATGTAGACGCAGTAGCCGATCGGCCCGGCGAGGAAGAGGAGCAGCAGAACGGTCGCGGGGGCGAGCGGCGACCAGCGCAGCAGGGCCCGGGCCCGGCGGCGGGGCCGGGCGCCGCGGCCCGCCGTACCGTACGCGGCCGTGGCGGCGCGGGTCATGGCTTGGCGACCGTCCGGCCGTCCACGATGGATTTCAGCTGCTCGTCGTAGGCGTCGGCGGCCTGCTGCGGCGACGCGTCACCGGAGGTGACCGCCTCCATCGCCTCGCCGATCGCCGCCGAGACCTTGGGGTAGACGGGCAGCGCGGGCCGGTACCGGCTGATCTTCACCAGGCCGGTGAAGAAGTCGATGCCCGGCAGGGACTTCAGGTACGCGGGGTCGGCGGCCACGTCCTTGCGCACCGCGATCTGCGCGCCGCGCACGCACCACTCCACCGCGTTGTGCTTCGTCTGGAACGTCTCGATCAGCTTCCAGGCGAGGTCCGGGCGCTGCGACTGTCGCGGCACCGACCAGGTCCAGCCGCCCGCCAGGCTCACCTTGCCCGGCGCCGCGCCGTGCTGGGTGGGGAACGCCGCCCGGCCCAGCACCGTCGGCCACTCGGGCCACGGCTTCCCGCCGCCCTTGGGCTGCCACTGCTGGCCGAGCCACGAACCGTCGAGGTTGATGGCCAGCTTCTGCTCCGGCATCAGCTCGGTGGCGACATTGGTCTGGATGTTGGGGCTGAGCGCGTCGGACACGTCGGGGCCCAGCTTCTCCCCGTACACGGTGCGCAGGAATTCCAGGCTGTCCCGGAAGCCCTTGGTGCCGGTGACCCACTTCTTCGTCGCCGGGTCGTAGAGCTGGTCCTGGCCCGTGCCGTACAGCAGCATCTCGAAGCCCTGCATCACGGCGGCCTCGCCCGCGCCCTTGCCGGTGAAGACGTTCAGCGGGATGACGCCGGGCACCTTGCGCTTGATGGTGCGGGCCGCGGCCAGTACCTCGTCCCAGGTTCTCGGCCGCCAGTCCTGCGGCAGTCCCGCCTTCTTGAAGATCTTCTTGTTGAACCACAGGCCGCGGGTGTCCGTGCCGTCCGGCACGCCGTACGTCCTGCCGTCCTGCCCCCGCGCGGCGGCCTTCGCGGCCGGTTCGAACTGCTTCCAGTCCGCCCACTTCGCGAGGTACGGGTCCAGCGGGCGCAGCAGCCCGGCCGCGATGTCCGAGTTGATCAGGAAGGTGTCCTCGTAGACCAGGTCGGGGGCGGTCTTCGGGGAGCGCATCATCTGCTGGATCTTGGCGTAGTAGTCGTTCTCCGACGCCTGGATCGGGATCAGCTTGACCTTCTTGCCGGGGTTGGCCTTCTCGAACGCGCGGGCCACCAGTTCGACGTAGTCGTCCCGGACCGTCACCTTGTTGTTGGTGTCCTTGGGGAAGGCGACCTTGAGGGTGTTCCTGTCGCCTCCGGAGCCGTCGCCGCAGGCGGTGAGCGTGCCGGCGGCCAGCACGGCGGCGGTGAGCAGAGCCATCGGAGCGATGCGGCGCACGGCATGACCTCCAAGTGGGCACGGCGAGCTGCCCGGTGACCGTAAGTCAGGGGCAAAACGGAGGTCAATGCCCCGACCAGCGGTAGCGCAATTCGGGGCGGCCCACCTGGCCGTACTGCGGGGCGCGCGCCGCGCGGCCCGTCTCGACGAGGTGTTCGAGATAACGGCGGGCCGTGATACGGGAGATGCCGATCGCGTCGGCCGCCGCGGCGGCACTGAGACCGCCGGGTGCGGCGCGCAGCGCGTCGGTCACCACGCGCAGGGTCGCCGCGGTCAGCCCCTTGGGCAGCGCGGCGGGCTGCGGCGAGCGCAGCGCCGCGATGGCCCGGTCCACCTCGTCCTGGCCGCTCGCCTCCCCGGCCGCGGCGCGGAAGGCCGCGTACCGCAGCAGCCGGTCGCGCAGCGTGGCGAACGTGAACGGCTTGAGCACGTACTGCACGACGCCGAGCGAGACGCCCTCCCGTACGACGGCCAGGTCCCGCGCCGAGGTGACGGCGATGACGTCGGCGGCGTGCCCGGTGGCGCGCAACGACCGTACGAACGCCAGGCCGTGGCCGTCCGGCAGGTAGAGGTCCAGCAGGAGCAGATCGACGGTGTGCCGGTCCAGGTGCCGGCGGGCACCGGCGACCGAGCGCACGGTCCCGGACACGGCGAAGCCCGGCACCCGGCCCACGTAGAGCGCGTGGGCGTCCGCCGCCACGGGGTCGTCCTCGACGACCAGCACGCGCAGGGGCGGCTGTCCGGGATCGGTGCGGGAGTCGTTCACCCGGCACCGCCCGGTCCGGCCGTGGCGGTCGTGCCGGCCGCGGCGTCCGCCGCCCGCAGCGGGAGCCGCACCGTGAACTCGGCGCCGCCCTCCGGGGACGCGCCCACCCGTACGGTCCCGCCGTGCCGGCGCACGGTCTGCCGTACGAGCGCCAGCCCGAGCCCCCGGCCCCCGCCCTCCTTCGTGCTCCACCCCCACCGGAACACGTCCTCGGCGTCCTCCACGCCCCGGAACCCGTCCCCGCCGTCCGCCACCCGCAGCAGCAGTTCCCCGCCGTCGGCCAGCGCCGTGACCCGCACGCGGGTGCCCTCGGGCGCCGCCTCGATGGCGTTGTCCAGGAGGTTGCCGAGGACCGTCACCAGGTCGCGCGGCGGCAGCGCGGCGGGCAGGACGCCGTCGTCGATGCGGCTGTCCGGGGTGAGGACCAGCTCGACGCCGTGCTCGTTGGCCTGGGCCGCCTTGCCCAGCAGGAGCGCGGCGAGCACGGGCTCGGCGACCGCGCCGACGACCTGGTCGGTGAGCGCCTGGGCGAGTTCCAGTTCGGCGGTGGCGAACTCCACGGCCTGTTCCGTACGGCCCAGTTCGACCAGGGAGACGACGGTGTGCAGCCGGTTGGCGGCCTCGTGCGCCTGGGAGCGCAGGGCGCGGGTGACACCGCGTACGGAGTCCAGCTCGCCGGAGAGCGCCTGGAGTTCCGTGTGGTCGCGCAGGGTGACGACCGTGCCGCGCCGCTCACCGCCGGAGACCGGCGAGGTGTTGACGATCAGCACCCGGTCGTCGGTGAGGTGGAGTTCGTCGGTGTGCGGGGCGGGGGAGAGCAGGGTGGCGGTGAGGCCGTCCGGCAGGCCCAGCGCGTCGACCGGCCGGCCGACCGGCTCCCCGCGCAGGCCGAGCAGCTCGCGCGCCGCGTCGTTGACGAGCGCCACCCGCCGCTGCCCGTCCAGCATCAGCAGCCCCTCGCGCACCGCGTGCAGCGCCGCCTCGTGGTAGTCGTGCAGCCGGCTCAGTTCGGCGGCGTTCATGCCGTGGGTGTGCCGCCGCAGGCGCGCGTTGACGAGGTAGGTGCCGAGGCCGCCCAGCGCGAGGGCCCCGGCCGCGACGGCGGCCAGCGTCATCGCCTCCCGCCGCAGCCCGTCGCTGATCGTCTCGACCGTGATGCCGCAGCTGACCAGGGCGACGATGCGCCCGCCGTGCTCCGCGTCCCGGACCGGCGTGATCACCCGCACGGACTGGCCGAGCCGGCCGCGGTGGGTCTCGGTGAAGGTCTGTCCGGCCAGCGCTTGGGCGGTCCGGCCGAGGTAGGTGCGGCCGATGGCGGACGGCTCGGGGTGGGTCCACCGCTTTCCTGCCGTGTCCATGACCACAATGAAGTCGACCCCGGCGTCCCGCCGCAGCCGCTCGGTGTACGGCTGGAGCTCCGCCGTCGGGTCGGCCGAGCGCACCGCCCGCGCCACCGCCGGCGCGTCGGCGACCGCGGCGGCCACCGCCGCCGTCTGCCGCCGCGCGGTCTCCCGCGCCTGCCGCCCGGCGTTCACGTACGCGAAGACCAGGCACCCCGCCACCGCCACGCCGACCAGCACCGCCTGCACGGCGAACAGCTGCCCGGCCAGGCTGCGCGGCCACCGGACGCGCGGGCGGGGCGGGGCGGACGCACCGCGCGCGGTACGCGGCGGACCCCCACGGCGGGAACTTCGCATGCGCGCCAGTCTGCCCGCTCATTTATGCGTGAACGAAATGCACGCAAGGGTGACGGGCGCCACAACGGCGTGCATAGTCACCGGGACTGTTCTGCGTACGGGCCGCGTACCGGCACGACACGGGCCGCGTACGGGTTGCAGAGCCGCAGACCGGCGCAGGACCGAAGACCCGAGGAGTCAGCCGTGGCCGCACAGAGCCCACCGTCCGGGGGGACGACCGAGGAGACCGCACCGCGACAGAAGCGGGACCGGACGCACTACCTCTACATCGCCGTGATCGTCGCCGTGCTCGCCGGCATCGCCGTGGGCTTCGCGGCCCCCGGCTTCGCCGTCGGGCTCAAGCCGCTGGGCACCGGCTTCGTGAACCTGATCAAGATGATGATCTCGCCGGTGATCTTCTGCACGATCGTGCTGGGCGTCGGCTCGGTCCGCAAGGCCGCCAAGGTCGGCGCGGTCGGCGGCCTGGCGCTGGGCTACTTCATGGTGATGTCCACGGTCGCACTGGCCATCGGCCTGGTGGTGGGCAACATCCTGGAGCCCGGCTCCGGCCTCCACCTGACCGAGTCGCTGCGGCACGCGGGACAGGCCCAGACGAAGGGCGGCGCCGAGTCCACCACGGACTTCCTGCTGGGCATCATCCCGGAGACGCTGGTCTCGGCGCTCACCCACGGCGAGGTGCTCCAGACGCTGCTGGTGGCGCTGCTCGTCGGCTTCGGCCTCCAGGCGATGGGCGCCTCCGGCGAGCCCGTGCTGCGCGGCATAGGGCACCTCCAGCGCCTGGTCTTCCGCGTGCTGTCGATGATCATGTGGGCGGCGCCGGTGGGCGCGTTCGGCGCGATGGCCGCGGTGGTCGGCGCGACCGGCGTGGACGCGCTGAAGTCGCTCGCCGTCATCATGGTCGGCTTCTACGTGACCTGCCTGCTGTTCGTGGTCCTCGTCCTCGGTACGCTGCTGCGCCTGATCGCCGGGGTGAACATCTTCGCCCTGCTGAAGTACCTGGGCCGGGAGTTCCTGCTGATCCTGTCCACCTCCTCCTCCGAGTCCGCGCTGCCGCGGCTGATCGCGAAGATGGAGCACCTGGGCGTCAGCAAGCCGGTCGTCGGCATCACCGTGCCGACCGGCTACAGCTTCAACCTCGACGGCACCGCCATCTACCTGACGATGTCCTCGCTGTTCATCGCGGAGGCGATGGGCAGTCCGCTCTCGATCGGCCAGCAGATCTCGCTGCTCGTCTTCATGATCATCGCCTCCAAGGGCGCGGCGGGCGTCACCGGCGCCGGACTGGCGACGCTGGCCGGCGGCCTCCAGTCGCACCGCCCCGAACTGGTCGACGGCGTCGGCCTGATCGTCGGCATCGACCGCTTCATGAGCGAGGCCCGCGCCCTGACCAACTTCGCGGGCAACGCGGTCGCCACCGTCCTGGTCGGCACCTGGACCAAGGAGTTCGACACGTCCCGGGCGGGTGAAGTCCTCGCCGGACGGCTGCCGTTCGACGAGCGGACGCTGAGTGCGGACGGGCATGGGGTTGACGGCCCGGCGGAGCAGGGGGCCGACGCGGCGAAGGAGCCGGCGAAGGTCTGAGACCCGCGATCGGGGCCTCGGCGGGCAAGCGCCCGCCGGGGCCCTTTTCGTTTCCGGCTGTCTGTCGGCTGTCTGTCCGGTCGTCTGTCCGGCTGTCCGTCCGCCGCCCGTTCGCCGGCTCGTCCGGCCGCCCGCTCGTCAGCCCCTCGCGGCCGATGACGGGGGCGTGTCCGGGACCCGCGTCTCCTCCGCCACCCGCACCGCCTCCGCCGCCCGCTCGCCCGGCACCCCCGAAGCCGCCAGCACGGTCTCCGCCGCCGCGTGCCCCGCCACCTCGGCCCGCAGGTCGCCGTCGTTCACCGCCTGCATCAGGCCGAACAGCATGTGTTCGTGGACGTGCGCGAGGGCGCCCGGGGTGAGCGGTGAGCGGAACAGGCCCGCCTCCAGGCCGCGCGTCAGGATGGCCGTCGCCCGGCGGCGTACGGGTTCCAGACGGGCCCGGATGCCCGCGTCGGTGACGCTGCACTGGGCGAGCGAGACCAGCAGCCGGTAGCGGTCGGCGCACTCCCACGCGGCGAGCGTGGCCCGCGCGAGCGCCACGTCGGCGGGTTCGGACGGGTCGGCCGTGTGGTCGGCGAAGGCGGTCGTCACATCGTCCACGGCGGCGTCCGTCAGCGCGGTGATCAGCGCCTCGCGGCTGGGGAAGTGCCCGTAGACGGTGCGCCGCACCACCCCGGCGGCCCGCGCGATCTGGTCCATGGTCGCGTCCGGGTGCCGCAGCAGTTCGGCCAGCGCGATGTCCATGATCCGGCGGCGGTTGGCGTGGGCCCGGCTGGTCGGTGCGGTCATGGGCGGCGGCTCCTCGGTCGGCGGACGCGTGCGGTCACGGTCCCGCTCCCTCCTCATTTTGCACATGGCTGTGCAGCGACGTAAATTGCACACGACTGTGTAATTGCACAGCCGTGTGCAAGATCGTGTGCGGGGCTGTGCGGGACGTCGAGAGTATGGGGAGAGACAGGGTGAATCGGGTGGCTCCTGCGGAGACCCGGCCGGTCCAGGACGCGGACCGGCCCTATACGAAGCGCTGGTGGGCCCTGGGCGTGCTGTGCCTGAGCCTGCTGATCATCGTGATGGCGAACACCTCGCTCACCGTCGCGGCCCCCGACATGACCGCCGACCTGGGCCTGAGCAGCTCCGACCTGCAGTGGG
Organism: Streptomyces albofaciens JCM 4342; assembly: GCF_008634025.1. NCBI lineage: Bacteria > Bacillati > Actinomycetota > Actinomycetes > Kitasatosporales > Streptomycetaceae > Streptomyces > Streptomyces albofaciens. The sequence goes on along the minus strand of NZ_PDCM01000002.1, from coordinate 2,884,635 downwards.
TGATCGACGCCTACACCGTCCCGTACGCCGCGCTGATGCTGATGCTCGGCGCCGTCGGCGACAAGTACAGCCGCCGCGGAGCGCTGCTCCTCGGCCTACTGGTCTTCGCGGGCGGCTCGGTCGCGGGCGCCCTGGTGGACAGCTCCGGCGGGGTGATCGCGGCGCGCGCCGTGATGGGCGTGGGCGCGGCCATGATCATGCCCGCGACGCTCTCGCTGCTGGCCGCCACCTTCCCGCGCGGCGAACGCGCGCTGGCCATCACCCTCTGGACCGCGACCGCCGGGCTCGCCATCGCGGTCGGCCCGCTCGTCGCCGGCGCCCTCCTGGAGGACCACGGCTGGGCCTCGTCCTTCCTGATCAACGTGCCGGTCGCGGCGCTCGGCATCGTCGGCGCGCTGCTGGTCGTCCCGGCCTCCAAGGCGGGCCACAGCGACCGCCTCGACTACGTCGGCGGCCTGCTGTCCGTCGTCTGGGTCGGCTCGCTGATCTACATGCTCATCCAGGGCCCGCACTTCGGCTGGGACGCCCGCGCCATCGGCGCCGCGGTGGCCGCCGGCGTCGGCCTGGTCCTGTTCGTCGTCTGGGAACTGCGCCACCCGCGCCCGGTCCTGGACGTACGCCGCTTCGCCCACCGCGGTTTCGCCGGCGCCAACCTCGCCGTGGCGCTCTTCTTCCTCGCGGTCTTCGGCGCGTTCTACTACCTCACCCAGCACCTCCAGTTCGTGCTGGGCTACTCGCCCCTGGACACCGGCGTACGGATGCTGCCGCTGGCCGGCGCGGTCTTCGTGGGCGCCGCGCTGACCGGCTTCCTGACGCCGCGCCTCGGCATGAAGGTCACCGTCACCACCGGCATGGTCGGCGGCACGGTCGCCCTGGCCCTGCTCACCCGCGTGGACGCCGGTTCCCCGTACGGGGACTTCCTCGCCCCGCTGATCGTCCTGGGCCTGGCCATCGGCCTGTCCCTGTCCCCGTGCACGGACGCCATCATGGGCGCCTTCCCCGAGGACCAGCTGGGCGTCGGCGGCGCGGTCAACGACACCTCCATCGAGCTGGGCGGCTCGCTCGGCATCGCCGTCCTCGGCTCCGTCCTGGCGAGCACCTACTCCGCCAAGCTGTCCGACGCGGCGGCCTCGGCCGCGGCACACGGGGGCCCGAAGCTGCCGGGCGACGCCCTGTCCACCGCCCAGGACTCGGTGGGCGCCGGGCTCGCGGTGGCCAAGGAGGTCGGCAAGCAGGTCGCGAGCGGCGCCGCGCCCAAGGTGGGCCCGGAGAAGGCGCAGGCGCTCGGCCTCCAGCAGGCCCAGGCGGTCGCGGACGCGGTGCGCGGCGCGTTCTCCGACGCGGTGGCGCACACCAGCCTGGTCGGCGCGGTGGTGCTCGGCGTGGGGACGGTGCTGGTCGCCGTACTGCTGCCGCGCCGCCGCCGTACGCAGCAGGCGGACGCCGGCCGGGAAACCGGCCGGGAAGCCGCCCGCGAACCGGTCACGGCGGGCAGCGGCAGCGCGTCCTCGCGCGGCTGAGGCGCGGAGAACACCCGCGACGGACCCCGGCGGCACCGGCCGCCGGGGTCCGTCGCGCGTCAGGCCCGGGCCTGGTGGATCTTCCAGTCGGCTACGTCGGAGCTGCGGTTGTAGTAGGCGTTGGTGCACAGGTCGTACTTGGCGTCCGTGAGCGTGCTCGTGTTGTTGGTCTCCAGGAAGCCTCCGTTGTCCCCGTAGAGGTTCCAGAGGTGGACCACGTCACCGATCCGGACGTTCTGGTCGGCGGGGCTGGACGTCCGCGCGAAGATCCGCCAGCGTCCGGTGCCCTGGGCACGGTCCCTGGTCTGGGACGTGGTCACGTCGTACTTGGCCCCGGCGTTCTTCTGCTCGTCCCTGGCGTGACCATTGGTGTCCAGGTAACCGCCGTCGCCGCCGTAGAGGTTGCGCAGATAGATCACATCGCCGCTGACGACGGGCTGGCCGGCGGCCTTGCCGGTGGCGGAGAGCACCTCCCAGGTGCCGGTCCCCTTGCCCCGCGTGGGCGTGCCGGCGGTCGCGACCTGGTACTTCGCCCCCGACGCACTGCTGTGGCTGTTGGTGTCCAGGTAGCCGCCCTGCCAGCCGTTGTAGCCGTTCTGCAGGTGGATCTGCGCGCCGTACTTGAGCTCGTTCGCCATCGGACTCCTTTGCTCGATGACCGCGAGCGCGGATCGCGGCCCGGCAGGGCGGAGAGCCGCACTCGATGAGTGCCGCTCATCCTGGCGCCGATGAGCGCCGCACGGCACCAGGTTCACCACCTTGGCCGGATGGGGTCCGTACCGGTTCCGGCCACGCGGTGCCGACGGCCGTCGCCGTCCCGCGCGCACAGGCGTGCCGCCACGACCGGCTCAATTGTCAGTGGCAGATGCCACGATGCAATCGGCCCGGTGGGGGTGCGGGCGTGTTGGGGTTGGGACGGATGAGGGGCGGAAGCTGATGGGGACCTGGGGTACGGGGCCGTTCGACAACGACGGGGCGGCGGACCTGCTGGACGACCTGGGCGCCATGCCGGTGGAGCGGCGGCTCGGCGCGCTACGGGGCGTGCTCTCCATGGCCGCCGCCGAACGGGACTATCTGGAGGCCCCGGAAGGCCAGATGGCGGTGGCCGCCGCGGCCCTGATAGCCGCTGCCCGCGCCGGCGGCCCGACCCCGGCCGACCCCGCGTACGCCCCGGACCTGGCGGTCCCCGAGCCGCCGCGCCGGCTCGCCGTGCTCGCGGTGCACGCCCTGGACCGGGTGCTGGCGCCGGACTCCGAGCTGGCCGAGCTGTGGCAGGAGACGGACGACGGCCAGGAATGGCCGGCGCGGCTGGCCCGGCTGCGCGCGCAGCTGACCGGGGATGCGGAACCGACCGGCGGTACGGAACCGACCGGCGGTACGGAACCGACCGGCGGTACGGAGCCGACCGGCGGTACGGACTGAGGTCCCGCGCGTACGCGGCCGCGCCACGCCCGGCCTGCCGTGCGTCCCGCCGGTCCCGGGCCTACGGTTGATCGCGGAGCGCCCCGCACGGGCGCCCCGCACCGCCGGCCGAGGAGGAACCGTGGAGTACCGCACGCTCGGACGGTCGGGCCTGAAGGTGTCCCGGCTCGTGCTCGGCACCCTCAACGTGGGCGCGCGCGAGCAGTTCGCGCAGATCGGCGGGCTCGGTACGGACGAGGCCCGGCGGCTGTTCGACATCGCGCTGGACGCCGGGGTGAACATGATCGACACTGCGAACATGTACTCCTTCGGGCAGGCCGAGGAGATCACCGGCGAGGCGCTGCGCGGCCGCCGGGACGACGTACTGCTCGCCTCCAAGGTCCGGATGCGGGTGGGCGAAGGGCCCAACGAGGGCGGCGCGTCCGCGTACAGCGTCTTGCGCGAGGTCGAGCGCAGCCTGCGCCGCCTCCAGACCGACCACCTGGACCTGCTCTACCTGCACCAGTGGGACGGCCAGACGCCGGTCGAGGAGACCCTGACCGCGCTGGACCGACTGGTCGCCGACGGCAAGGTCCGCTATGTCGGCCTCTCCAACTTCAACGGCTGGCAGATCATGAAGACGCTGTACACGGCGCGGCTGCACGGCCTGACCGCACCGGTGGCCCAGCAGGTCTACTACACGCCCGAGGCCCGCGAGGCGGAGTACGAGATCCTCCCGGCCGCCCTGGACCAGGGCCTGGGCACCCTGGTGTGGAGCCCGCTGGGGGAGGGGCTGCTCAGCGGCAAGGTGCGGCGCGGGCAGCCGGTGCCGTCCACCACCCGGCAGGGCACCGACTGGCCCGAACCGCACGTGGTGGACAAGGAGCGGGCGTACGACATCATCGAGTGCCTGGCCGGGATCGCCGAGGCGCACGGCACGTCCGTACCCCGGGTGGTGCTCGCCTGGCTGCTCGGCCGCCCCGGCGTCACCGGCCTGGTGATCGGCGCCCGCGACGAGGAGCAGCTGCGCGACGACCTCGCCGCCACCGGGCTGCGGCTGGCCGCGGCCGAGACCGCCCGCCTCACCGAACTCTCCCAGCTGCCCGCCTACTACCCGTACTGGCACCGCGTCCTGAACGCGTCCGACCGCCCGGACCCGGCCGAGGCGCCCTTCCTGGACGGCTGGAAGCGGGCCATGGGCGGCTGAACCGGGCGGGGGCCGGGGCGCCGCCCCGGCCCGCGAAGCCCGCTCACACCGGCCGCAGCCACACCGTCGCCAGCGGCGGCAGCACCGGCGTGATCGACGCCGGCCGCCCGTTCCACGGCATGGTCGCGTCGGGCACCAGCGGCTCCGGATTGCCGACCCCGCTCCCGCCGTACCGGACGTCGTCGGTGTTCAGCACCTCCCGCCACGCCGCCATGTCCTCCGGCACCCCGACCGGGTACGCGTGCCGCACCACCGGCGAGAAGTTGGAGACCGCCAGCAGCGGGGTGCCGTCCGTGCCGTAGCGCAGGAAGGAGAAGACGTTGTCCTCGCTGGCGCCGCCGTCGATCCAGGAGAAGCCCTCCGGCACGGTGTCCTGCTCCCACAGCGCGGGGGTGTCCGTGTAGCGGCGGTTCAGGTCGCGGACCAGGTCCCGTACGCCCCGGTGGTCGGGCTCGGCGGAGTACGACGGGTCCAGCAGCCACCAGTCGGGCCCGTGTCCCTCCGCCCACTCCGCCCCCTGGGCGAACTCCTGCCCCATGAACAGCAGCTGCTTGCCGGGGTGCGCCCACATGAAGCCCAGGTACGCGCGCTGGGTGGCCCGCTGCTGCCACCAGTCGCCGGGCATCTTGGAGACCAGCGACCGCTTGCCGTGCACCACCTCGTCATGGGAGATCGGCAGCACATAGTTCTCCGAGTAGGCGTACACCATCGAGAACGTCATCTCGTTGTGGTGGTACTTGCGGTGCACCGGCTCCTTGCTCACATAGCCCAGCGAGTCGTGCATCCAGCCCATGTTCCACTTCAGCCCGAAGCCGAGCCCGCCGAAGCCGCCGGGCCCCACATGGTGGGTGGCCCGGGTGACGCCGTCCCAGGCGGTGGACTCCTCGGCGACGGTGACCACGCCGGGGCAGCGCCGGTAGACGGTGGCGTTCATCTCCTGGAGGAAGGCCACCGCGTCCAGGTTCTCCCGGCCGCCGTGCGCGTTGGGCGTCCACTCGCCGGGCTCGCGGGAGTAGTCGAGGTAGAGCATGGAGGCCACGGCGTCCACCCGCAGGCCGTCGATGTGGAATTCTTCGCACCAGTACACCGCGTTGGCGACCAGGAAGTTGCGCACCTCGGCGCGGCCGTAGTCGAACTCCAGCGTCCCCCAGTCGGGGTGCGCGGCCCGCGCCGGGTCCTCGTGCTCGTACAGCGGCCGCCCGTCGAACTCCGCCAGCGCCCACTCGTCGCGCGGGAAGTGCGCCGGCACCCAGTCCATCAGCACGCCGATCCCGGCCCGGTGCAGCGCGTCGACCAGGTACTTGAAGTCGTCGGGGGTGCCCATCCGGGCGGTCGGCGCGTAGAAGCCGGTGACCTGGTAACCCCAGGAGCCGCCGAAGGGGTGCTCGGCGACCGGCATCAGCTCCACATGGGTGAAGCCCAGGTCCGCGACGTAGGCGGGCAGCTGCTGCGCCAGCTGGCGGTACGTCAGGCCCGGACGCCAGGAGCCGAGGTGCACCTCGTAGACGGAGAACGGCGCCGCGTGCACCGGCCGCTCGCCGCGCCGCTCCATCCACGCCGCGTCCTGCCACCGGTGGTGCGAGGCGTGCACGACCGAGGCGTTGGCGGGCGGGCACTCCGTACGGCGCGCCATCGGGTCCGCGCGCAGCGTCCGGGTCCCGTCCGGCCGGGTGATCTCGAACTTGTACAGCTCGCCCTCGCCGATGCCCGGCAGGAACAGCTCCCACACCCCGGACGAGCCGAGCGAGCGCATCGGGAAGCCGGTGCCGTCCCAGTAGTTGAAGTTGCCGACCACGCGCACGCCCCGGGCGTTCGGCGCCCAGACGGTGAAGCGCGTCCCCGTCACCTCCTGGTGCACCATCGGCATCGCGCCCATCGCCTGCCACAGCTCCTCGTGGCGGCCCTCGCCGAACAGATGCAGGTCCAGTTCCCCGACGGCGGGCAGGAAGCGGTACGGGTCGTGCACGGTCACTTCGTTGTCGTCGTACGAGACCAGCAGCTCGTACTCGGGGATCGCGGACAGCGGCAGGACACCGCCGAACAGGCCGTCGCCCTCGTCGTGCAGATCGGCGCGCAGGCCCTTGGCCAGGACGGTGACGCCCTTCGCGTACGGGCGCAGGACGCGGAAGAGCACCCCGCCGCGCAGGGGGTGGGCGCCGAGCAGCGCGTGCGGGTCGTGGTGGGCGCCGGACAGCAGCCGGTCCCGGTCGCCGGGGTCGAGCGGCGGGGCGGTCCGCACGCCGTGGCTTCCGCCACTGGGCTCCGGCGCGGGAGCGGAGCCGTCGGGCCGGGCGCCCTCGGGCAGCGGCTCGCCGTGGTCCCGCTGGTGCGGCGGGCGCTCGGCGGACGGCGGGGTGCCGGTGGCGGCGGGTGCGGGCGCGGCGGTGGGGGAGGCGGCTCCGCCGGGCCCGGCAGGCTCATCACGCCCCGGCAGGAAGGTCGCCGGGACTCCGGACCGGCCGGTGGCTGCCTCCGGGGACGTATCCCGGACGGCCGTGCCACGGGTGGGCGCGGGTTCTTGCGATGGGCGGCGGGACGACGAACGGGCGGTCACGAGAGGAGCCTCCTCGGCCAGGTCAGGTGTCAGGGATGTCCGGGGTATCTGTGGTGCCCGGAGTGCGGGGGTCCGGCGCACGCCGGTGCGCACACCGGATACGCCGGGTGTGCCGGGCCGGCGGGCGGGGCCGACGGTGCCGCGCCTGCCGGTGCCGGTGCTCCGTAGAGCTGCGGGTGGCCCGCTCCCGCCGTTTCATGCGCGCCCATCGGCACCGTCCAGGTGCGGGCCGGGATCGTCGCCGCCGCCGGGCCCCCGGGTCGCCTGCGCCCCGGCGAGCCGCCGCACCGCGGCCATCGGTACGGGCAGCCAGGTCGGCCGGTGGCGGGCCTCGTACAGCACTTCGTACACGGCCTTGTCGGTCTCGTACGCGCGCATCAGCTCGGGCGCCGAGCGCGGATCGAGCCCGCCGGCCTCCGCGTACCCGAGGCAGTAGGCGGCCCGGGTGCGGCGCGCCCACTCCAGCGACCAGGGGTCGCCGCCGGACGGCCCGCTGCGCGCCGCGTAGTCGAACGAGCGCAGCATGGCCGCCACGTCGCGCACCGCGGGCTGCGGGCGCCGCCGCTCGGCCAGCGGGCGGGACGGCTCGCCCTCGAAGTCGATCAGCGACCAGCGGCCCTCGTCGGCGGTCCGCAGCGTCTGGCCCAGGTGCAGGTCGCCGTGGATGCGCTGGGCGGTCCAGGCGCGGCCGTCGTGCCCCAGCGCCGCCAGGTCGTCGAAGGCGGTGCGCAGCCGGGCGCAGTACGGCCGCAGTGCGGGCACCACCCGCGCGGTGGACACCAGCCGCTCGTTCATGTGGGCGGCGATCGCGTCGAGTTGGGGGCGGTACAGCTCGGTGGTGGGCAGCGTCTCGGCGAGCGCGGTGTGCACCTCGGCGGTGGCGTGCCCGAGCGCCCGCGCCGAGCTGGTGAAGTCGGCCTGTACGGCGAGGGCGTTGAGGGCCAGCTGCCAGCCGTCGGCCGAGCCGGCCAGATAGGGCTGGAGCACGCCCAGCGTCACCGGCTCGCCCTCGCCGGGGTCCGGGTCGGTCTCGAACCACGCGGCGGGCGCCGGGACCCGCGCGCACTTGGCGCGCGCCAGCGCCAGCGGCAGCTCCAGGTCCGGGTTGAGGCCGGGCGCGGTCCGCCGGAAGACCTTGAGGATGTACGCGTCGCCGTACACCACCGAGGAGTTGGACTGCTCGGCGGTGACCGGACGGGCGGGCAGCCCGGAGGAGATGGCGCTGTCGGGCACCCGGCGGAACCGCAGTCCGCCGAGCCGCCCCGGCACCCGCAGCCGCTCCAGCAGGAGCGCGCACAGCCGGGCGTCCAGCAGGGCGTCGTAGACCGTACGGCCGTGCAGCGGGCCGCTCGCGGGGCGGCCGATCACGGCGGGGGCGAGCTGCGGCGGCAGCGCGCTGTGCACGCCCAGCAGGAGTTGGTAGCAGTCCGCGGTGGCCGCCGGGCCCCCGGAAGGCGCGGCGGCCGGCTCGGCGGGGCCCTCCGGCGGCGACGGATGCGGGGTCCCGGGTGGGGGCGCCGACTGCTGGGCCCGGACGAGCAGGTGCAGCAGCCCCGGTGTGGCGCCACCCGCGGCGCACGGCAGCAGCTCGGTCGCCGACACCAGCTGGAACCCCGTGATCGGCCGCCCTTTGCCGGCGAACCAGCGCTGCCGTGGCAGCCATTCGGTCAGCAGGGGGGTGAGGGAGGCGAGCAGCGCGGGCGCGGTGATCGAGAGGCGGTCGTGCGGACTGCGGATGGCACGGGTCGAGGCGGTCTCCGACATGGCGTCGCGTCCTTTCCCCGGGCACACGACAGATAGGGCAGAGTGTCCCGGAATGCGGCCTTGACTGTGCGGCGGTGCGGGACGTGTCGGGTGAGGATCGTCCGTACGGCAGCGGCGTCCGTGGGGATTACCCCTGACACCGGGGTTTCGGCGCTGGCTCACCCGGCCCGTGCGGTAGTAGGGAGACTGCCCGTGGGGGCGGCCGGAAAACAGTGCGCGGTGGTTTTCCGCCGCCCCGCCGGACGCCGGTCGGAGTCCTAGACTGCCCCCCTCCGCAGCCGGAACCAATAGAAGCCGTGCCCGGCCAGGGTCAGCAGATAGGGCCATTCCCCGATGGGCGGGAAACGGACGCCGCCGATCAGCTCGACCGGGTGGCGGCCGTTGAATGTCCGCAGGTCCAGTTCGGTGGGCTGCGCGAATCGCGAGAAATTGTGCACGCACAGCACCAGGTCGTCCTGGTATTCGCGCAGGAAGGCCAGCACCGCGGGGTTGGACGAGGGGAGTTCGGTGTAGGTGCCGAGGCCGAAGGCCGGGTTCTGCTTCCGGATCTCGATCATGCGGCGGGTCCAGTGGAGCAGCGACGACGGCGAGGACATCGAGGCCTCGACGTTGGTGACCTGGTAGCCGTAGACCGGGTCCATGATGGTCGGCAGGAAGAGCCGGCCGGGGTCGCAGGAGGAGAAGCCGGCGTTCCGGTCGGGTGTCCACTGCATCGGCGTGCGGACCGCGTCCCGGTCGCCGAGCCAGATGTTGTCGCCCATGCCGATCTCGTCGCCGTAATAGAGGATCGGCGAGCCGGGCAGCGACAGCAGCAGCGCGGTGAACAGCTCGATCTGGTTGCGGTCGTTGTCGAGCAGCGGGGCCAGCCGGCGGCGGATGCCGATATTGGCCCGCATCCGCGGGTCCTTGGCATATTCCGCGTACATATAGTCACGCTCTTCGTCCGTGACCATTTCCAGCGTCAGCTCGTCGTGGTTGCGCAGGAAGATGCCCCACTGGCAGTTGGCCGGAATCTCCGGGGTCTTCGCCAGGATTTCCGAGACCGGGTAGCGCGATTCCCGCCGGACCGCCATGAAGATGCGCGGCATGACCGGGAAATGGAACGCCATGTGGCATTCGTCCCCGCCCTTGGAGTAGTCGCCGAAATAGTCGACCACGTCCTCCGGCCACTGGTTGGCCTCGGCCAGCAGCACCGTGTCCGGGTAGTGGGCGTCGATCTCCGCGCGCACGTGCTTGAGGAAGGCGTGCGAGGCGGGCAGGTTCTCGCAGTTGGTGCCCTCCTCGGCGTACAGGTACGGGACCGCGTCCAGCCGGAACCCGTCGATCCCCAGGTCCAGCCAGAAGCGCAGCGCGGAGAGCATCTCCTCCTGGACGGCCGGGTTCTCGTAGTTCAGGTCCGGCTGGTGGGAGAAGAAGCGGTGCCAGAAGTACTGCTTGCGCACCGGGTCGAAGGTCCAGTTCGACGCCTCGGTGTCGACGAAGATGATCCGCGCGTCCTGGTACTGCTTGTCGTCGTCGGCCCAGACGTAGTAATCGCCGTACGGCCCGTCCGGGTCGGTGCGGGACTCCTGGAACCACGGGTGCTGGTCGCTGGTGTGGTTCATGACGAAGTCGATGATCACCCGCATCCCGCGCTGGTGCGCGGCGTCCACGAACTCCACGAAGTCCGCCAGGTCGCCGAATTCCGGCAGCACGGCGGTGTAGTCGGATACGTCGTAACCGCCGTCGCGCAGCGGCGACTTGAAGAACGGCGGCAGCCACAGGCAGTCCACGCCCAGCCACTGGAGATAGTCCAGTTTGGCCGTGATGCCCTTGAGGTCGCCGATGCCGTCACCGTTGCTGTCCTGGAAGGAGCGCACCAGGACCTCGTAGAAGACGGCCCGTTTGAACCAGTCGGGATCGCGGTCCTTGGCCGGGGTGTCCTCGAACTTGTCCGGGACGGGCTCGTTGACGATCAATTGGGTGACCCTCCGATCGGTGAGGACGGTCGCAGGGAGAGCAGGTGCGCCGGGGCCGGCGAACGGCCCGGATCGAGGCGCACATAGTTGTCCCTGCCCCAGTGGTAGGTCTCGCCGGTGAGCTCGTCGCGCACCGGGACGGAATCGTGCCAATCGAGGCCGAGTTCCGGCATGTCCAACGACACCGTCGCCTCGTGGGTGTGGTGCGGGTCGAGGTTGACGACCGTGAGCACCGTGTCGGCACCGGCACCGCTCCCGGCCCGCTTGGAATAGGCGAGAACGGCGTCGTTGTCGACGGTGTGGAAATGGAGGTTCCGCAGCTGTTGGAGCGCCGGATGGCGGCGTCGCAAGCGGTTCAGCGTGGTGATGAGAGGAGCGATCGTACGGCCCTGGCGTCCCGCTGTCTCCCAATCCCGGGGCCTCAGTTGGTACTTTTCCGAATCCAGGTACTCCTCGCTGCCACTTCGTACCGGCGTCGACTCGCACAGCTCGAACCCGGCGTAGACCCCCCACGTCGGGGAGAGGGTCGCGGCCAGCACGGCACGTACCTCGAACGCGGGCCGTCCGCCGTGCTGGAGGTAGGCGTGCAGGATGTCCGGTGTGTTGACGAAGAAATTGGGCCGCATGTACGAGGCCGTCTCACGCGACAGCTCGGTGAGGTATTCGGTGAGCTCGTGCTTGGAGTTGCGCCAGGTGAAGTAGGTGTACGACTGCTGGAAGCCGATCTGCGCCAGCGTGCGCATCATGGCCGGCCGGGTGAACGCCTCGGCCAGGAAGATGACGTCCGGATCGGTGCGGTTGACGTCCGCGATCACCTTCTCCCAGAAGACCACCGGCTTGGTGTGCGGGTTGTCCACGCGGAAGATCCGCACCCCGCGCTCCATCCAGAAGCGCAGCAGCCGCTCGGCCTCCCGCACCAGCCCGCCCAGGTCCGCCTCGAACGCCAGCGGGTAGATGTCCTGGTACTTCTTCGGCGGGTTCTCGGCGTACGCGATCGAGCCGTCCGCCCGGTGGTGGAACCACTCGGGGTGCTCGGTGACCCAGGGGTGGTCCGGCGAGCACTGGAGGGCGAAGTCCAGCGCCACCTCCATGCGCAGGTCGCGCGCGGTGCGCACGAAGTGGTCGAAGTCCTCGAAGGTGCCCAGGTCCGGGTGGAGCGCGTCGTGCCCGCCCTCGGCCGAGCCGATCGCCCAGGGCGACCCGACGTCGTGCGGCCCGGCGGACAGCGCGTTGTTGGGCCCCTTGCGGTACGAGGTGCCGATCGGGTGCACGGGCGGCAGGTACACGACGTCGAAGCCCATGGCGGCGACCGCCGGCAGCCGCTCGGCGGCGGTCCGGAACGTACCGCTGACCGGCGGCGCGCCCGGGCGCAGCACCGCGCCCTCCGACCGCGGGAACAGCTCGTACCACGATCCGAACAGCGCGCGCCGGCGCTCGACCAGCAGCGGCGCGGTGCGCGAGGCGGTGACCAGCTCGCGCAGCGGGTGGCGGTCGAGCGCGTCGGTGACCTCGGGGGCGAGCGCGGCGGCGAGCCGGGTGGCGGCCGGCAGGTGGGTGTCGCGCAGCGTGTCCGCCGCGGCCAGCACCGCTTCCCGGCCGTCTCTTTTGGGCACCCCCTCCGCGGCGCGCTCGTGGAGTATCGCGCCCTCGGTGAGGACCAGTTCGGTGTCGATGCCGGCCGGGACCTTGATGCCGGCGTGGTGGCGCCAGGTGCCGATGGGGTCCGACCAGCCCTCGACGCCGTACGTCCACCGGCCCTCCACGTCCGGGGTGACCTCGGCGCCCCAGCGGTCGGTGCCGGGGGCCAGTTCGCGCATCGGGGTCCAGGGCCCCGGCCGGCCCAGCGGATCGCGCAGCACGACGTTGGCGGCGACCGCGTCGTGGCCCTCGCGGAAGACGGTGGCCGAGATCTCGAAGGCCTCGCCGACCACCGCTTTCGCCGGGCGGCGGCCGCAGTCGATCAGCGGGTGGAGGTCGAGCACGGGAATGCGGCCGATCATGGGCACACCTGACGGTTGGGATGTACTACCGGATTCTGTCCTTTCTATCGTTTTCGCGACAGTTGGACGGGCTGCGGGCATGGGCTCTCCTGTCCGCTTTCACTCGGCTGGCGGATGGGGCGGTGCGGGAAGCCATGGGGCGCGTACGCAAGACCGGTACGGCCAAAGCCTTCCCGTGGCGCGTGGTGGGGCAATCGGGCCGTCCGCGCACTACCGGCACGTAACCGCGGAACGGAATATGACCCCGTCCCGTCCCGCGCCCGACGGCTGCGCCGGCGCCGGCGGACGCCCGGCCCCGCCCCCACGCGCGCCGGGGCGGGGCCGGCGCGCCCGGGATCTTGCTAGTGGGGCCTGACCTGCAACAACGCGGTCGGCGAGCCGGGGCCCGCCGCGGTGATCCGGTGCTGGGCCGCGGTGGCGGCCAGCGCGTTCCGCACCTCCTTCGGTCCGGCCCGCCGGTGGGACGACAGGTAGAGCGCGGCCGCGCCCGCCGCGTGCGGAGCGGCCATGGACGTGCCGGAGAGGGTTCGCTTCGCAGTGTCTCCCGAGTGCCACGCGGACGTGATGTCCACACCCGGTGCGAACAGGTCGACTTTCGCGCCCCAGTTGGAGAACGCGGCCCGCCGGTCCCGGGCGTCGCTCGCGCCCACCGTGATGGCCTCGCTCACCCGCCCGGGCGAGAACGCCCCGGCCCGCCGCCCGTGGTTCCCGGCCGCCACGGTGAAGGTGACACCGGCCGCGACGGCGTTGCGTACCGCCTGGTCGAGCTGCGGGCTGGGCGCGCTGCCCAGGCTGAGGTTGGCCACCGCCGGGCGCCGCGCGTGCCGGGCCACCCAGTCGATACCGGCGATGACCCGCGCGGTGGTGCCCCGTCCCGCGCGGTCCAGCACGCGTACGGCCACCACACGGGCCTGCTTGGCGACGCCGTACCGGGTCCCGGCGGCCGTGGCGGCGACATGGGTGCCGTGTCCGTTGGCGTCGTCCGCGTCGGCGTCGCCGTCCACGAAGTCCCAGCCGCTGCCGGCCCGGCCGCCGAAGTCCCGGTGCGTGGTGCGCACGCCGGTGTCGATCACGTACACCGTCACGCCCCGGCCGGCCGACGGCGGCGCCGCGTAGGCCCGGTCCAGCGGCAGGCCCGCGCGGTCCAGCCGGTCCAGGCCCCAGGACGGCGGATTGCGCTGCGTGCGGGCCGGCAGCACCGCGCGGTCGCGGGTCACGGACGCCACCGCCGGGTCCGCGGCCAGCCGCCGCGCCTGGTCCCCGGTCGCGCGCACGGCGAAACCGTTGACCGCCGTACGGTACGTGTGGCTGATCCGCACCCCGTACTGCGCCGCCAGCGCCCGGCCTGCCGCGGACGCCGCCCGCACCCCGCCGGGCCCGGAGGCCAGCGTGACGATATAGCCGCCGCGCGCCGCGTCCGCGGCGGCCGGGGCCTTCGTTCCGATCGGGGCGGCGTGCGCGGGCAGGGCGGCGGCGGTGAGCGCGGCCACGGCGGCGACGGTGGCCGCCGGTCCCGCCAGACGTGTCCATATCGGTGTCATGCGTCCGGTTCCCCTCCTCAACTCGGCCGGGCACCGCCGGAGTTGCGTACGGAGAGTCGGGTACCGTCGCACCCGTGCCGGCGGCGCCACCCCGCAGCCTTCCGCCCGCCGCGAGCCCGAACAAGAGTGCACGAGGGTGTGGAACCGGCCATATCGGCCACATGGGGTAGGTGGGGGCGGGGGTAGGGAAGCGCCCTCTCCCGGACGGGGCCGGTCCCGGATGGCCGGGAAGCGCCCTCCGGGCACCCCGCTCGGCCGAACGGGTGACGGGCCAAGCGCCTTGCCGCTCCTGCCAGTTGGCGGCCGGATCCGAGCGGATTACGGGGTACCGGGCGAATCGGGCGGCCCCGCGCCGCTACCGTCGTAGCGTGAAGGCCATTCGTCGGTTCACCGTGCGTCCCGTCCTCCCGGAGCCCCTGCGACCCCTCAGCGACCTGGCGCGCAATCTGCGCTGGTCCTGGCACTCCGAGACCCGCGAACTCTTCCACGCCATAGCCCCCGCCGGCCGGCGCCGCGCGGGGCTGGACCCCGTGCGGCTGCTGAGCACCGTCTCCGCCGAGCGGCTGGCGGAACTGGCCGGGGACCGCCGGTTCCTGCGCCGGCTCGGTGCCGCCGCCGACGACCTCCAGGACTATCTGACCGGGCAGCGCTGGTACCAGAGCGCCCAGGAGAGCGGCCGGGACGGCCGGCTGCCCGAGGCCGTCGCCTACTTCTCGCCCGAATTCGGCATCACCGCCGCCCTGCCCCAGTACTCCGGCGGCCTCGGCATCCTCGCCGGCGACCACCTCAAGGCGGCCAGCGACCTCGGCGTACCCCTGATCGGCGTCGGGCTGCTCTACCGGCACGGCTACTTCCGCCAGTCGCTCTCCCGCGAGGGCTGGCAGCAGGAGCACTACCCGGTGCTGGACCCCAACGAGCTGCCCCTCGACCTGCTGCGGGAGGCCGACGGGACGCCCGCGCAGGTCGCCCTGGCGCTGCCCGGCGGGCGGCAGCTGCGCTCGCTGGTCTGGGTGGCCCGGGTCGGGCGCGTACCGCTGCTGCTCCTGGACTCCGACGTGGAGGAGAACGCGCCGGGCGAGCGGGACGTGACCGACCGGCTCTACGGCGGGGGCAGCGAGCACCGTCTGCTCCAGGAGATGCTGCTGGGGATCGGCGGGGTGCGGGCCGTACGGACGTACTGCCGGCTGACCGGCCACGCCGCGCCCGAGGTGTTCCACACGAACGAGGGACACGCGGGCTTCCTGGGCCTGGAGCGCATCCGGGAGCTGGCGGACGCCGGCCGGGAGGGCGGCCCCGGCACGGCCGGCGGGCCGGTCGGCCTGGACTTCGACGGCGCCCTGGAGACCGTACGCGCCGGCACGGTCTTCACCACCCACACCCCCGTCCCCGCCGGCATCGACCGCTTCGACCGCGAACTGGTCGCCCGCCACTTCGGCGAGGCGGCCGAACTGCCCGGCATCGACGTCGAACGGATCCTCGCGCTCGGCCTGGAGACCTACCCCGGCGGCGAGCCGAACTGCTTCAACATGGCGGTGATGGGCCTGCGGCTGGCCCAGCGCGCCAACGGCGTCTCCACCCTGCACGGCCGCGTCAGCCGGGAGATGTTCGCCGGGCTGTGGCCGGGCTTCGACCCGGAGGACGTGCCGATCGTCTCGGTGACCAACGGCGTGCACGCGCCGACCTGGGTGGCGCCCGAGGTCTTCCGGCTGGGCGCGCGCCAGATCGGGCCCGGCCGCACCGAGGACGCGCTGTCGGTCGGCGACTCGCGGCGTTGGTCGGCGGTGGCCGACATCCCGGACGCGGACGTGTGGGACCTGCGGCGGGTGCTGCGCGAACAGCTCGTGGAGGAGGTGCGGCGCCGGCTGCACGTCTCGTGGCGGCAGCGCGGCGCGGGCGCCGCCGAGCTGGGCTGGATCGACGGCGTGCTCGACCCGGAGGTGCTGACCATCGGCTTCGCCCGCCGGGTGCCCTCCTACAAGCGCCTCACCCTGATGCTGCGCGACCGCGACCGCTTGATGGAACTGCTGCTGCACCGCGAGCGGCCCATCCAGATCGTCGTGGCGGGCAAGGCCCACCCGGCCGACGACGGCGGCAAGCGCCTCGTGCAGGAGCTGGTGCGCTTCGCCGACGACCCGCGGGTACGGCAGCGGCTGGTCTTCCTCCCCGACTACGGCATGGCCATGGCGCAGAAGCTCTATCCGGGCTGTGACGTCTGGCTCAACAACCCGCTGCGCCCGCTGGAGGCGTGCGGCACCTCCGGCATGAAGGCGGCGCTCAACGGCTGTCTGAACCTGTCCGTGCTGGACGGCTGGTGGGACGAGTGGTACGAGCCGGACTTCGGCTGGTCCATCCCCACCGCCGACGGCCACGCCACCGACGAGAACCGGCGCGACGAGCTGGAGGCCAACGCGCTGTACGAGCTGCTGGAGCAGCGGGTCGCGCCGCGCTTCTACGACCGCGATGCGGACGGCATTCCGCAGCGCTGGGTCGAGATGGTCCGGCAGACGCTGGTCAATCTGGGACCGAAGGTGCTGGCGGGCCGGATGGTGCGGGAGTACGTGGAGCGGCTGTACGCCCCCGCCGCCCGCGCCCAGCGCGCGCTCACCCCGCAGGCCGCGACCGAGCTGGCCGCGTGGAAGACCCGGGTGCGGGCCGCGTGGCCGCAGGTCGCGGTGGACCACGTGGAGACCGGCGCCCTGGTGGTCGACCGCGCGGAGCCGGCCGGCGTGCCCGGCGGCCCGCCCAACGGCAGCGCCGAACTGGGCGCGACCCTGGCGCTGCGGGTCCGCGTCACGCTCGGCGAGCTGGCCCCGGACGACGTGGAGGTGCAGGTCGTCTCCGGCCGGGTGGACGAGTCGGACCGGATCACCGACGCCACCACCGTGCCGCTCAAGCCCACCGGCGGCCCGGACCTGGAGGGCCGCTGGCTCTACGAGGGCCCGCTCGCCCTGGACCGCACCGGCTCCTTCGGCTACACGGTCCGCGTACTGCCCGCGCACCGGCTGCTGGCGTCGGCGGCCGAGATGGGGCTGCTGGCGGTGCCGTCGGAGGCGACGGGGGAGGAGGCCGGGGTGCTGATGCGGTAGGCCGCCGTCCGTACGCGGCCGGGGCTTCGCACGTACGCCGTACGACGTGCGGCGCCCCGGCCGGGCCGTTCAGCGGGACAGCAGGAAGTGCACCTGGCGGGGCCTGACCTCCAGGTCGCTCAGGCCCTCCGGCGTCGCGCCCATCTCGCGGGCGACCTCGGCCGCGGCGCGGAAGGTCTCCTCGGACTCGAAGGCACCGGTGGTGACGACGGCTTCGCCGTTCGGGGTGACCCAGACCCCGACGGACAGGAAGCCCGGCTGCGACCGCGCCGCTTCGGCGACCTGGTGGCACTGGCCGACGAACTCCTCGACGTGCTCGGGGGCCGGGTAGTGGAAGGCGACGAAACCGAATGCCATGGCGGTGTCCCCTCTCGGACGTACGGTTGCGTACGGGCCGAAGCTAGACCGGCCGCACGGCTCCGTACAGCGGGCCGTGGTGGGCGACGGGCGGATTCAGCCCGCGCGGACCGCCGACTGGTCCTCCGCCGGACGAGGCGCCCGGAACGTCCGCCGGTACGCCTGCGGCGAGACGCCGATCGCGGCGTGCAGATGCTGCCGCAGCGACGCGCCGCCCGCGAAGCCGACCTGCCCGGCGATCAGGTCCACCGGCAGGTCGCTGGTCTCCAGCAGCTGGCGGGCGCGCAGCAGCCGCTGCTGGATGAGCCACCGCCCGGGGCTGAGCCCGGTCTCGTCGCGGAAGCGGCGGTTGAAGGTGCGCAGGCTCATCCCGGCGTGCCGGGCCAGCCGGGTCAGGGTCAGCGGCTCGTCCAGGTGCTCCAGGGCCCACTGCTGGGTGGCCGCGGTGCCGGTCGCGGTCGGCGCGGGCACCGGCTGCTCGACGTACTGGGCCTGGCCGCCGTCGCGGAAGGGCGGTACGACGCACTTGCGGGCCACATGGTTGGCGAGCGCCCCGCCGTGGTCCGCGCGCACCACGTGCAGGCACACGTCGATGCCGGAGGCGGCGCCGGACGAGGTCAGCACGTCGCCGTCGTCGACGAAGAGCACGTCGGGGGTGAGCCGGACCTTAGGGAAGCGGCGGCGGAAGTCCCCGGTGAGCTGCCAGTGGGTGGTGGCCGGGCGGCCGTCCAGCAGCCCGGCGGCGGCCAGTACGTAGGCGCCGGTGCAGATGGAGACGATGCGGGTGCCGGGCCGGATCATCGCCAGCGCGGCGCCCACCGCCTCGGGCAGCTCGCTGTGCACATGATCCGGGGCGATGGACGGGACCACCACGGTGTCGGCGGTGCGCAGCGCCTCCGGCCCGTGCTCGACGGTGATCGAGAAGTCGGCTCCGCAGCGCACCGGGCGCCCGTCGGCCGAGCAGGTCAGCACCTCGTAACGGCCGTCGGCGGCGCCGAAGACCCGCCCCGGTATGCCGAGCTCGAACGGATAGACGCCCTCCAGGGCCAGGACCACCACACGATGCGCACGCATGGCACGATCCTATCGGGAGATGGCCATCGTGCCATTGTCGCGGTCCGCGCCGCCGATCAAGCTGGACGGCATGAACGAACACACCATGCGTGCCATCAGCCAGGACGTCACCGGCGGACCCGAGGTCCTGAAGGAAACCGAACTGCCCCGCCCCGAGCCGGGCGTCGGCCAGATCCAGATCGCGGTCCGCGCCGCCGGGGTCAACCCCACCGACTGGAAGCACCGCGCGGCCGGACTATTCGTCAAGGATCTGCCCCGCGTCCTGGGCTGGGACGTCTCCGGCGTCGTGACGGCGGTCGGCATCGGCGTCACCCTGTTCGCACCGGGCGACGAGGTCTTCGGCATGGTCCCGTACCCGTACGGAGTGGGCACCCACGCCGAGTACGTCACCGGCCCCGCGCGCGCCTTCGTGCACAAGCCCGCCGCCCTCGACCACGTCCAGGCGGGCGCCCTGCCGCTGGCCGCGCTCACCGCCTACCAGGCCCTGGTGGACACCGCGGACATCCGGCCCGGGCAGCGGGTCCTGATCCACGCGGCGGCGGGTGGCGTCGGCCACCTCGCCGTACAGATCGCCAAGGCCAAGGGCGCCCACGTGATCGGCACGGCGAGCGCCGCCAAGCACGATTTCCTGCGCTCGCTCGGCGCCGACGAGGTGATCGACTACCGGGAGACCGACTTCGTCGCGGCCGCCGGTACGGTCGACGTCGTCCTGGACTGCATCGGCGGTGACACCCTCACCCGCTCCCTGGACGTGGTGCGCGAGGGCGGCACCGTGGTCTCGATCCTTCCCCCGGTCGATCCGGCAACCGTCGCGGCGGCCGCGGAGCGCGGAATCCGCCTGGCGGTGATGATCGTCGAGGCCGACCACGCGGGCATGCGCGAGATCGCCGCCCTCGCCGAGTCCGGCGCACTGCGCGCGCACATCGCCGCGACCTTCCCCCTGGAGGAGGCCGCGAAGGCGCATGAGATGGGCGAGACCGGCCGTACCCAGGGGAAGATCGTCCTTGAGGTGAACTGACGGCACCGACCGCCTACTTGGACGCCGGACGGTCCCGGCGGTGGACGACCCCCTTCGACACCAGCCGCCCGTCCGCGAAGCACAGCGCGTAGGCCGTGTCGTCCACGTAGGCACGGTAGCCGTAGTAGCGGCAGACGTGGCCGGGCGGCGGGGCGGGCGTGCCGTCCGGCGGTACGTCCAGGGAGAAGAACGGCAGCCGTGACTCCACCGCCGTCCGGTCGTCGCCGACGCGCAGCCGCTCGTACGTCCCGCGGTCCAGTACCGACCACGACGGGCTGATCAGCGCGAAGACGCCCATCACCAGCAGCAGTCCGGTGAACAGCGCGGCCGGCACGGCCACCGTCTGCACCAGCCGCCGCCGCACCTGCTGCCGGGCGGAGGCCAGTTCCCGCTGCGACACGCTCCACCGGGAGCTGTCGCCGGGGCCGCGCACCGGCCCCCGGCCGGTCGTCGGCAGCCGCGCCGCGACCTCGAACCCGCCCTCGGGCGTGGGTCCGGCGCGCAGTTCACCGCCCGCGAGCCGGACCCGTTCGTCCAGCCCCACCAGCCCGTTGCCGCCGGAGACCGGGACCAGGGACGGCGCCGTGCCGGGCGGGGGCGGGGCGTTGGTCACCGTCACGTCCAGCCGCCGCCCGTCGCCGGTCAGCCGTACCTCCACCGGCGCGCCCGGCGCGTGCTTCGCGGCGTTGGTCAGCCCCTCCTGGACCACGCGGTACACGGCACGCGCGCCCATCACCGGCATGGCCGTCCCGCCGGTCTCCGGCTCCCCGGCGCGCCGCA